>CAZNES010000013.1:0-72299 GCA_964572145.1 uncultured Syntrophobacteraceae bacterium
AGGCGCTGGAGCGGCTGCACAAGACCAACAATTTTCCCGAATTCACCGGGCGCGTCTGTCCCGCGCCGTGCGAAGGCTCGTGCGTGCTGGGCATCAACGAGCTGCCGGTCACGATCAAGAACATAGAGGCCGCGATCATCGACAACGGCTTCGCGCAGGGCTGGGTCACGGCCGATCCTCCGGAGAAACGCACGGGGAAGAAAGTCGCTGTGGTCGGGTCCGGCCCGGCGGGCCTCGCCTGCGCCGCGCAGTTGAATCACGCCGGTCACTTGGTGACGGTCTACGAGCGCGACGACCGCATCGGCGGGCTGCTGATGTACGGCATCCCGAACATGAAGCTCGACAAGTCGATCGTCCAGCGGCGCGTCGATCTCATGGCGGAAGAGGGCGTCAAGTTCGTCACGAACACGGCCGTCGGCGTCGATCTCCCAGCGAAGAAGCTGCAGGAGGAATTCGACGCGATCGTGCTCTGCATGGGCGCGACCAAGCCGCGCGACTTGCCGGTTCCGGGGCGCGACCTCGAAGGCGTTCACTTCGCGATGGAGTTTCTCCAGGCCAACACGAAGTCACTGCTCGATTCCAATCTCAAGGACGGAAACTACATCTCGGCGAAGGACAAGCACGTCATCGTCGTCGGCGGCGGCGACACCGGCACGGACTGCGTCGGCACCGCGATGCGCCATAAGTGCAAGAGTCTGGTGCAGCTCGAAATCCTGTCGCGCCCGCCCGACACGCGCCAGCCCGACAATCCGTGGCCGGAATGGCCGAAGATATATCTTCTGGACTACGGTCAGAAAGAGGCGAAGGCGCGCTTCGGCGACGATCCACGCAGCTACTTGATGTCGCCGCAAAAGCTTATCGGCAACGGCGACGGCCGCGTTCAAGAACTTCACGCCGTGTGCGTCGAGTGGACGAAGAACGACAGCAGCGCGTTCATTCCAAAGAACGTCCCGGGAACGGAAAAGGTTTTTCCCGCCGATCTCGTGCTGCTGGCCATGGGCTTTCTCGGGCCGGAAGAAAAAATTCTCGCCGATCTGGGCGTCGAGCGCGATCCGCGATCGAACGCCAAGGCCGAGCACGGCAAATTTGCAACCAACGTTCCCGGAGTTTTCGCCGCCGGCGACTGCCGCCGCGGCCAGAGTCTCATCGTTTGGGCGATCAACGAGGGCAGGGGAGCGGCGCGGGAGTGCGATCGGTTTTTGATGGGGGAGACGAATTTGCCTTAGCAAAGGAGGATGATCATGGAGAGATTTCTTGGAAAATACTCTGAGTATCTCTACGCGCTCATGCGGATCGTCGTGGGATTGTTGTTCGCTTGTAACGGGGCGAAGAAGTTCTTCGGCTTTTTCGGCGGCATGGGTGGAGCCGGAGAGCCGGCGACGCTTTTCTCCCAGATGTGGTTCGCCGGTAGCATCGAGTTTTTTTGTGGCATTCTCATCGCGCTGGGGCTCCTGACGGGCTATGCAGCGTTTATCGCCAGCGGCGAAATGGCCTTTGCTTATTTTCTCGGTCATTTTCCAAAAGACTTCTGGCCTATTGTAAATACCGGAGAGCTCGCGGTCTTCTATTGCTTCGTGTTTCTATTCATCGCCAGCCGCGGCGCCGTCGTCTGGGGCGTCGATAACGCGTTGCGCCGTACACACAGGCCTTAGTAAGTGCTCTAGGTACTCGATCAGTGTCAATGAAGACTAAAAAGCGAGCAAAAAAACGGCAATCTGCACGGGCAAAACAGCGGGCCAAGTACATTAGAACCGTTATCGAGCCTACGCGGAGACTTGCTGAACTTTTAGCAGAGGCGGGAGATTAGTGGTTCCGTTAGCGCCGCCAGCGTAGGCATTTTCAAATAGTAGAAAAGAAACAAGGGGTTAGGAAATCTAACCCCTTGGAGTTAATACACCCGCCCTTGATGCTCTCAATGACGGGGAGGTAATATAATTCAATACTAGAGACTCCGGGATTTACTGTCAAGCCGCCGGCGACTGCCGGCGCGGCCAGAGCCTCGTCGTTTGGGCCATCAACGAGGGCAGGGGAGCGGCGCGGGAGTGTGATCGGTTTTTGATGGGAGAGACGAATCTGCCGTAGAAGACCCGACAGCGGAATACCCGGTTAAACACCTTATATGTTCATAAAGAGGAAAATCTCAGAGTGAGTTTTAACGGCCGCTTAGCCATGGAGGAAGATTGTCAAGAAAGCAGAGCCAGACCCTGCGGATGACCCCGTAGCCAAGCCAAAGTGGCGCTAATCACGGAGTTCCCCCAAAATCACCGATAAGGTACGAATTCTCGCATCGAGAAAATTTATCATGTTGGTATTAAATATCGGGACCTCGCCGTAAGACATCGCAATTGAGGCGGAAGTATTAAATCGTGAGGCGTATGACGACTCCACTGACCGTAGGTATTTATATGCGTTGTCAACCCAAGCATTTATTGATGGCACCAAGTCCCGCTTTTCTTCTTTAACAAGCAATGCCTGTCTCAATTTGTTTGCTTCATCTAAGAGTCTGCTCATTTCGTTCCGGATCGCCTTGCGCTTTTCACGTTGATCGAGTTCTGCTCGTAATCTTGCTACTTCCTGATTTTGCGTTCGCAGCGCGGCGCTAGTTTTTTCTTCGACTTGGAGCGCGCTCGTTTTGCCTTCAAAGGCAACACGTTCATCGAGCCATGCTTGATAGAATGCAACCAACAAGCAGAGTCCCCCAACGATCCACAGGGCTCTCTGCGTTAGTTGGCCAATTCGCTTCTCTAAATAAGACTGAAAAAATTGCGTGATAGTCAACATCGTTCCAACGTAGGTCAACGTGTTTGAAAACACGATTCGCATGAACTCAAGAATATGCTCCATACTCCCAACCTTACCATAGGCCAGGGGGCACCTGTCGAAGAAAATTGTCAGCCGGCTGCCATTTTCTTCTAATCAATCTTGCCGATCACAGCAGCGATAGAGGATCTAGATCAAGAACAGATTCTCGACGGGCTTTTGCCGATCGGCCGGCTTAACGGTTCCGAACGGGAGAGGCAAAACAATCGAGATGTAGAAGTCAGACCCCGTACCGGTCACGAGGTCCCGACCGGAATCGAACCCGTGTTACCGACGTGAGAGATCGGTGTCCTTCAGGACTGTCCATCCATCGAGGGAGTAGCGCACCTTACCACCTCAGATAGAAGTAAACTTGTGTTACTTTTCGCTGGCGAACCGGCGCGTTTTAGGTGTGATAAAGAACCAATGGTAAGCGTATGGATGGCTGCTGAGCGTAGCAGCTGCCTGGACATACTGAAACACTGCGAGGTAAGCGGCCGCGGGATTGAGCCTGCGTGGACCCCACGAAAGCAGTTGATCGAGCTCTGCTAACGATACCGACTCCTTTTGCGTGTTCACGGCCGTTGCCGCTAAGACACGTGCGTCGTTCTCAGTCTTCCATCCTTTCAACGAAAGATCAGTATCGAAAAACAACTGCTCAGTAGGAGAAACTCTCGAGAAGCCGACTTTCCCCATTCCTAGTGTTTTCTGCAGCTTCACCCAACCGCGATCCTCAAGCTCATCGGCTGCTACTGATAGTTCATCTTCATTCACATCAAGCGCCGACTGGACTTCTACAGGTGTGAGCATAGGGTCTAATGTGAGACCACACTCTGAACGCTCGTTTATTAGCGCAGCGAGGCGCTGCGCGTGGATGGAGACGCCGAGATTTTTCAAGGGTCTTTCTTGAGCCCACTTTGGTGGAGAACCGAGCGGAGGTTTCGAGTCCACCTCATGGCAGATGTTTATCAACTTTCGTAATTCTGCTTCGTAGGGTTCTGTTCTTACCCATACAATTCCTTGTAGAGTGACTGGTACCTGGTCGTCAGTAATCCCGTGAAGGACTGGGATCAGCCGACAAAATCCTTTGATCCGCCGGACCATACCCGCATCGAGCTCAGTTTGGACCCATTCGGATTTTAGGCTTGCGTCACTAAGTAGGACCAAAAAATGAGACGCACGGCGTATCCCGTCCTCGACCTTTCGGCGGAGACTATCTCCGGGTTTCAGTTCCCACTCTGCGTACCAAACATCGATACCGGCCGCTCGTAAATCTTCGGCGAGTCGGCGGGCCGTCGCTTTGTTTTCGGTTGAGTGACTGAGAAAAGCGGCTGGAGGCTTGGTGTCTACCATGCTTTCCTTCAGCGTTTAGCGCCTAATTGCGCGGAGGCAAAGCCGACCCTGCCTGATAGTATTCAGCGAGGCGTTGACGTTCTGCCATCGGTTTTCCAAATCCGTAAAAGTGAGCGCGCGGCGGAACTGATCGAAGGGCCACATCGCGTCCGCGCAACCGGTGAGAAAATCCAGGCGGTAGCGACAGGGCTGTACGCATGTCCACGCTGCGGCATCTGTCGAGCGCATCCCAAAGGACCGCTAGCGCGTCGAAGATAGTCTCGGTTTGGCCCACGGAATTAAAGCTGATCGAGGCGCTGAAATGTTCCCCAATACATTTTGCTGGTTTGATCACAAGCCCACACGGCTTTAATATTATCGAGGTCAAGGTTCTGATGTGCGCCATACTGCATCAGCCAAAAACAGGAGCCACTTTCTTTTATTTCCTGCGGGCCTTTGTGTATCGCGTCGCTTGAGATCAAATGTTTGCTTGGTCCAGTTCTCAGTCTCACTCCCACTTTCGAAATGATTCTTGGACGGCGCCCCTCGTTTGACACAGTGATAATCAAGTAGTCCCTTGTCGGGTCATAGGGTCCGCCCGGAGTCACTTTATACCCCGATAGTCCAGTCACCACAATGCGCGCCCGATCTCGTCGCGCCACCCAGAAGCTCATCCAAAGGGAGAATAGAGAGAAAAGTAGCGAGACTGTAGCAATGAGCGCGCCGTACAAAGCGAGAGGGTTTTTCGTTATTTCTTGCGCGAGTTGCTGCTCCATGGGGTCACGCAGGCTTCATTTCTACTACATTTTCTTTCGCCGACCTGTGGCGCCGATGTCTCCCTTAAAAGCTTTGTCGAGGACGGAAGGCAGCATGGCGTCGAGTTCGGCAATGGTCGCGGCTTGTAGCTTTTTCAGGGCATCCACCCGTGATTGCAAGGCGTCCAACTCGCCCACGATTCGGTGTTGCTCGGTAAGCGGAGGGACTGGCACTCGGAAAGACTTTGCATTGCCCCCGCTGATGCCAATGTTTCCCGCAGTAGTTTTTCCAAGCTCTTTGATCTGTTCTCGAACGCTTCGGGAACCTAGTGCGAAGACAAGGAAGTCTGGAAGCATCTTTGAGTGGTCAGGACGCAGTCGCATCAGTTTGTCAGGGTAAACACTGTGACAGGGATCGCTTCCTTTGTAGATACCGGGTTTAGCAACGCGGTCTATGTCACCGTTGTATCGGACGATAAAAACATCGTCGTGCCGCAATTCAAATGGTGCTGCCTCGTCACTTGAAACTTCAACCATTTTTTTGGCCGTCAGATCTACGAACCGAGTCGGTGAGCTAGAGACAGCATTGATCCGGAGCATTGGCCGACCACCGTGTTCGAGTTCCGGCTTAGGGCAGAGCCCGTTCCGCGGCGGTTCCATGAGTAGCTCACCCAATGGACGAATTGTCCATCCGGCTTCATCAACTAACCTAGAAGTCCCCTTTGACACCAACGCCGTAGCCTCTTCGGCTGCATCTTGTTGAAGCCCCTGCGCCTCTTCGATTTTGGCGGCCAGTTCTTCGATCCACGCCACGACCCGCCACTGCTCGGGAAGGGGAGGGAGAGGAATCTTCAGAGCTAGAAATTTCTCTTCCTTCAAACGATTTCTGCTGGTCGGAGTACCGCCAGCACTTAAATCTAGTGCGTCGTTCCATACGGAGTTTCGGCTAAAATACTTCCACAGGTACACAGGGTCAGCCTTCTCTGGGTTGACGGAAAAACATGGGAACTCGTTGGAGACGTAACACCCGTCGTTTTCTTTTGTTGCAACTGCAAAGGAACCTTTCCAGGCAAAGAGCCGATTATAAACAAAATCATCCGCTTCTACTCTGTAAACCTTATCAGCTCGAATCCCCGAACCCGCTAAGGTATCTTTGACGTAGAGCCCTTTAGCGTACCAGTGGGCACCAAGAATCCGGTAGGTCTTTTCCGGATCGACACGCTCAGGCCGGCTCACAGGCCTCAGCAAATCCGCGAGTGGCAGCAATGGCCAGCGGTCGCTCATCCCAGCGGTTCTCCTAAAGTCCGCTTAATCTCCATCACGATCTCCATGATGCGCTGCTCTTTTTTGAGGATGTCGTCGGCGAGTTGTTCGGGAGGGAGGTGTTCGAAGTCCTGCTTGCTGGCGGGATTTTTGATGTCGAGGTTTACGGACACTAGATTGCCGTTTTCGTTGTACTTGAGAATGTCTTTAGCCGGAACTCTCCAGGCGCGATCGTTTTCTTCGCGGCTTTTCCACCAGGATAGGCAGCCGGAGAATTCTTCGTATTGGATGGGTTGAGTCTTGGTGTAGTTTTTTCGCCCATCGGGGAGCGGTTGCTCGTAGTACCAGATTTCCTTCGTGGGGCCGGAGCGGTCGAAAAAGAGGAGGTTTGTCGGGATGCTGGTGTAGGGAGCGAAGACGCCGTTGGGGAGGCGCACGATCGTGTGGAGGTTGAAGTCCTTGAGCAGCTCTTCTTTGATTCGTGCGCAGACGCCGTCGCCAAAGAGAGTTCCATTAGGTACGACCACTGCGGCGCGGCCGGGTTTCGGTTGGCGGCGGAGTTTGCGCATGATGAGTTGAAGAAAGAGAAGGGCGGTTTCGGCGGTCTGTTTGTCTTCGGGGAAGTTGGACAGGATGCCACGTTCTTCTTCTCCGCCAAAGGGTGGGTTGGTAAGAATGATATCTACTCGGTCTTTGTCGCCGATCTCGCGGAGAGGGAAGCGAAGGCTGTTAAGAGGATCGATCTTGGGTGATTCGAGGCCGTGAAGAAGAAGATTCATCTGAGCAAGAAGATATGGCAGCGGCTTGGCTTCTCCGCCGAAGATGCTTTTAGTTTGCACAAGCTTGCGATCCTCGACGGTTTTGCACTGCTTGTCCAGGTGTAAAAATGACTCGACGAGAAAACCGCCCGTGCCACAGGCCGGATCTAATACGACTTCACCAAGTCTTGGATCGATCACTTCAACCATGAAGCGGACAACGGGACGGGGAGTGTAAAACTCGCCGGAGTCTCCTGCCACGTCGCGCATCTCCTTGAGCATCGACTCGTAGAGCAGTCCGAGCGTGTGAATTTCGTCGCTGCTCGTGAAGTGAATGCTATTTAACTTGTTCATGACGTCGCGGAGAAGGTAGCCATTGATCATTCGGTTGATCGTGCCTTTAAAGACAGTAGCGATCACGTCCCGACGATCTCCGCCGTTTACGCCTTGAAGCCCGCGCAAATACGCAAATAGCCCGGCGCCCTTGGTTCCATCTGGTCGAACGGCTTCTTCGTTGTTCACAAAGGAGATTAATTCGTCGCCGGTTATGCCGTCCTCTTTTGCCGCCCAGTCGCGCCACCGATACGGCGGTTCAATAGCGGGGCGGAAACGTTTACCCGCCATCTTTGCTTCCTGCTGCCGGATCTCTTCCATGTCGTCCAGAAATTTCAGGAACATGATCCAGGTGAGCATTGGCAGCCGGTCGAGGTCGCCGTTGAGCCCTTTATCCTTCCGCATGATATCGCGGCAGGACTTCACAATGGAGGAAAGGCGCTGCGCTGTAGTCAGCGGTTGAGAGTTAATGGTCTTCCTTGCTCGGGCCATCGTTTGCCTTTCAAAAAATAGTCTTCCAGTAACTATGGATTCGAAAAACCGCGCTCTCGATTGTGGTTTGGGTAAGCTCCAGTTCCCGCGCGATGGCCGTGTAGGAAGATGCCCAAGTCGCGGGAGCGGCAGGGAAGGAGTTGGGGATTTGATGTGTGGCGCGGTACTGAAAGGTGGCTTCAATCGCGGATTTAACCGACTGAGAGTCCGGGATGCCTTGGTCGAGAATCAAGGTGAGATCTGCCAGATCCTTGACGCGCGAGTTCACACCGCCCCTGCGTGGCAGCGTATAAGCATGGACTTTCTCCGCGAACTGTTGCGCGAGAGGCATGATGCGAAATCTCGCCGGCGGGATACTTGCGAACGAAAGGTAGTCCTCGCCGTTTGCCCACTCGGCGTTGTCGAGGATGACATCGCCAACGCCAACATCCAGGTGGAATTTTGCAAAGACGCGTCCGTCTAGGAGGACTTCTACCGGAAAACGAGCGCCGCCTCCCGGAGGCGCGTCGAACTCTTGCTGTGGCGCGCCGATGTTGACGGCGAAGTGATCTCCTATGTTCTGAGCCGCAGCCTCTTGAAGATCATCCCAGAGCTTTTGGATCATTTTCTCGGGACGATCGGCCCGCGGGCCGGATTCGGGCAAAGTCAAATCTATATCTTTTGTTGTCCGCGCCTTCATTCCATACCGGACTTCCAAGCTGTAACCTCCCTTTACAATCCATGGAGAACTCTGCTCCGCAAAGAGCCGCGCCAAAAGCCTGTCGAAAGCCACGAGCCTACGAAGTCTCTGCAATTCGGCCTGAGTTTTTGCCCTGTCGTTGATGCGGCTCTCGATGGCTTGCCGGAGAGAGCCGGGAGTTTCATAGCTTCTCGGAGGCTTCATCATCTCTAATCTCTCGCCAAAGCCGCCATAGCCTCGTTCAGCCGCTGCCTTCCAACGGGAGAGAGTCCGTCTTGTTCGAGCTGTTTTCGCCGTATCAATCCCCGACTCAATGCGTCGCGAAGCGCTTTGATCAGATGTTCGGGGCTGAGGTCGCTCTCCGCTGCATCTAGAACGGTCCTGAACGGGGTGGTTACGCAAAAACCGGCATGCCCTTCCGTGTCTTGCTCTTCTAGATTTCCAGAGTGAAGCACGCATGCGCCTGGAGCGCGCTTTCTGAAGCCGCCGGGCACCGTAAGCTGGAGTTTTGCCGGCATGACGTCGCCAAGATCATGAAAAGCAAGGGCGCTTTCGTGAGAGACAACGGCTTGAATCTTTCCTTTCCGGTCTCGGCTCCAAAACGCCCACCGGATGAGATCCTCATGAGGATTACTGGGATAATCCCGGAGCCTGAACAGACCACGGTCTACCGGCAGCCAATTTCCGCGCTCCCGGTGAAAGTGTTGTTGGCGGTATGTGTACCCAACCGAAAGAGCTTGGCTCGCTGTGAAATAGCCACCCTGCTCTGAGGCAATAGCCAAGAGCCGCCGTTCAGTATCTCTGGGGTCACGTCTCATACAAAAACCTTACATTGAGTGTAAGGTTTTTGCAAGTAGCCCATCACTGGCTACATGATCCTTACATCTAATGTAAGGTTTACGGCGGAAAACGCTCTTCAGGCCTAGGCCGCGTATAAGAGGCTTTGAAGTTCGCCGACCGCTTCTCTTAGCTTTTCCGGGCCGCCGAAGAGATTTGCGATCTCGATCACGTTGCCGCGCTCTGAAATCGGTGGAACCTTGAGCACATCAGGAATCATGAACTGAGCGGTTCCATGCTCGGCGTATTTTTCGAGAAGAGCGTCGAGCACGGCTCTCGCCTCCGGCTCGTAGCGGTCGAAGAAATCTTTCTTCTCCTTGCGTAATTTCTCCGCCCTTTCCCTCCGGCTTCGAATGGGTGCGCTAAAGGCAACATAACAGAGCAGGTCGAAGGGATCGGCCTCCGGCTGGCCCGTGGCGGATCGAAGCTCGTCGAAATCGATTCCCTTTTCTTCCAGCTTGGCAATAATTTCAGCGCGGAGTTCAGGATCTGCCCATCGCCGGCGCAAGTCGATCAGCGAAGGGCAAAGGCTGCGCACCTTATCAGCCGCATAGTCCGTGAATTTGACAACTCGAAGCTGCTTGCCATCAGGATCGAGTTCGTACACGAGGTGTGCCGCGATTTCGACCTGCCCGCCGTCAAAATAAAATTTGCGCCGTTCGCCCTCGGATTCATCGCCGATAATCGGCGTTATCTGTCTATCTTCTTGGATATCCCCGATGTCCTCACCGACCTCGGTATAGGTCTGCGAAGTTGTTTCGCCTTCGCTGTTAATCTCTTCCTCGGAAATAAACGCCGGCTCACCATCGAACTCGGGATCGGCAAAAAGGCGGGTGGCGTTGCCGGTGTAATCGAGGATGTTGAAAAAGAGCTTGCCATAATCGTCGCGGACGCGCGTGCCGCGGCCGATGATTTGCTTGAACTCGACCATGGAGTTGACCACTCGCGCTATCACTACGTTCTTACAGGTTGGGATATCCACGCCTGTAGTCAGCAATTGTGACGTGGTAACGATTGCTGGAGTTTGAGTTTCGAGTTCCTGAAACTTGCTGAGATGTCCTCTTCCGATACCTCCTTCCTCAGAAGTAATCCGGCAAACATAGTCCGGGTATTTCTGAACGAGATCACTGTTCAGATTTGCCAGTGCACGGCGCATCTCGTCGGCGTGTTCCTGATCCACACAGAAGACGATGGTTTTTCCAAAGCGGTCGGTTTTCTTGAGAAAGGCCGTCAAATGGCGGGCGATGGCTTCGGTTCGGGCCCGGAGAGCCACAACCCGTTCGAAATCCGCCGTGCTGTACTCGGCATCAGGAATTGTACGGCCGTACCGATCGATATCTTCTTTCGATGGCCGCCATCCGGTCGCATCCCATTGCGTCACCACGCGATGGACTCTGTATGGCGCGAGAAATCCGTCCTCGATACCCTGACGCAGGCTATAGGTGTAGAGGGGATTACCAAAATACCGGTAAGTGTCGCGGTTGTCGGATCGAAGAGGCGTTGCGGTCATGCCGAGCTGATAAGCTGGTTTAAAGAAGGTTAGAATCTCACGCCAGTTGCTATCGTCTTTGGCGCTTCCGCGATGACACTCATCGACTATGATGAGATCAAAGAAATCCGGACCGAATTCCTTGTAAAGACCCGGCCGCCGCTCGTCTTTGGCGATGGACTGATAAATCGCGAAGTACAATTCTCGGCCCTTGTTCACCTCGCCATTTTCAATTTTCCATCTCGCATCGCCGAAAGGCGCGAAAATCTTGTCCTTGGGATCGTCGATCAAAATGTTGCGATCGGCGAGGTAAAGAATCTTGGGTCGGCGATATTCACCCGCGCGGTTCCAGCGCGCACTCCAAAGTTTCCAGCAGATTTGATATGCGACAACAGTCTTTCCTGTTCCCGTCGCCATCGTAAGGAGAATCCGTTTGTTCCCCTTTAGGATCGCCTGCACTGCCGTGTTGATCGCGATTTCCTGGTAATAGCGGTGAGCTTTCCCCAGAGAAGTCTCACTTGGAGTGAGCGCTCCGCGGGCGACTTGATCGTCAGTTAAACCTTTTGCTTTCCTGAGTCGCTGCCAAAGATCTGCCGGACTTGGAAAGGCGTCCAGCTCCGTCTCTTTTCCCGTTGTATAGTCGAATTCAACAATCCCGTGGCCGTTCGTCGCGTAGGCAAAACTAAGACCCAGCATTTCGGCGTACTGTTTGGCCTGCTGAAGACCGTCACCGCAGAGTTTGTACGCGGCCTTAGCCTCGACAACGCCTATCGTTAAGTCCCGAGTGTACCGCAATAAGTAATCGGCGCGTTTAGGATATTGCCGGCGGCCCTTTTCTCCCACCGGCACGATTCGGCCATCCGTAAAGCTCTTCTGTTCGCTGATTTGTTCGTCGCTCCAGCCGGAAGTATAGAGCTTCGGAAGAACGTATTTTCTACAGGTATCGGCTTCGGTGATCACGTCGGGGCGCCAGGAAGATCCAAAATTAGAAACTTGCTGAAATCTTACGCGATTTGCGGGGAATCTGGCAAGCGGTTTAAATGCGGGGAATAAGAATTAGGCGTGACCTTAAAAGCAAAAGTAAATAAACAGGACTCAGTAGTGTCTGAGTCTTCATTTGATGGCTGTATTCTATTCTTCCCAAATTGCCTCACACGCAATTACGTGACAATAGAGCACACTGCCCGAGGGCTACGTTATGAGATTAACGGCGGGCATCGCGCTTTACGATGGGGACAACGTCACTCCCTCCCTTTCCGGTGCATCTTTTCAACTGAGAACTCGCGCGCCACTCCGTGGCACACGACGCAGCTTTCTCTCCCGTTCGAAGCGATCTGCGCTTCCATGTGAGCCTTGGCCGGATCTCTCGTGTGGCAACCGACGCACGCGCTCATGATCGGCGGTAATTGCTTGACGCTGCCGTCCGCCTGCTGGATCGGCGTCGCGATGACTCCTTCCGGCAGCGGCAGCTCGTTCGCGCCTTTTTCGTGACACTTGACGCAGTTTCTCCGATCGCCGGGAAATCGGATTTCGCCGAAGTTCACCGGGACGGGAGCCGCCGCCGGCCCGCCGTAGACGATGAACGGCTCGCCCAGATTTCTTCCCGTGTGGATGCGATGAATGAGCCGTTTGTAATGCACGTTCTCCGGCGGCATCGGTCCCTTGGCGGTTTTTCTCTTGTCCGCGTCGGTATGATTGGCGTTGTGGCACATGACGCAAAATTCCGTGTTGTTGCGAACCTCGCCGTGCGGCTGGAGCTTCAAATGGCAGACGTTGCAGTTCTCGGTCTTGACCGCTTTTCTCCTGGGCACTGCCTCGCGGTCGGTGATGGGAAAATATTTGACCACGTTGATGCCGGCGTTGCGCTGGTTTTTTTCCACAACCGTTCCGCTCGGCCGCTTGACGTCGAGCAACCGGTAACCCTGGATACCCACGGCGCCCGAGCCGCTCGCGTCCGCCGGAATCGTGTAAGCGAATTTATGCCGGTGGACGCCGTTGCCCAACGGCTCGGCCTTGCGCGCGTCCTCGCTGACCTCGGTCCGGTAATCGACCGTCGGCCAGGCCAGCACGAGACTTAGGTTATTCATCTGCGCAGCGTTGACCGGCGCGCCTTGTTTGTCCTTTAAACTAAAGGTCACGACGGGATTACTACCCGGCTTGCCGCCTTCGATCTGGAGGATGTCGAAAACAATTCCGGGTAACTGGCTCGCGTTGCCGGGAAACGTATGGGCGCCGACAATCGACGCGCCGAACTCCGGTCCCTCCGGCTGGTGGCAATTGACGCAAGTGCCCTCGGCCGCGGGGCCCGGCCCGTGCTTTGTGCCCGTTCTTAAATCGACGTTGTCGTGGCAGGAGACGCAGCCCACGCTCGACGGCAAAACTTTCCAGTTGGTTACCTTAGGATTCGCATGGCAGGCGAGGCAATTGCGATATTCTTTTGGAATCGTTTCCGTCACGACCGACTGGGGACTCACGATCGTGGAAAAATCCACCACCCGCTGATTCAAGCCGACGGTGAAATAGGGCTTGCCGGCCTTCACGCTCGGGAGATATTTCCCGCGATGGAGTTTGTGGATGAAATAGTTAAAGTCGAGACTCTCGGCGGTTTCCGGGTCGGTCAGTTGCGAGGTGTGGCAGAGCGCGCAGTAGCCGGCCTCGCGCGCCGTGCCACGGTGCGCGCGCATGGGATCGTGGCACGTATTACAAGAGGCCGTCTCAGTCAATTCACGCCTGAGCTGCACCTTGCCGCCGGCGGGAACGAACTCGTACAGCGGATTCGCGGCGTAGCGGCGCTCGCCGCGGGTCAGCTCGCCGCCGACGACGTGAGTCGTCTTGCGGTCGAAGTCGGCGGGCAGCGCGGTCTTAAACGTGTAGCTAAAAACTCCCGGACGCACGCGCGCGAGAGCGCCGCCCTCGTCGGCGCCCGGCTGCAACGTCTCCGCCAGCGCCGGTTTTCGCGTCTCGCCTTTGAAGACGAAATCTTTGCCGGCGACCCTGGCGAGAATGTAATTGCGATAATCGCGCTCGCCGCTCTTTGCGACCGTAAGCGCGGCGATGGTAAATTTCACGCTGTTGGGATCGAGATCCTCGAGATCGAGCGGCTTTCCCTTGGCGTCGGCGATTTTAAAGGTGACGATCGGCCGGCGGTTCGCCGGAATTGCGACGGCGGTGATCTCCGCCTTGAGGCCGCTCTCGGGCGCGCTCTGGCCATGAGCCGCGGGCGCCGTCGCGAAAGTAAGCGAGAGAATGAGAAACAAAGATCGGAAAAGCCGCATCATGGCCTCCTCGGCCGCGGCATTGCGGCCGTGCGTCGATCGACGACTCGGCGTGTTTTATTCCCATGGTAAAATATTGTCAAATTCACCCCGCGGCGCGGCGTTTCGGCGCTTTGCTGGTTTGCTTTGTTTTCGCGTTGACCGCGCGCGTTCAAGTCGATAAGGCTGTTCCGTGGCCTTTCAGCGACGCGATCTCCCTTCGAAGCAGCCATCTGAAACCAGAGGCGAGTATGTTCCTTCCTGTCCTCATTATCCCGAGGGATGTGTCGGTTGCCCGTTCATCAACGTTCCTTATCCGGAGCAATTAAAAAGAAAACAGGAAATCGTCGCTCAATCTTTCGCGAGGTATCCTTCGCTTCAACACGTTCAAGTCCCGGGTGTTGTTCCTTCGCCGCGCCGGCTGGGCTATCGCGCGCGCGTGAAGCTGGTGGTGCGCAAGGCGAAGAGCGAAGTCCTCACCGGACTCTATCTGCCGCAAAGCCACCAGGTCGTGGATATCTCTTCTTGCCCGGTTCATCCGGAAGCGGTCAACCGCGTGATCCAGCAGCTCAAGAAGGAAATTCAACGGCTCGGCATCTCTCCTTACGACGAGCGCAGCGACAGCGGCGACCTGCGCTATCTCGACGTCCGCTATAGCTTCTGGTCCCGGGAGATCGTGCTCACTTTAGTGACGCGGCGGCCGACATTTCCACGCGGTAACGAACTCGCGCGAGCCCTCAAGAAGCGCTTTAGCTTTCTTGCCGGAGTCGCCCAGAATATCAACGAGGACGCCGGCAACGTCATCTGGGGGCCGCGCTCTCGTTCGCTCGCCGGTCGGGACACGGTGATCGAGCGGATCGGCGCGTGGAAGCTGAGACTTCCGGTCGGCGTCTTCTCGCAGGCGAACCCGCTCGTCGCCTCCAAGCTATACGAGAAAGTGGAGTCATTGGCGGCATTGACGGGAAAGGAGATCGTTCTCGACCTCTACTGCGGAGTCGGCCCGATCTCGCTTCACCTGGCGCCGGCGGCGGAAATAATCTGGGGCGTCGATGAAAGTTCTCTCGCTATCGCGACGGCGAAGCAAAACGCGCGGATGAACGGCGTCAACAACTGCCGCTTCTTCGAAGGAAACGTCGCGGAGAAATTGGCAGAGGCAAAGCGCGTTTTTCCGCAAGTCGATCTCGTGATCTTGAACCCGCCGCGCAAAGGTCTTCAGCCCGACGCCGTGGCCGCTCTAACTTCTCTGCTTCCGCCGCGGATTATCTACGTCTCGTGCGAGCCGGCAACGCTGGCGCGCGATCTCGACAAAATTTCCGACAACGGCTATCGCGTGATTGCGCTCCAGCCCTTCGACATGTTTCCGCAGACTGATGGAGTAGAGACCGTAGCCCTTCTCATCAATTCAAAATTAAATCAATCTGCCGCCCGGCATGTGAGGGAACGCGCTCATCTCATGCGCGTGACCTGTAGGTAGAGCCTTGCACAGGTGAGCCGGCATTAACTGATCGACGCGGGTCGCGCCGAGGAGCCCCATTGTCACGGTGATCTCGTTCTCCAATAATTCGAGCACGCGAACTAACCCGTCTTTTCCGGCGGCGCCAAGGCCCCAGCCTTGAAGCTTGCCGATCGCGACGGCTTTGGCGCCAAGCGCGATCGCCTTCACCACGTCGCTGCCGCGCGCGATGCCGCCGTCGAGAACGATCTCGGCTTTGCCGTCGACCGCGGCGACGATCTCCGGCAGCATCTCGATCGTCGCGCGTCCGTGATCGAGCTGCCGCCCGCCGTGGTTCGAAACGTAGACCGCAGCGACGCCGTGCTCGACGGCGATCGCCGCGTCTTCCGCCGTCGCGACGCCTTTCAAAATAAACGGTAGGCCGGCGATTTCCTTGATTGCATCCATCGTCTCCCAGGTGAGCGCCGTGCGATATTCGTAACCGGTTTGACGGCGGCTTGGCGGAAGGTAACGATCCATCATTTGCCGCTCGCGCCTACCGTAGATCGCCGTATCGACGGTCAGGCAAAGCGCGGTGTAGCCCGCGTTCTTAACGCGCGCGAGGAGACTCTCGACCCATTTCAAATCGCCCGCGACATAGAGCTGAAATATCTTCGGACTCCGGCTTGCCGCCGCAATTTCCTCTAGGCTCGGCTGAGTCACGGAGCTGACGAAATTGATCGTGCCGAATTCTTCCGCGGCTTTCGCGACGGCGACCCCGGCTTCGGGCGTAAGGAGCTGCAACGATCCGATCGGCGCCAGCATAACGGGGATCCGGAGTCTGTGGCCGAGAAAGGTCGTGGACGTATCGATATTGGAAACATCGACGAGAATCCGCGGGCGAAACGCCAGCGAATCGAGGCCGAGGCGGTTGCGTCGCATCGTCGTCTCCGACTCCGCGCCGCCGGTCAGATAGTCCCAGGCGTTTTGGTCGAGATTGGCGCGCGCCGCTACGATGATCTCCTGGTTGGTGACAAAATCGAGTGCCATCTTTGCCTCCTAATTATTCCGGTGGATAGTTACAGAAAGTAGTGGACGATGGCCGATGATGTCAACTGAAAGAAGGCGATAGGCTGTAGGCGATAGTTCGGAAGAGATGGAGGAAGGAATTAGAAAGGATGGTCCCCGCATCATCTATCCTACCGCCTGTTGCCTACTGCCTACAGCCTTTCCAGGTTGACAGGTGTGAAGCCACCGGCTAATTGTCTCTCATGAAACTGCTGGGAGTCGCGCTGTTGCTTCTGGGTTTGCTCGCGCCCGTCTCGCTTCGGGCTGAAAAGCTCACCCTCGCTCATGTCGCCGTCAATCCCGGGCAGGGGCTGTTCTGGATCGCGCGGGAATCCGGCATTCTAGCAAAGCACGGTTTCACCGCCGACGTCGTCCTCATTCCCGGCAGCCCGCGCACCGTGCAGGCGCTGCTGGCGGGCGATCTCGACTTCATCGTCGCGGGCGCGGCCGCGGTTTTGCGCGCGCGCATGCAGGGCGCCGAGATCGCGATCCTCGCTTCGCCGTCGTCCTATTCCTCGCAGCGCGTCTTGGTCAGGCCGGACTCCGCGCTCGGCGGCCTCAAAGACCTCAAAGGCAAAATCATCGGCGTGACGCAGTTCGGATCGGCCGGCGACACGTTTCTCCGCACCGCGCTCAGAAAGGCCGGTCTCAAAGAAACCGACGTTACCGTGCTGCAGATGGGCGGCACGCCGGGCGTGACGCAGACGCTGGAGGCCGGCAGAATCGAAGTCGGCGTCTTGGGCGAATCGGGGATGCTGCTCGTTTTTCAGGGCAAGGCGCGACAGCTCAAAGGGGCGAGCGCGCGCGAGCTGGGAATACCTGGGCTCGACGCTCCCGTGACGACGACCGAGCGCAAGCTAAAGCGCGACCGCGCCGGCGTGGTCCGGTTCGTTCAGGCCTACCTGGAGACGATTCACTATTTCAAGACGAACAAAACGGGCACGGTGCGCATCCTGCAAAAGTACATGCGCGGGTTGAGTGAGCAGCAAATCGGCACGTGGGTGGACGACGTGAAGGAAAATATCGAGCCCACGCCTTACCCGGATGACGCGGCGCTGCGCTCCGAGCTGGATCAGGTGAACGCGCCCAAGTCCCAGAGCCCGGCCTATTTTGTCGATCGAAGCGTCCTTGACGAGATCAAGAAGAGCGGATTCATAGAGCGGCTGTACAATTAATATATAGGAGGAAAATTCGTATGGCGAGAATCAAACACGTGGCGATCAAGTGTGAAGATCAGGAGAAGACCGCCGATTTCTACAAACAGACCTTCGGTCTGACGGAAGTTTGGCGCGGGCCGGTGCGGGAGGATGGAAACCGCGCCATTTACCTTTCGGACGGCCATATCAATCTCGCGATCCTTCCCGCGCGCGGCGGGCGAGAGGGCATCGACCATTTCGGCTTTCAGGTTGACGACATGGAGCAGACGCTTCGAGTGGCGGGCGACGCCGGCGGGAACGGAGACACCGAAAAGAAACCACGCGACGGCCGCTTTGCCGAGATGGGCGTCCATGACCCGGCGGGGACTCCAGTGGATGTATCGGTCAACGGATGGAAAGTCTAGCAGGCCGCCCACAAAGCCTCATAGGCTTCGTTGCGCTTGATTCGCTCGCTACGGCGTACCGAAAAGAGTACGCCTCCGCTCGACGAATCTTCGCGCGCCTTGCCTCTGAGAGCTTTTTGAGCAGCCTGAAAAATTAATTCTTGGGGGAACACGTCAGGCGGGTAGCCGCATCGTTCGAGCGCTCAGGAAACCGGGCGGGCGATGGGCCGCGCTTTTATTGTTTCCTTGTAGACGTGCACGCAGATTTCCTCGATCGTCCCGGGTGCGGAACCCGCCTCTTTGCGATCGGATTCGGACGCTTCGTACTGGATCGTGATAGATTGAACTTTTCCCGTTTGACGTTGCCACTCGACTCGGAGCAGCCGGCCGCCGATGTGATCGACATAATGCCCGGCGAGACGAAGCATCTGCGAGAGCTTCAGCGGATTGGCACGGCCCACGACCGGGCCCCGTCTCTTGCGCATCTCGAATTCTAATTCCTTCAACTCTTCCTGAGTATAGCGGTGCTTTACCTCTTCCGAGACGGAGGTCCCTTTGTGCCAGGCCTGAATGAAGTAAATTTCGTCCTGGTATTTGATTTCGAAGGCTTTGAGATCGAGCTGCTCCAGCTTTTGACCGATGCAGCGCAGCGTATGGGCATAGGACAACTCCGTGGCCAGCTTGCGCGCAAAATCGAGGATATTCATACCGGGGAATATATGAGCAATGATTATGCCAAGAGCCTCGGCGTTGAATCCATTCGATGATTTTGGGGTAGAGGACAGGCGCAGTACAAAAAGGTGCCTCCACGACAAAAATCGTCAAGGCGACGTTCCCAACCGGGCCGCTCGATAGCGCAGGCCGCGGCGCTACGGATGAATCAATTTTCTCTGCGCGGGTATCCTTTCTCGGGCCGGGATGAGCGTGCCGAATAGGAAATCGGCCAGAGGAAGGACGACGTTGAGATTGGTGTAATGACGTTGGTGATGCTGGTGGTGATGTGCGTCGAGCCAGGCGAACCACGCGCTCTTCTCAAACCGGCGCGCCTTGGGCACGTGCATGCAGAAGTGGAGATATTCGTAGAGAAAATAATAAACGCCGAGCGCCGCCATGCCGCCGAAGAAAATATTTACCTGGAGCAGATGCTGGACCCAGAAAACCAGGGGCGCGTGCAGCCCGATGATCAAGGGCGCGTTCCACCAGGCGAATCTGATGTTCTTGTGGTTTTGCCCCTCTGGGAGAAAATAAGTGGACCCGGAGCGAAAAATACCGTGGTGGATCAAGGCGTGAGATCGAAACGGATACGACCAAAATGGTTGATGCATCAAGAACCGATGTAAAAACCATTCAAAAAAACTGGCGTACAGGAAGAAACCGATAAACCCTGCCGCCCATTCCAGGGGTTCTATCATTCTTTCCTCTTTCCCGGATGGGCTAAAATCGATGAAAGGGAAGGGGCAAACCGACCCGTTGCCCCTTCTTCGTCGATCGTGAAACCTACCAGCGCTCGCGGCCGCCGCCGCCTCTGTTTCCTCCGCGACCCCCTCCGCCGCCACCGCCACCGCCGTCACGGTTTCCCATCGGCTTGGCCTCATTGACGACGAGCGTGCGCCCGTCGAGCTGCGTGCCGTTCAGCGCTTCCATCGCCTTTTGCGCCTCGCCGCCGGAGCTCATCTCCACGAAGCCGAAGCCGCGCGATTGCCCGGTGAATTTGTCCGAGATCACCTTTGCCGACTCTACGGTGCCGTGCGCCGCGAAGATTTCCTGCAATCGCCCTTCCGTTACGGAATAGGGGAGACCGCCGACATATAATTTATTACCCATATTCTCCCTCCTTTGAGAGAATGTTGATGTCTTTGACCCTGAGAAGCTGACCGCTAAGAGGAGCAGAACATGGGGAACTAAAAGGCTGGAACCACGCTCTGGTCGGTTTTATCCTTTAGGTATCGTTTCGCAAGGGAGAGACGGACTGGACCTTCAACTCTTCAAACTCCGATTTCAGGAGGCCCCATACTGAAATAGAAGCCGACTCTACTTTGTTTCATTCTCCGTTTCAACTGCCTCTGGCTTTTTTCTTCGGGTTCAATTTGCGGGCCAGCCGCAGGCGCTGCTTGGCGCAAGACGCGGTATCCTGGCATATCAAGCACGAGGGACAGATCCATCCGCCGCAAGCGCAGCGGCCTCCGGGCTTGTTTGCCCGGCCGGGGGCGCTTCGGAACGAGGCGTGGCAGCCGGAGCAGATAATGTCGGTGACGCCTTCCAGGACTACCATATCCTCGATCGGGGCGATCCGCCGCATGATCTCCCCTTGAACGAGAACGCGGTATTGATAGAGTTGCTTGGTCGTGACGTTGCCGAGCGACTCGCCGCCCTGAGTGAAGCAGACCTTAAGCGCCGTGGTTCCGTCGATCCGCCCTTCGTACCCAGCGACCCGATGCCGTATGAGCGTTCCGTCTTGCAGTTTGACTTCCTCTCTTGCGTCTGACATATCCCCTCCTTACACTACCCACGGCAATAAAAAAGCCTCCGGCTCGTTTAAAGCTCAGAGGCGTTTCAAAGATGACGAAAGATAAGCTCTAAAGGACAACTCACCCTATCATCATGGCCACGATCTGGCAACGGGCACTGGAAGCTTTCCAAGCCCGGAGCTTCGCAGTTCCAGCCGATCGCTAATCTTGTCCGGGGCGTCTAATCCGCGTTTATTAGAGGATCGATGAATCAAAATGCTTCCAATCGCCGCGGCGACATCCGCAACGTCGCCATCATCGCGCACGTCGATCACGGTAAGACGACGCTGGTCGACGGCATGCTGCGCCAGAGCGGCATCTTTCGCGCCAACGAGCGGGTGATCGATCGCGTCATGGATTCGCTCGACCTCGAGCGCGAGCGCGGCATCACGATCCTGGCGAAGAACACTTCGGTTCACTACGGTGAGGTAAAGATCAATATCGTCGATACTCCCGGCCACGCGGATTTCGGCGGCGAGGTCGAGCGGACGCTGGCAATGGTGGACGGCGTGATGCTCTTGGTCGATGCTTCCGAGGGGCCGCTGCCGCAGACGCGCTTCGTTTTAAAAAAAGCGCTGGAGGCCGGATTGCCGCCCGTCGTCTGCATCAACAAGATCGACCGCGCCGACGCGCGGCCCGCCGAGGTGCTGGACGAGATCTACGATCTCTTCATCGATCTCGACGCCAACGAAGACCAACTCGATTTTCCCATCGTCTACACCAACGCCCGCGCCGGCATCGCGATGCGCGATCTGAAACAGCCATCGGAAAATTTGAAACCCTTGTTCGACTTGATCGTCGAGGCGCTGCCGGGGCCGGTGGCGGATGCTTCTGCGCCGACGCAGTTCCAGGCGAATAATCTGGATTACGACGACTACGTCGGCAGAATGGCGATCGGGCGGCTCAAGGGCGGCACGCTCCGCACCGGCCAGTACATGCTCTGCCGGGCGGACGGGTTCCGGCAGCCGGTGAAGGTCACGCAAGTATTCGGCTGGAGCGGTCTCAAGCGGAGCGAGGTCGAGTCGGCCGGCGCCGGCGACATCGTCGCGGTCGCCGGCATCGAAGAGATCCAGATGGGCGACACCATCGCCGACCGTGAACATCCCGAGCCGCTGCCGCCGCTGCGCGTCGACGAGCCCACCATCGCGATGATCTTTAGCGCCAACAATTCTCCGTGGGCGGGACGCGAAGGAGAGTTCGTCACGTCGCGCAAGCTGCGCGAGCGGCTCACCTACGAGCAGCGCAAGAACGTGAGCATTCGCGTCGAAGAGACCGATTCGCCGGATGCGTTCCGCGTGACCGGCAGGGGCGAGTTTCAGCTCGCCATCGTGATCGAGACCATGCGCCGCGAAGGCTACGAGCTGCAGGTCTCCAAGCCGACGGTCATCACGCGGGAGATCGACGGCGCCGTACACGAGCCGGTGGAGTTGCTCGTGATCGACGTTCCTGAGGAGCACATCGGGATCGTCTCGCAACTGCTCGCGACCCGGCGCGGCAAGATGACCAAGATGGTGCACGGCGGTTCCGGGCGCGTGCGGCTGGAATTCGCCGTGCCGTCGAGGGGATTGATCGGCTTTCGCTCGCGCTTTTTGACCGACACGCGCGGGACGGGAATCGCCAACGCCCTTTTCAACGGCTGGGCGCCCTGGCACGGGCCGATCCAATCGCGCAGCAACGGCGCGATGGTCGCCGACCGGGAAGGCATGACGACGCCGTACGCCGTATTTCATCTCCAGGAGCGCGGCACGCTTTTCATTGCGCCGGGGACGCGCGTTTACGAGGGCATGGCCATCGGCGAGTATTCGCGGGAGAACGACCTCAACGTCAACATCTGCCGCGAAAAGAAACTGACCAACATTCGCGCCGCCGGCCGCGACGAGAATATCCTGATCACGCCGCACCGCGAGATGGGGCTGGAGGAAGGCATCGAGTGGATCGGCGACGACGAGCTGGTCGAAGTGACGCCGCAAGCGATCCGCCTGCGCAAAAAGATTTTAAAGCAAACGGACCGGCCGAGAAGACGGGGCGAGGGAGATTGAGTAACGGCCGGGATGGCGGAGATTACCCGGACTTTTACGTCGTGGTAAACCGAGCTTCCAGCTCCATGTAATCCTGTAAACCTAAAAGCTCGTTGTAGTCTTTGAGCGTAGCCATCCGGTCGCCGTTGGCGGCGGTGCACCAGTCTCTTTTTAAAACCTGGAGCATGTCGGCTACGGCCTTGACCACCGTGTAACGGATCGAGTTGCAGGAGCCTATGACGAAGCCCATCGCGCGGATCTCGTCGATGGTGGCATTGCCGGCGCCGATGACCTCGTCGGAAAACATCAGCGAGACGGGCGCTTTGACTTCGCGTCCAATGCGGCCGAGCGCGTAGAGTGTTTGCTCCCGCTTGCCCTTTTCCCGCGACCAGCGCAGTGCGATCGAAATCAGATCGGCCCCGGCCTCCGCGTAGACATTGGACCGCTTGATCGCTTCATCGAGGCCGAGCGACTCTTCGGCGTCCGTTCGGGTGCCGATCACGAAATCCTTGTCCGCGCGCGCGTGAACCGCGGCTTCGATTCTTTTCGCGTGCTCCTCGATGGGAACCACTCGCGTCGCGCCCTCGATCAGAGCGCATTTCTTCGGCCATGCCTGGTCTTCGAATGAGATGCCGGCGAGACCGGCGCGCTCGAATTCCCGCACCGTGCGGATGATGCCCAAAGGACCGCTCAAAAAACCCGTGTCGGCGTCCACCATCAAGGGGATATCTACCGCCGCCGCGACGTTGCGGGAATGGTTCACCACTTCCATCAAGCTCAAAAAACCCAAGTCCGGCAATCCCAGCAGGCTGGCCGTCGTGGCGTTGCCGAGCAGCTTGACCGCCGGAAATCCCGCCTGCTCCACCAGCCGGGCGGTCATGGCATCGTAGGCGCCCGGCGCGATAAAAAATTCTCTGCGCGCCAGCAGCTCGCGTAACTTTCTCGCCTTGGTCATATGGCTCTCCTCCGCTTCAGCGTTACTGTTTGCCGAATATATCTTGAAAATCTTTGTAAAGCCGATCGTAGCCGCGGGCCAGCTCGAGATTGCTGGCATGAATATTCACTCCCTCGACGAGCCTGGGCGGATTGGGCTTGACGTCGGGCCGCATCGAGATGCGCCGGGACTCGGTGATCTCTATCTGTCCTTCCTGTGAAAGCGCGAAGTCGATCAGTAGCCGGGCGGCGTTCGGGTGTGGGGCTTTGTCCGCCAGTCCGACAAGATAGAGGAATCCGATCACCGGGTTGCTGCGCACCCACTCGACCGGCGCGCCCCTGGATATGAGATCCTCGATGCGCGGCCCGTAGAGCGAGATGCCGATCGGGTGCTCGCCCGCGGCGACGAGTTGGGCCATCAATGAGTGGCCCTCCCACATCGTCGGTCTCTGTTCGGCGAGCCGGCGCATGTATTTGAGCCCGTTTTCCCTGCCCATGACCTCCAGCATATTGGCGAACCACTCGGTCTCCTCGCGGTCGATCACCATTTGACCCTTCCATTTCGGATTGAGCAGATCCTCCCAATTTTTTATTTCGCCCGGTTTCACGAACTTCGTGTTGTAGCCGATGATGGAGGTCTGAACGTACATCGTGGCCCAACGGCCTTCGGCATCCTTGAATCCTTTGGGGTACGCTTTAGTCTCGGGAGAAAGATATTTTGCGAACACGCCTTTATCCAACATGACCTGGGCCGGGAAGCCGCGCGCCTGGATCACGTCCACCGAGTGCTTACCCGCTTGCCGCTCGGCCAGGACTCGCGTCATGAGTTTTTCGGCGCCCTCTCTCAAATGGTTGACCTTGATGAAAGGGTATTTGCCGTTGAACTTCCTGATGAAGCCGGCGACGTCGGCAACGCTGAAGCCGCCGTAAAAAACAACCTCGCCCTCTTTTTTTGCCGCTTCGATCATCTTGTCCCGTTCGGATTGGCCTTGGGCCGGCGCCGAAAAGGCGCACAGCGCGGCGACGAAGATCGACAGGAGCGACCCTGCGGTGATTTTTTCCGTGTTCATGAGACGCGTTTTTTCTTCCCACGCTTATTTGAACTGTCCGCCGGTCTTCAAATAGGGCATCAGTCCGCCCTTTGCGAGAATCTGCCGGGCGAAGTCGGGAAGCGCATCGCCGCTGAGGGTTTGGCCGGAGCGTAGGTTGCGCACGCATCCGGCGACGTAATCCACCTCGATCTCATCTCCCTCGCGGACGGCTCCCGCGATGCCGCCGCACTCCATCGCAGGAAGGCCGATGTTGATCAGGGTTCTCAAGAAAATATTGGAAATAGACTCGGCCACCACTCCGGCGATTCCGGCTTCCTTGAGAGACCTCGGCGCGTGCTCGTCGCTGGCGCCCATGCCGAAGAATTTGCCGGCGATCAGAATATCCCCCGGCTTGACCTTGTGCTTGAATTCCGGATCGACGCCGCCCATGACCCCGTCGATGTTTCCGCAATCGATGGAGTCGCCGAATTTCCAGACGCGTCCCTTAATCGCCAATGCGCTCATCGCAAGTTCCTGTTTCACAGATAGTCTCTGGGGTCGGTGATTTGGCCGGCGACCGCAGAAGCGGCGACCGTGGCGGCGTTGCTGAGAAAGACGCTCGACTCCTTGGGCCCCATTCGTCCCCGATAGTTGCGGTTGCCCGACGAGACGCAAACTTCTCCGGCCGAAAGCGAAGGCCTGACGCACAAGCCGCATTCGGAGCTGGTCACGACCGCGTCAGCATGCTTGAAGATCTCCAACAGCCCTTCCTTTTCGGCGAGGCGATAGGCCATAAACGAGGCGGGCGTGATGATCAGCCGCACCCCTGGTTTGACCTTTCGGCCGCGCAAAATTCCGGCCGCCATCCTGAGATCTTCGATCCGCCCGTTCGTGCACGTCCCGATGAAGCCTTGATGGATTTTGACTCCTTTGAATTCGCCGACCGGATGGGCGTTCGCGGGGTACTCCGGCGCCGCCACCTGCGGCTCGATTTGTCCCAGGTCCACGGTGTGAACTTGCTCGTAGCGCGCGCTGGCGTCGCTCGTCAGGGGCGAGAACTCGCCGGCGCCGATTTCACGCACGTAAGCGGCCGTGCGCTCGTCGGCAGGAATGATGGCGTTGACCGCGATCATCTCGACCGCCATGTTGCAGATAGTGAGCCGGCTCTCGATAGAGACCTCCTTGATTCCCGGTCCGCTGTATTCCAAAGTGCGGTTGATCGCGCCTTCGTAGCCGATCTTGCCTGCCACCCAGAGCACGATGTCTTTCCCGACCACGAACGGGCCGGGCGCACCGGTCAAATCGAACTGTAGCGTCGCCGGAACCTTGAGCCAGATTTGGCCCGTGGCCAAAACCCCGACCGTCTCGGTAAATCCGATGCCGGTCGCGAACGCGCCGAGAGCGCCGTAGGTGCAGGTATGCGAATCGCCCCCCACGATGAACTCTCCCGGCGTTACATGGCCGTGCTCCACCATGACATTGTGGCCGATGCCGCCGTCCTCTCCGCCATAGAGAACGGCGCGCTGCTCCCGCGCGAAGTCGCGCGCTCTCTCCTGGCCTTCGGAGCGCCGCTCGGTGCGCGGCGGCTGCTCGTCCAGATTGACGACGATATCCTTGCCGCTCCATACATTTTGCTTTCCCATGCTTGCGAGGACTTCCAGCAGAACTCCGTAAAGCCCCTTGGCATCTTCCTTCTTCGAGAAACGCAGATCTTTTATGTAGAGCTTGTCCACGTTGGCGACGACGATGTCTCCGGCGCCGACGCTGTCGCGATTTGCCGCGCGCGCGATGATCTTCTCTGTAATGGTCATTCCCATTATCAACTCCCAGGCGATTGAATGGCTCTCCGATAAACCGGCTGCGGGCTGGTGGGATCATAGTAATTGGGCAAAGAGCCGTCAACCTTCCCGCTACGGATATTCGTTCGATGGGGCGCCAAATCCCTGGGCAGAAAACGAGGGGGGAGAGTTGACTTAACAGCGCAAGCCAACTAGTCTCCCTTTCGGATAGAGCAAATTTTAAAAGTCAAATAAAACATACGGGAGGATGGTCATGTACACAACCGACAAATACGAAGGCATGACGGCTGAGACCGTCGACATCAAGGGCGCCAAGGGCGCCAAGGGCGACAAGATCAACGCTTATTTCGCCAAGCCGCTGGGGCAGGGCAAATTCCCGGGGATGGTCCTGGTCCATCACGCGCCGGGTTGGGACGAATGGTACCGCGAGTGCACGCGGAGGTTCGCGCACCACGGCTATCTGGCGATCTCGCCGAATCTCTATTTCCGCGACGGCCATGGGACGTCGGAAGACGTCGGCGCCAAAGTGCGCGCGGCGGGCGGCGTCGCCGACGATCAGGTGCTCGGCGACATCGAGGGCTCGATGCAGTTTCTCCGCGCGCAGCCCAATTTTAGCGGGAAGATCGGCATTTTCGGCACCTGCTCCGGCGGCCGCCACGCTTTTCTCGCCGGCTGCAAGTTGAAAGGCCTGAACGCCGTCGTCGAGTGCTGGGGCGGTAAGGTCGCCGCGTCCAAAGAGGAGCTGACGCCCAAGCAGCCGGTTGCGCCGGTCGATTTAACCAAGGATTTTTCGGCGCCGCTTCTCGGCCTGTTCGGCAACGACGACAAGAGCCCGTCGCCGGAGCAGGTCAACAAGCACGAAGAGGAATTAAAGAAGCACGGCAAAAATTACGAGTTCCATCGCTACGACGGCGCCGGGCACGGATTTTTCTATTATGACCGTCCCGCCGCCTATCGCGCGGAGCAGGCGGTGGACGGATGGAAAAAAATCTGGGCGTTTCTGCCCAAGCACTTAGGCGCGTGATCGGAGCAGAGACGTGCTCGTGTTCGTGACTCGTGCTCGTGAGAGAGGCGAGCACGAACACGAAAGCCCAGAGGACTACTTCGGAGTAACACGAACACGTTTTTTAAGGAGACGACGATGTGCACGATGATCGCCAAGCAGGTGCCGTTCGACGGCAGCGGGAAAGGGAAGGACGGCTGGTTCGAGGTGCGGCAGCTCAACGTGTCGTATGACCATCCGTACCATGCGCGAGAGGAGCACGCGCTCAATATCGATTTCGTCAACGAAGCCGAAGGACCCGGTGCGCGCGTCGCGGTGGAGCTGACCCCGGCGGCGGCGCGCAAGCTGATGCAGACCATCCAGGAAATACTGGCGCAGGCCGAGGCCGGAGGACATCTAGTGTAGTGTCTCTTAAATTAAGGCACTTATCTTTCAAGCTTTCTCTATTCACCACGAAGCGCACGAAGGACACGAAGAACGGAGAACTGGATTAGCAAAGCGACCGGATTTCAACATGATTTTCTCTTCCTTCGTGCTCTTCGTGTCCTTCGTGGTGGCAGACTCCGTTTCGCCTGTCGAACTTAGGATAAGGTGTCAACAGCGTGAGACACTACACTAGAAAAGTAAAAGAGGAGACTGCTATAAGCCCAGAATTCGCTCGGCGTTCTTGTGAAAGATTTTTTCCATCAACTCGTCTGAGTAGCCTAACTCTCTCCACTCCCGGAAGAGGCGCTCGTAGGGGATGCTCGGATAATCGCTGCCGAACATGATCTTGTCCTGAAGCCGGCCCTTGATATCGCGCTTGAGCGCGTCAGGAAAATATTTGGGCGCCCAGCCCGATAGCTCCCAAGAGACGTTCCCTTTGTGTAGCGCCACGGCGATCATCTCCTCCGTCCAGGGCCATCCCGGATGCGCAGCGACGATGCCGAGGTTCGGAAAGTCGGCGGCGAGCCGATCGATCGCAGCCGGGTGCGCGTGCCGTATGATCGCGCCCAGGCCGCCCGGCATGCCGGCGCCCATGCCCGTGGTGCCGACGTCGATCATGACCGGGACTTTTAATTCGTTGATCGTTTCCCACAAAGGATAGAGGCGCCGGTCGTCGGCGGAAAAGTGGCCCATGATCGGGTGAAAGTGAAAGCCGAGCATGCCGAGTTTTTCGATCGACCTTCTCGCTTCTTTTACGGCGGCATCGCCTTTCAACGGGTCGACCGCTGCCCATGCCTGCCGGATCACGCCGGGATTGTCGTCGCGCATCTTCGCCACGTAATCGTTTGAGCAAGGCGGCGCGCCCGTGACGCTCTCGATGTCGAACGCCACGAGCAGCGGCTCGACGCCGGCTCGCTTGAACTCCTCGATCACCTCCGCCTCGCTCTTCGCGGTCCACGAGCGGTTCCAGTATTTCGCCAGAGCCTCCACGTACGGGCCCTGAGATTTGATCCACGGCTCGGTGTTCGGATAGCAGTGGAGATCGATGATTCTCAAAAGCGTCTCCTCTTGATTCGCACGCGATAGTTGAACGACCGAGAATAACTGTCGCCGGTCTTTCCTGTCAAGCTAGTGCGCTTGGGTCTGCCTAGCAGAGATGGACATTTCGCCCGGCTTGGGATATTGGCGGAAAGTGGATTCTTCCGTCCATCCTTTCTAGGAGGTCCGCAACTTCGTGTTCACGCGCAAGTGGTCCACGTCGGACCGGAAGTACGGCGTCGCGGTGGAGCGCGACGTGAAGGTGCGCATGCCCGACGGCACGGTGCTCGACGGCGACATCTATCGCCCTGAGTCGTCCGAGAGATTCCCCGTGATCCTCGGCGCCCACGCTTACAACAAGGAACTCCAATCGCCGCCGATACGCCCCGTCGGTTTCACGCCGATGCGCGGCTGGATGGAAAGCGGCGATTCGACTTTCTTCGCCCGCCGCGGCTACGTCCACGCGGTGTTCAACGTGCGCGGCACGGGCAAATCGACGGGGTTCTACCAATTGCTCGGCCCGACCGAGGTCCAGGACATCTGCCATCTCATCGACTGGCTGGCCGCGCAGCCGTGGAGCACCGGCGACGTCGGAATGTTCGGCGTCTCGTATTTCGCCAAGCTGGCCAAGGCTGCGGCTGCGGCCGGTCCCAAACCGCTCAAGGCGATCTTCGCGCCATTTGCGGGAACCGACGAATATCGCCATCGCTCGTACCACGGCGGCATCCTGGCGCATGGTTTCATCACCCACTGGCGCAACAGCCTGCACCAACCCAAATACCGGAGCATCTACCAAGAGACGAACGGCGAAGAGGCCTACCGGCGCGCGATCGAGCAAGCGACGCGCGACGAAGAGATCATGGCGGTGCCGGCGTTGCGTGAAGCGCTCGAAAATCCGGAGGCGGGGACCAACGCGCTGGTCGTCGACGTAGTGCTGCAGCCGCTCGATGGGCCGTTCTGGCACGCGCGCAACGCTCGCGACGCTGAGGCGACCGTGCCCGCCTACCTGGGCGGTTGCTGGGGCAACTACGGACTTCACTTGCCCGGCGCCTTCACGGCGTGGAAAGATTGGAAAGGGCCGAAGAAGATGGTCATCGGCCCGCCGATCTATCTCGATCGCCCGCTCTATCAGTATCAGGATGAATCGCTGCGCTGGTTCGACTACTGGCTCAAGAAAATCGACACCGGCGTCATGAACGAGCCGCCGATCCGTTGCTTCATTCCACCGACGGGCGAATGGAAATCGCTCGACGACTGGCCGCCGCCCGAAGCGCGCTGGACGACATTTTTTCTGCACAAAGAAAATCTACTCAGCGAGCACGAGCTTTGGCCGGAGGAGGGCGCGGATTCGTTCAACGAATCGAGCGCCGAACACGGCGCGTGGACCTACGCCACGCCGCCGCTGGTCGAGAACACGGAAGTTTTAGGTCCGAGCGTTCTCACGATGTATCTCTCCACCACCGACACCGAAGCGCTCGTGTTCGCAACTTTGCTGCTCGTCGATCGGGAGGGCAAGGAGCACGAGCTGACGCGCGGCTGGCTGCGCGCCTCGCAGCGCCGGCTGCGGGATGACAGCGAGCCGTGGGAGCCGGTCCCGGCGCATGAAGAGCGCGAACCGCTGGAGCCGGGCAAGATCTACGAGCTGCGCATTCCGATCGTTCCGACCGCGCGTTTGTTCCAGGCCGGCGAGCGGATCGCGATCCGCATCAAGTGCGCCGACGACGAGGCGCCGGTGAATTCGCTGCAAGCGCTCGCGCGCAATCACTTGCGGCGGCCGCGCCCGGCTCGAATCACCATCCATCACGACGAGAAAACTCCGTCGCGCCTCGATCTGCCGATCACGCGTGGCAACCTCATTGGCACTTTTTTTTCCGGCGGAGATATCAGCTCGTTCAGCATGACGCGTTGATGCGCCCATCACGAAGGGTCACGGACAAGAAGTCGGCGGCGGAAGTGGCGAAGGAACCGGGCTATAAAGTTCGATGAGGATTTTTATCTTTTCAACCGGTCCAGCACGCGCTTGATTGCGTCGTCTTCGATCACGCTCAAGACGGATTTTTTCAGCAGCTCGGCCAGGCTGCGCACCTCTTCCTTCCTCGGTTCCGGCTGAGGCGGCCGCATGAACGGTGATGGGATGAGCCCTCTCAGCCACGTGGCCGTCTTGTACCGGACGTGCAGACGCGAGTAGTCGGAGTAAACGTAACCGTGCAGCTCGGCCATGCCGGAGTTCCAGATCCGGCACGCTTCCGCGACGTCGCGCTTCTGCCAGGCCGCCAGGTGGGCCATCATCGGCTCCATCGCGTAGTTGTAAGAACCGGACAGCGTGCCTTCCAGGATGCCGGTCGACAAGTGCTCGTGAAAGTAGCGGCCCGTCGCGATGAGCACGGCGACGTGTCGATCCAGCGTCTTCAGACCCTTGGCGATAATTTTAGTGCCTTCGTAGCTGTAGGTCATCTTCCAACCGACGATGTTGGGAATTTCCCGGCACATGAGAAGCGCCGGCGCGAGCGGAAGACCGATGCCGAAAGCCGGCGTTCGGCCGGCCACCGGATGAACGATAGCGGGGAGGTCGGCTGCTTGCAACTCGGCTTTCGCCATGTCGATCCAAACTTCGGGATATTTCTCCGGGTCCCAGGAGGTCGTGATGTCCATCATCCCGATCGGCGGTATGAGAAAGAGGCCGTCCACTCCGCGCTCCTTTGCGTCGACGGCGACCTTGACGGCGTCTTCCGTTCTTAGATCGACGACTCCCGCGAAGACGGGAACCTTGCCGCCGCATTCTTCCATGGCGATCTCGATGTTTCTTTTTTTCTCGTCCCTGCTGAGGTAGAAAATCTCCCCCGCTTCCGGGTTGATGATCACCGCGCCGCCCGCGCCGGCGAAGAAGGGCTGCATGAAGTAGCGCAAGTGCTTGCGCAGCGCCTGCTCATCGACCTCGAAGTTCTCTTTGAACGGCGTTACGATCGCCACATAGTGCCGCACGTATTTGTTCATTGTCCCATCACCCTGCATGCTGCACCTTCACACTTCAGTTGATCTTGTAGCCAAGCTCCCTGGCAACCTCTTTGGCGATTCTATCGTCGGCGACTTCTTCAAAGGCCACTTTTCGATCCGTGAACTGGCCCGCCGCCTGGAGGGACTTGACGATCTGGTCGATTCCCTCGCGCGTCGGCACGCCGCTGCCGCCGGCCGTCCTTTTGACATCTAGGTAAGTATCTTCCGCCGCCTGCCGGTCGACCTTGAGAAAATCGGCGATCATGGCCGCGCTCTTTTCTTTCGATTTGAGAATTTCTTGTCTCGCCGTTTGCAGAGAGCGAATGACTCTTTTCAGTTCGTCCGGCCGATTTTGAATCGTCGTCAGCAGCGTCGTGAGGCCGCCCAGCGGCATCTTGACGCGCGAGCCGACGTCGAGAACTTCCTTCAGCCCTCTTTTCTGCGCGAACGAGACGAAGGGCGGGCTAAAGACGGCCGCGTCGATGGTCCCCGCCTCCACCGCCGGCAGCAGTTGCGCGGCGCTGAGGCTCAGGTAGACGAAATTCTTCGGGCTCTCGCCCGCGGACTCCAAAGCGATTTGCAGCGCGACGTGCATCGTTCCCCCGAGTCCCGTAAGGCCGATCTTTTTGTTTCTGAGATCTTTTAAATTCCGGAGCTCGGGCCGCGCGATCAGAGAATAAATCAACTGATCGGAGGCGAACCAGACGGCTCTCGAAGCCATGCCTCTCAACGTGGCGCTCAGCGAAGCGGGGCCGACGCCGGCGAAATATTGGATCTCAGCAGCGGCCAGAGCCACATTGCCGATTTGGGATCGGACTTGAATGATCTCTACTTGTAGACCGTTTTCCGCGAAAATTTTCCACTGAAGCGCGGCGAACAGGGGCAGGCAGCATATGGAGTTGCTCGGGTAGGCGATTCTGATTCTTTTCAGTTCTTGAGCGGCAAGGGTGGAGGAGAGAGCGAAAAAGGCGACGAGCGTGGTGACAGCCGCGATGGTTCTCCAAGTCCGCATTTTTGTCCTATCCTGCGCCGGCTGTCCGAAGATGTTTGGTCCGCCGAGAGGACGATAGTCCGGCGGAGAACGGCTTGTCAATCGATCCGGCCGCCCTCTTGCCGCAGCTTCAATGCGATCTTCTCCGTCAGATCCTTTTTCGACACTTTGCCGAGCGGCGAGAGCGGAAAGTCGTCTACGATCTCCAACCGCTCGGGCAATTTGTGCTTCGCGATCTCTTCCTTGGCGAGAAATGCCACAAGCTCCTCGAGAGTCAAAGCGCTCCCGCGCCGCAGGATCACGCAAGCGCACATGCGCTCGCCGAGAATCGGATCGGGCATCGGCACGCAGGCGACGTTCTGAACGGCGGGATGCGCTAGAATCAGGTTCTCGATCTCCTCGGCGCTGATCTTCTCGCCGCCGCGGTTGATCAGATCCTTCTTCCGCCCTGCGACCAGATAATTTCCCGACGGATGCCGGCGCATCAAATCGCCCGAGCGATAAAAACCGTCCTTGGTAAACGCTTTGGCATTGTATTCCGGCACGCCGTAGTAGCCGCGCAGCGTATAGGGGCCGCGCGCCAGAAACTCGCCGACCTCTCCCGGCGCCACCTCGTTGTCGTCGTCGTCCACGAGCCGGACTTCGTCGTCGGGGCTGATCGGCCGTCCCACGGTCTCCATCCTCACTTCGTCCGGATCGTCGAGCCGGACGAACATCAGCAAGCCCTCGGCCATGCCGAAATTCTCCTGGACGGCGACGCTCGGGATCAGCTCCCTGGTGCGGCGCCGCACTTCGGGCTGAAGCCTTTGGCCGCCGCTCTGAATGACTCGCAACGATGACAGATCGAACTGTCTTATCAGCGGGTCATTGAGCCAGCGGATCAGCAGCGCCGGAACCACGTGAACGTGCGTGACGCGGTGGCGCTCGATCAAAGGGAAAATATCTTCACCGCGCGTCGTGTTCGCTAGGACGACCTTGCCCCCGTGCAGGAGGAAGCCCTGCAAGCCGGGGCAGGCGAGCGGCAAATTGTGCGCGAGGGGGAGCGCGTCCAACAAAATTTTATCGGGACCGACGGCGGTCACGGACGCCGCCGTTTTGGAATTGTAGACGTAGTCGTTATGCGTGCGCGGTATGAGCTTGGGAATGCCGGTGGTGCCGCCGGAGAGCTGGAACAGCGCGGGGTCTTCTGGATCGATGTTGATTTTCTTGAGCTCTTCCGGCAAGCGACTGCTTTGCCGCCGAATGAGTTCGGTCAACGACAAGAAGCCTGCCGGCGCTTCGCCGAGGATGATGCCCAATCGCAACGTCTTGCTCGCCGCGCGGATTCTCCGGATCAATTCTCTGTAGTCGAAGTCTCTCACTCGGTCCGGAGATGCGCACGCCGCCGCGCCGGACAGCTCGACGAACTGACTCATCTCGCGGTAGCGGTGGGTGGGAAGCGCCATGATCGGAATGCAGCCGATTTTCTGGAGCGCAAAGTAGAGGTAGGCGAACTCGACGACGTTGGGAAGCTGCATGACCACGCGGTCGAGCGGCTGGAGACCTTCGTCGAGCAGGTTCAGCGCCAGTCGCGTCGCGCGTTCGTCGAGCTGGGAATAGGTGACACGCTGATCGCGATCGATGATCGCCACGCGATCGGCGTATTGGGCGAATACCTCGGAAAAAGTTTCCGCGAGTGATCGGTCCTCCCAGTATCCCCTCGCGCGGTACCGGGCGGCGAATTCAGGAGGAAATCGAACGACGCCTTCAAGCATGTGTCCTCGCTGTGCTCTTGTGCTCGCTCCGCTCGGAATATCTCCGCCAAAGTACTGTGGCGGACAGATCTCAGATTTCAAATTGTCATCGGAGATTTGAAATTTGAGATGCCCGAATGGCTAGGTGGTGCTGGCGAATCCGCCGTCGATGATGATGATCTCGCCGGTGACGAAGCGGTTGCCGAGGATGAGACTCATCATGGTCTCGGCGACGTCCTCCGCCGTGCAGCAGCGCTTGAGCGGCGTGTACTTCGCGCGCCGCGCCATCAGCCCGTCGTAATTTTCCGCCAGGGTTCGCTTCATCCAGTCTCCCTCCATCCATCCCGGCGCAACGGCATTGACGCGGATCTCGGGCCCCAGCGCGTTGGCGAGCGTCTTGGTAAGATTGGCGATGGCGGCTTTGCTGGCGGCATAGGGCAGCGGCTGCGCGCTCGGGCGCAGGCCCGCGATGCTGCATGTGTTGACGATGCCGGCGTTCGGCGATTTTTTTAGCAGCGGCACGGCGGCCCGGGTGACGAGAAACAGCCCGAGCACGTTGACGGCGAAGACGCGGTTCCAGTCTTCCACTTTCACTTCGTCCAAATTTTTGGGCTCGACATCGATCGTCGTTCCCGCGTTGTTGATCAGCACATCGAGACGGCCAAATTTCTTTTCTGTCGCCGCGAGCATGGCGCGCACGCTCGCATCATCGCTCACGTCTGAGCGATAGAGCAACGTCCGCGCGCCCGCTGCTTCGGCATCCCTGGCGGTGGCCTTGGCCGCGTCCTCACTGCGGCTGAAGTTGATCACGACGTCATAGCCGTTTTTGGCCAGTGCCAGGGCAGCGGCCCGTCCGATTCCCGTAGCCGCGCCGGTAACCAATCCTACGGGTCTATCGCCGCTCATGGGTTCAGCCTCAGGAGCCGTTCGACGTTTTTCCCCAAAATCTTCTCCTTCTCCTCGTTAGATATATCCATCTCTTCGATACTGGGGACGGCGGCCTCGAGGTCGCCGATCGGGAGCGGGAAGTCGCTGCCCATGACCATCCTGTCCGCGCCGAAAAATTCATACGCCATCATGAGAGCCGGCTGGTAGAAGCATACGGCATCGGTATGCAGCTCCTTCAAATATTCCGAGGTCGGTTTCTTCGTCTTAATGCCGCAGGTCGGATCATGGTATCCGCGGTCGATCCTGGCGGCGAGAAACGGTATTCCGGCGCCGAGGTGAGCGATGACGAATTTCAGCTCGGGGAACCTTTCGAGAATTCCGGAATAGGCGAGCCTCGTCGCGGAAAGCATGATGTCGAATTCGAAACCGAGAATGATCGCCAGCCGCCATTCCTTCATGACCTGGGCGCCCACCGGAGTCGTCGGGTGAATGAAGATCGGCACACCCAGCGATTGCGCTCTCTCGTAGACCGGCAGCAGAAAATCAGCATCGGAAGTTTGACCGGCTATATTGGTCAGCATGCAGATGCCTTTGAGTCCGAGATCGAAAATCGCCCTGTCGAGCTCTTTCAAGGCGAGCTTGGTGTCGATCAAGGGAAGCATGGCGAGAGCCTGAAAATGTTTCGGGTACTTCTTGACGACTTTCGCCAGGCCGTCGTTGATGACGCGGCTCATCTCGGCGCTCTCATCGGGAGAAAACCGGTCGACGCCGGGGTGAGGCGTCGTCAAGATCTGCATGTCGATCCTGTTCCGCTTGATTTTGTCCAGCCGCACTTCGATATCGAAAAAATCCTCGGTCACGGGGCCGGCTTTAGCGCCCATGCTCAGGATGATCCTCTCGCCCTTTTCGTTCTTCTCGATCCTCACGTCGCCTTTGGAGGCTTCGAGCCGCTTCAAATATTCTTCGGGATAGAGATGGCAGTGAAAATCGATGTGCATGGTTTATTCCCCCGAGCCTTCACGCGGATTTCCGTGAAGAAAGCGTCCAGGCCCGACAGCGAGCGAGAATAACCTCCGGCAATCTTGCGTGTCAAGCGTCGGTAACTTGTGCGCGAAAAGATTCAGCGTCGGGGCTGATCGCCGTTCAGTAGCGATGAAGAATCCGGATCGTTTGCGAATAGAAGTCGTCGAGCGTGCCGTAAACCGCCTGATGAATTTTTAGCGGGCGCAGGTGGGCCACCGGATCGTCGCCGGGATCGGGAAACGAAAGCGTTCCTGAGCCGCCGCGAAAATCCAATTTTCCAAACGAGAAGTCGAGGTCTCCAGATAGGCGACCTCGCGCTTGCGCCCGTCCAGAGCGGGAATTTCTTTGTAAAGGATGATCGGCAGGAAATCGAGCGACGTAATTGCAGCGCCGCCGACTTCTGCCGTGGCGGCGATGATCTCACGACCGCTGCGCCTCACGCTCGCGCTCACCTTGCCCTCCCACTCGCTCAACGTCGTCTCGCCGAGCACCGCCGGCCATCCTTGCACTTCACGGTAACACGCCAAGCTCGCATCCGTGCTCGTGTACAGGTAGGGGACGAACTGGCCGGTGTATTTGCCGTAGCGCACCGGAATGCACGGCATCGTGAAGTTATGCGCTCTGATGCCGGTAATGTTCGGGCAATCGAAAAAGCACATCACTACCGTGTTCCCCTCGAGCGGCTCCAATTCTCGCGGCAGGACTTCCCGGATTGCTTCTTCATCCGACTCGTAAATCACGACAAGGCAGCGGTCGTTCTTGTATTGATACGGTCCCAGGCCGTAGAGCGGCTTCAGCAGCGGCAGGCCACGCGGGTTCGTTCCGCCGAGATCGATTTTGCCGCGGCGCGGGTTGTTTTTTGTTTTCATTTAAAGTTCGGCGAGGAAGATCTTTTTTCCGCGGAGCGTAACCGATGCGACTGTGGCATGTAAACATAGTTAGGCGCGGAAATCGACATGGAAAGAGTTCCATGCTAAATTTACTAGGATCGGAGGTTGCCGTGCGCAGTATTCCAAACGAATGGTACGCGATTGTCGGGGCGGGTGTGGCGGTTTTGCTGGTGTTGAGTTTGCGGGAGGACGCCCTTGTGGGGCGGCCGGAAGCGGGCGAGCCCGAAGGTAGTCCCCCACCGCGAGCCGTACAAACGGTGCCGGGGATGCCGCCGGTGGTCGACGCGGCGAATCTCTACAGCGAAACCGACGCGGGAAAATTCAGCCCCGCGGTCGCTGGCGCGCTGCCGCGCGTCTACGTTCCCAACCGCGCGTCGAACGACGTGTACGTGATCGATCCAGCGACGCTCAAAGTAATCGATCGCTTCCCGGTGGGCGTGCACCCGCAGCACATCGTGCCGTCGTGGGACCTGAAAACGCTATGGGTCAACAACAACGCCGAAGGGCGCCCGGACGGGAGCCTGACGCCGATCGACCCGACGACGGGCAAGCCGGGAAAAGCCGTTTCCGTGGACGATCCCTACAACATGTATTTCACTCCCGACGGCCGCTCGGCGGTCATCGTGGCCGAAGCGCACAAGCGACTGGATTTTCGCGACCCGCAAACGATGGCGCTGGAGAGCTCGCTGCCGGCGCCGGAATGCGCCGGCATCAATCACGCGGATTTTTCCATCGACGGCCGCTTCGCGATCTTTACCTGCGAATTTTCGGGCAGCGTGGCGAAGATCGATTTCGTGGAGCGCAAGGTTGTCGGCTATCTCAAGCTGTCGCGCGGCGGCATGCCGCAGGATGTTCGGGTTTCGCCCGACGGTTCGACTTTCTACGTCGCCGACATGAAGGCGGGCGGCGTGTTTCTAATCGACGGCGATAAGTTCAGGGAGACCGGCTTCATCGCGACCGGCACCGGCACGCACGGCCTCTACCCGAGCCGCGAGGGGACCAAGCTTTATGTGGCCAATCGCGGCTCGACGAAAATAAGCGGGCGACCGCGCGGCAAAGGCAGCGTATCGGTGATCGATTTTGCAACGCGCAGGATCGTGTCGACGTGGCCCATTCCCGGCGGCGGGAGTCCCGACATGGGCAACGTGAGCGCCGATGGAAAGTCGCTGTGGCTCTCGGGCCGCTATGACGACGTCGTCTACGTCATCGACACGACGACGGGCGCCGTGACCAACATTCCCGTCGGCGACGAGCCGCACGGCCTCACGGTCTGGCCGCAACCGGGACGCTACTCGCTGGGACATACCGGAAACTTGCGCTGAGGGTTCTTTGACCGGGAAATTCAACATTCATAATTCATCATTCAACATTTCTTCGAAGTGCCGGCATCACGTCTCGGGCGAACAACTCGACGGAGCGCAACGACTCGACGAGCGAAAGATCACCGAAGGCGAATTGGCCGACGAGATAATTCGCCGCCGACTCCGCGAGCTGCTTTTCGAAAAACGCCCGCACTTGAGCCGGATCGCCGGCGACGCCTTCGCCGCGCTCGACGATCTCATCGAAGAGTGGCGGTCGCGGGTGCACCGGCGCCCCGCCGTAAACCGTATATAAATGATAAAAACTCCGGCGCCAGATCGGATAAGCACGCCGCGCCGCCGCCAGTGCCGCCGCGCTTTTGTCCGCGACGACGACGAAGCGGCTGAGACCGATCTTCGGCATCGCGGCTTGATCGCCGCTGGTCTCGCGCCAGGTTTTGCGATAGACGTCCGCGAAGCCGCGGGTTTTTTGCGCGCTGTCGAGGCTCACGATGTGAAGTCCGCGGCGCGCCGCGCGCTCTGCGCTCTCGACCGAGTGAACTCCGTACCAGACCGGCGGATGGGGCTTTTGCAGCGGCTCAAGCTCGATCGGAACGTTATCGAAAGTAAAAAACTCGCCGCGGAAATTCAGCCGCTTCTCGGACAGTCCCTGAAGAATAATTTCCAGCGCCTCGACGTAAACGCGCTCGCGCTCCTCGGGATTCCGGCCGTAAAACGCGACTTCTTTGGAAGACGCGCCGCGGCCGAAGCCGATCTCGAGCCGGCCGCCGCTCATCTGATCCAACATGCAGATTTCTTCGACGAGCCGGAGCGGATGATGCAGCGGTAGCGCATAGACGAGCGGACCAAAGCGAAGCCGGCGCGTGCGCTGAGCGACGGCGGCGAGAAAGACACTCGGCGCCGGCGCCATGCCGATCGGCGTGCCGTGATGCTCGGCCAAATGATAGGCGAAGAAGCCCGCGCGGTCATAGGCCTCGACGAGCTTGAGCCGCGCTTCGTAAAATTCTTGCAGCGGTAGGTTGCCGCGGTCGAGATGATCGAAGATGCCGAATTCCATGCCGTGCTCCGAGTCCGTTGAAGAATGCTATACAATAAGAGCGGCTTTTGCGAAACTCTGAGGAGCGCCGTTCAGAAAGTTACGCTGCCCTGCGGCGCCGCCACGTCGAATCCGTTCACGAGCAATCCAACCAGGCTGTAGTGGCCGGTGAGCGCGACCGTCTCGATGAGCTGTTGGCGCCCCAGCTCGGCCAGCGCACGGGCGAATAATTCATCTGACATCCGACGCTCGCGGAGCAGCGCCCGCACGGTTTCCACGAGCAGCCGCTCGCGCGGCGTCAGTCCGTCCAACGAACCATTGGCGCGCACGATCTCGATCGCCTGCGTTCGCGTGCCTATCTCGCGCCCCCGGACCTCGTGCCGCGTCCATGGGTAGCGCGCGCCCGTCTCGCGGGCGGTGGCCAGGATCACTAACTCACGGTCCTGCGGCGGCAGCGCCGCGTCGTAGCGAAAGTAATCCTCCAGCGCCGCCACGCGGTCGGCGAGGGCCGGCAAGTGCATCAACACCCCGAACGGGCCGCCCGCTCCGGTACGCACGCCGACGCGGACGGCTGCGATGCGGTCCCAAATTTGCTGATGCTCCGGCGACAGCTCGTCGCGTGTAATGGCTGGTAATCGGCTCATGGCTCCTCCCTATGTACGAATGATCATTCTCCGACAAACTTTCTGATGCCTGCGATCACTGCGGGCGGCTGGACGGTCACTTCTTTCGCCAGACTCTCAAGCTCCTCTCCGGTGAGCAGCTCCGGCTCAAGCCCTCTCTTTTTGGCTTCAGCTACGAGAGCTGCATCATTAAACGCCATCGCGTACGCGGCGCGCAGCGCCTTGACTCGATCTGCGGGAATTCCCGGAGAACCGATCGTCGGGCAACTGCCGAATTCACCCGAGCCCAACATGACCGTAGCCAGACGCCGGTCAACGTCCGCGGTTTGATACTGATCCATCAGCTCACTCAGCAGCGGCGTATCGGGCAGCCGCGCGTCCCGTTTCCTCCCGGTTTGCACCAAGACCCGAACCTGTCCCTTGCTGCGCCAGGTAGGGAACGGCTCGCGCCCGAAAAAGACCTGAATCGTAAAGGCGCGGCACTGGACTTCGCCGCGCTCAACCGCCAGCTCGATGTCGGCGCCCCCTTGATAGCCGGTCACGAGGTTGAATTTCGTGCCGATGTTCTGTTCGAGCAATTTCGGCATGTAGTATCCCGTATTGCCGGTGCCGGTGGCGCCGCACTTGGGCGGCACGGCGGCGTTGCGGACATCGTGGATGGTCTTGTAAGGAGTGTTGGCCCACATGTAGAGCATGGCATTCGTTCGCGTCGAGCTGCCGATCCAGGCGAACTTGGACCAGTCGAACTGGACCTCTTTGTGTCCCAGGACCTGTTCGAAATAGAGCGCGGCGTTGACGACTCCGAGGGTCAGACCGTCGGGCTTCGCGACGCCGTAAACGTAATTGGCCGCCACCAACGAGCCCGCGCCGGTCATGTTTTGCACGATGACGGCGGGATTTCCCGGAAGATAATTGCTCAGGTGGGGAGCGATCAATCTCGCCCACTGATCGTGCGAGCTGCCCGCCGGATATCCGACGACGATTCTTATCGTCTTTCCCTGAAAGAAAGGCGCCTGCGCCCCGAGTTCGGAATTCCATAGCACAAAAACCAGCAACCAGAAGGTTAAACTTTTCATGGTCCGTCCTTATAATTGTCTACAGCCTCTACTTGCGGCTTTGCCGGAATTTCTCCCACGCGGCGATGCCGATTTTGACGGCCTCCACGTCGCCGTCGCCGCCGTGTCCGGCGCTGCCGACGTCGCCGACGATGCGGCCGTTGACAATGAGCGGGAAGCCGCCGCGGATCAGCAGAATCTCTCCCTGAAGCATACTGAGCGCGCTCAAAAAGCGCTGCGGATTTATTTTGTACTGATCGGAAGACTCGGCGGTGGTTTGCTGCAGCGCCACGGCGCCCACCGCCTTGCCGACGGCGAATCGTGCGAAGAAGCTCGACGTCCCGTCCATGCGATCCATCGAGACGAGGTTACCGTTGTCGTCCACGACGGCGATGGCGGCATGCGCCTTATCCGAGCGCACGCGCCCGACGGCCGCGTCGATGATGATCCGCGCTTCTTCCAACGAAAGCGAGCTGGCGGCGTCGATGCGCGGCCGCGGCGCGGATGCCGCGGCACTTTCTTCCGCAGGTTTTTCTTGCGCGATGGCAATCGTGCCCACGAACGTCGCGACCAGGATCATCGCTACTCCCGGCCACATGGAAACATTTTTTTTATTCATCTTCCTCCCTCCGAGGAACATGTAGGGGCGCGATTCATCGCGCCCAACTAAGTCTCAATTCGGCTCGAACGCGTCTACGATCGCAGTTGTGCCCGGCGCGCGGCCGCCCTGGACGATGCTGCCGCCGGGCAGGTAGATGCGGCCGGCGACGACGGCGGCGCCGATCGCGTGGCGCCCGAGCGGCATCGGCGCGAGTTGCGTCCATGTGTCGCGGGCGGGATCGTAGAACTCTACCTGATTAAAAGTTCCCAGCGATGTGTTGTCGGGGTTGCCTTCGCCGCCGAAAACATAGAGGCGATTGTTGACGACCGCGGCGGTTCCGCCGGAGCGTCCGGTAGGCATCGGGGCGCGCTCGGTCCACGCGCGCGCGGCGGGATTGAATTCCTCGATGTTTTGCAACGTGTAGTTGGGCCGGTCGCGTCCGCCGGCGGCGTAGACGCGCCCGCCGATCGCGCCGGCGACGAGGTGATCGCGCCGGTAGCGCAGCGGCGGCAGAACCTCCCAGGCATTCGTTTTTGGGTCATAAACCGCGACATCAGCTACAGGCTCGTAAGATATTGATTCTACTAGATCCCTGAAGCGCTCGCCGCCCATGGCGTAGATCCGGCCGTCACCCACGGCGACTGCGAGAGCGCCGCGCGGCGTCGGCAGCGGCGCGCGCTTCTCCCAGCGGTCGCTTGCCGGATCGTATTGCCAAACGGAGTTCACCGGAACGCGTTTAGCGAAGGTGCCGCTGAAGCCGCCGACAACGTAGATTTTTCCGTCCGCTGACGCGACGCTGTGGTGATGCATCCCTTCGGGAATCGGCACGGCCTGTTTCCACTTGTTTGCGGCCGGGTCGTAGACTTGCACCAGCGTGCTTGGGAGAGTATCGGCGCCGTAGCCGCCGATGATGTAAATCATGTTGTCGAGCGCGCCGATGCCGGCCTCCTGCCGCGGCTCGGGCATCGCGCCGGCGAGACTCCAGACGCCGCCTTTCGGCGGTGCGGCTGGAGTTGCGCCGTTGGCCGCAGCTCCCGCCCGGCAAAGGCCCAACGCCGCAGCGAGTATCAACATAGTCCTGAATCTAAATTCCATGGATCTTCTCCTTTCATCCCCCCGGCGGCGAACACGAACCGCAGGGCGCAGCCGCTTACGAGCGGACACTAATCAATTGAATGCGGCGATGTCAACTTGCTTCCCGGTCGGTGCATGACCGGCGCCCCGGCTTGACACGATTGTTTTGTGCGAGGATTTTGTCCGGTAATTTCTGGTTGTTGACGGAGAAACTTTATGGTTAGCGGGCAGTGTCGCTTGAGCTTCAGCGCCCGATCAAGCGCCGAGTTTCTTTCCGCCGGCCCCATGCTACGATCGCCATCGCGATCAAAAGACCTGCGGGGATCGCCGGGCTGCCGCCGATGATAAAGAGGTGCGTCAGAATGGCGCCGATCATCGTGGGAACGAGAATGATAGCGCCGAGACCCGCGAGTCCGGGAGTCAAGAGCAGAATCGCCGATACGATTTCGATCAGACCGGTTGCGTAACGGAACCATTGTCCGAGACCGATGGTCTCGAACACCTGCGCCATTTGCTCATCTCCGATCAGCTTTGGAATTCCCGCCATGAAAAACATGGCGGCGCCGGCAATTTGCAGAATCCACAGCCCGACGTCTATGCCTCGGTTGATTCGCGGCGCGCTCGACCCGGTCATAAAACACTCGTCCGCGCGGTCAGAGCGCGACTCCCTCGACGATCGATATGTGCGTGTCGGTGCCGACGATGCCGGTGAGTTTGAATCCCGCGGCTTGGTAAAGCTTTTGAAATTCTTCCTGCGTGCGCTCGCGGCCGCCCTGGGTCATCACGAGCATCTCGAGATCGAGAAGCCTGGCGAACTTCGACCCGGCGCCGCTTCCGAGCACGACTTCCGCTAGAAGAATTTTTCCGCCCGGCCGCATCGCACCGTGGCATTTGCGTAAAATCCGGATCGAGCGCTCGTCGTCCCAGTCATGGATAATATGCTTCAGGATGTACGCGTCGCCGCCCGGCGGCACGGCGGCAAAAAAATCGCCGCCGGCGACCTCGCAGCGGCTTTTCACCCCGTGTTGCGCCAGCAGTATTTGCGCCCCTTCCAGAACGTGCGGCATCTCGAACAGGATGCCGCGCATATCGGGATTCGCCTTGAGAATCGACGCCAGCAATAGGCCGTGGCCGCCGGCGACGTCGACGAGCTTGCCGATTCCGCGAAAATCATAGGCGGTGACGACGGCGGAGGTCTCGATCAGGCTGAGCGAGGTCATCGCTTCATGGAACGTCGCCGCGAGGTCCGGCTGCGAGGCCAGGTGATCGAAAAACGTTTTGCCGTAGAGCATGTCGAAAGCGGGAATGCCGGTTTGGACGCTCTTGGCCAAATGGTCCCAAGGGCGCCAGTCGGCTTCGTGTCCGAAAAACCGGGCGAGGCCGCGGACCGATCCCTCGGCGTCGCTGCGGAGATAAGTTCCCAGATCGGTCAACGCGAAGCGGCGCGGCGCGTTCTCCGTCAACAAGTTCAGGCCGGCCAGAGCGCGGAGCAGCCGGTAAGCGCCGTCTTCCGACGCGCCGATTTTCGTGGCGATCTCGGCGCAGGGTCGCGGGCCGTCCTTCAACAAATCCGCGATGCCGAGCTCGGCCGCGGCCGAGATCGCCTGCGCCGCCCACTTGCCTGCCATCATATCGAGGAGCATGGATGGATTGACTTGATTGGCCATAGAAGTTGCCCTTCCTATCGAGTTGGTTGTCGTCCAATCTATCACGGGATTCGATTCGCTCCAACAACACCGTCGCCGGCGGTTGACTTCTCTCGGTGCCGATTCTAACGTTTCATGCATGAGCCGCAAGCCCGCCGACGTAAAAATCATGCCCGGCAAGCTGCCGCCGTTTTGGGACCGCAACGTTATCTTTTTTTGCAACATCCATTCGATCTTTTACGACAACAAGGAGGAGACGAGCGATCTGCTTAAGCAGATTGCCGGCGCCCAGTCTTACGGCGGGAGGGTGATTTCCATTTTGAACTTGCTTTTCCGCGGCGGGCCGAACAAGGTCCTGGTCGAGACGGCGCCGGAGCCGAGTCTGTTGGATTATCTCTCCGGCGATCTTCGTCTTTCGCTTCCCGCCTTCGACGTGTTGGATCATCGCGGCTATCGCGAGCTCGTGGGGAAGCTTCAGGCCAGGGACGGCGCCGCGATCGATCCGACCGTCGCAGCATTGAGAAGCCAGCCCGCGTCGTGGGTGGACGGCTTTGTCACCGACGCCGTTCTCGTCGAGGTCGCGGCCAAATTAAACAAGCGGACGATCAGCACCCTGGCGGGAAGCAAGAACGGAAACAATAAATACCTTCTCTACCGGCATCAGGTCGAGCAAAAATTGCCGTCGTTCGACACCTTGATGGCGTCGAGTCCGGGCGAGCTACCCGCGTGTCTCGATAGCCTGCGCGATTTGGGCTATGCAAAAGCAGTGGTGAAGGCGCAGATCGGCGCCTCGGGTTACGGCATGATCAAAGTCGAAACCAAGGAGCCGCGACTGGAAAGCGTGCCGGATTATTTATTTTTCGAGGGCCCGTGCATGGTACAGGGATGGCTCGATGACGAGACGCCCGGCGTCGAGCGCATCGGCTCGCCGAGCGTGCAAATGTTTTTAGACGACGAGAGCGTCTCCTTGTACGACTGGACCGAGCAGGTTCTCAGCCGCGAGAGCGTCCACGAGGGCAACATGTCGCCGCCGCCCTATATTTCCGAGCACCCGGAGCTGGAGGAAAATCTTTTTCAGCAGGCCGCGATCGCCGGACAATGGCTCCACGCGCAAGGCTACCGCGGCACGGGAAGCACGGATTTTCTCGTGCTGGGAAGAGAGGGAAAGACAAAAACGATCATCTGCGAAATCAACGCGCGCGTCACCGGCGCGACGTATCCGGCTGTGCTGGCGCGGCATTTCATGCCGGGCGGATGCTGGAGCATGAGAAACATCCAGTTCCGCGGCGCGCTCGACGGCAGCCGGCTTCTCGCGCTCATGGATCGCGCGGCGGTGCTTTATCGCCCAGGCAAAGACAAAGGGGTTCTGCCGTTCAACTTCAACACCGACGCCGAGGGAAAAATCATCAAAGGGCAATTTCTCTCACTCGGAGAAAATCACGAAGAGTGCGCCGAGCTTCTGGTCCAGGCCTGGGCCGAGCTCCCGGTGGAATGGGGCTATGACCGAGACTAACCAAAACGAAGTTCTGCGCCAGCGTCTGATCGAACTGACGCGCGATCTGATTCTGATTCCCAGCACCCGCGATCGGCCGGAGGAGATCGAGCGCTGCCTGGAGGTCGTCATCAATCACGCGGACCTGCCGGAAGCGGTGGAAGTGCGCCGCTTTCGCGAAGAGGGAAGTCCTTCGGTCGTGATCTTGCCGCGCAATATCGAAATACCGGAGGTCATGCTCTTCGCTCACCTCGACGTGGTCGCGCGCCCGGAGGGAACGGAGTATCGCTCGACGCTCGCCGACGGAAGGATCTACGGTCCGGGAAGCGGCGACATGAAAGGAGAGCTGGCGATCCTGCTGGAAATTTTTCGCGACTTCCACGGGCGCCGGCCGGGAATATCGCTCGGCATCGCGGTGACCTCGGATGAAGAAATCGGCGGCGCCCACGGCACGCGTTTTCTTTTCGAGAAAGCCGGCGTCCGCTGCGGGGTCGCGATCATACCCGACTCGGGAACGCTGAACGAGATTGCCGTCGAAGAAAAGGGAATTCTTCACTTGAAGCTTCAGGCGCGCGGATCCTCCGGCCACGCGTCGCGGCCATGGCTTGCGGACAATCCGATGGAGCGGATGGTCGTCGCGCTCAATCACGTAAGAGATTATTTCGAGACGCTGCGCGACGGCGACGAGCATTGGCATCCGACCTGCGCGATCACGATGCTGCACACGGAGAACCGCGTCTCGAATCGCATACCGTCGTTTGCCGAAGCGGTGTGCGACATCCGCTTTCCGCCGCCGTACACATCCGACCGGTTGATAGCGGCGGTCAAGCAGTTCACCGATGGCGCGATGGAATTCGAAGTGCTCGTCTCCGCCGAGCCGACCAAGGTTTCTCCCGATCCGCTCTTTATCGCCGCGACCGAAGAGATCACTGGCAAGCCGGTCACCCTCATCCGCGAGCACGGCGGCAGCGATGCGCGCTTTATCTGCCGCTACGGCATACCGATTATCATGTCGCGGCCGTTCGTGGGCAACCTGCACGCGGAGAACGAGTGGATCGATATCGCCTCGATGGAGACGCTCTACCGAATTTACGAGAGGTATCTGGAAAAGAAGCTGAAATCTGAAAAGATTGAATGAGGTCGCGGTATGTATTCCGACTTGATCTTAAGACGATAGGCGCTCTTTAATCCACCTTCGTGCCATCGCCACTGCGTAGAAGGTGGCTTCATCCCGGCTTGTGCACCAGGCGGATTGTCCGCTCAGAACACTATGGCGTGCTCCGCCGGCGTCTTTCCAGGATACGCGCGCGACCGGCAACCAGTAATCCATACATGCCGTCCGCTCCGCGCTGGCGTGGACCGAGTGGGATTGGTAATCGAATTCTTGCATGAGTTTTTTCCCTTCTTCGATGCGCTACGCTGTGTATTAAGCCGATAACATTAGGTCCGCATGAAGCTGAGGTTAAAGGTTGATGCGTTGCTATTTGTTGGTGCTACAATAGTTTATAACGATGTTGTTAGCGTATAGGAATTGAAGGGAGAAAACAATGAAGGCCTCACTGTTTTTTCTATGGATTTTTGCCGCCCTAATCTTTATCGCGGGGAATTCCCGTCTTGAAGCGCAAACGGGTGCGGCAGGGAACTCTGTGAACATTCGTGGGAAAGTTACCGCTCTCAAAGGACAGGATTTATCGGTCGCCGCGCCGAACGGCGAGGTCCGTGTGACGGTTCCGGACAAAGCTGTCATTCGGCAGGAGATGGCGATCAAGCTCTCCGACATCGCGCCGGGGATGTATCTGGGAACGACCGCTGAAAAGCAACCCGACGGGATTTTCCGTGCGTCGGAAGTTCACGTTTTCTCGGAAGACCAGCGCGGGACGGGGGAGGGGCATCGGCCGATGCCGAACGGGCCGACTCCCGCCAGCACGATGACCAACGGCAATGTCGAGAAAGTCGAAGACGTAGCGGCGAAGGACGTGAAGGGCCGCGTCATGTCGGTGAAGTATAAGGACGGAGAGGTCAAGGTTTTCGTCCCGCCCGACGTTCCCGCCATCAAGCGGGTGGTGGTAAATCGCGACGCGCTGAGGTCCGGCGCGGAGGTCTCCGTGACGGCGGCGCCCGGCGCGGATGGGGCGATGATCGCCACGCAAATAACGGTACGCGCGGCAAAGTAGAATCCATTAACTCGTGCTCGCGCGCGGCCGCGGCGATTCACGCCTAAAGCGGGGTCGTGCTCGCCGGCGGGCGGCGGTGATGGGTCGCCTGCTCGTACGCGTAGGCGAGCTTGATCATGTTGCCGTCGTCGTATGGCCGTCCCAAAAAAGTGATACCGGCCGGAAGATTGTCGCGGGTAAATCCCGCCGGCACGACGATCGAGGGAACAAATACCAGAAACGTGTTCAGATGCGGCGCGCCTTTCTGATCGACGAACGGCGGATTGACGCCGTCCTTGATGAGCGTCGGTTGATGCTCGACCGCCTTGTGCACGATCGCATCCAGCTTGTGATCGGCCATGACCTTGAAGACGTTGGTTGTCAGCTCGTCCCGCGCCAAAAGAAACTCGTAGTGCTTGTTCCGATCTTCGCTGCGCTTCCAGCGGTCCTGCGAGCGCCGGACGACTTTTGAAAAGTCCGGCGACTCAGCCGCTTCCCGGCGCGATGGGAAAGGCGGACGGGTGCTCCTGCCGAAATATACTTTGAACGACTCCTCTCCTTGCGCGTAGCTTCCCGTCCGCTTCGCCAGCAGCTCCTTGAGTTTTGGAATGACGATCGGGTCGACAACCTCCGCGCCCGCTGCTTTCAACTCCCCGACGGCCCGGTCGAAAACTTCCGCGATCTTTTTGAAATCTTCGGAATCCGGCTCCGAGTCGAAGCCCATCGATTCGCGGAGAATACCGATGCGCGCTCCTCGTAAACCGCTGGCGTCGAGGAATTTCGTGTAGGTTTCCGGCGCATGGCCTACGCCTCTCGCGGTGAGCGGGTCTTCGGGATCGTATCCCACCAGTACGTCCAGCAGGATCGCGAGATCCTTCACCGTGCGCGCCATCGGGCCCAGAGAACCGGCGACGTCGGGCCAGCCGGCGAAAACGCCGCCGCGGCTCACTAGGCCGGCGGTCGGCCGCATACCGGCGATCGAGTTCCAAGTCGATGGCCGCCGGATCGACGCGAAGCCCTCCTGCCCGACGGCGACGGTCGAATAATTCGCCGCGACGCTCACGGCCGAGCCGCCCGAGGATCCGCCCGCGGTCCGGTCGAGCGCGTACGGATTTTTCGTCGAGCCGAAAAGCGAGCCGTGCGTATCGCCGCCGCCCAATTCGCCCAGTGTCGCCTTGGCCAAAATGATCGCTCCCGCTTTTTTCAGCTTTTCCACGACGAACGCGTCTCGATCGGGGTAGTAGTTCTTGAACAACAGCGAGCCCAGCGTGGTCGGCATTCCTTTGGCGTCGGCCTGATCTTTGATGACCACGGGAATCCCGTGAAGCGGGCCGACAAAGCCGGAAGCCTTGAACGCGGCGTCGAGCCGGTCCGCTTCTTCGAGAGCCTTGGTATTCAAAGTGATGATCGCGTTCAGCGCCGGCCCTTTCTTGTCATACGCCTCGATGCGGTCGAGGTAGTTCTGAACCAGCTCCCGCGACGTAAGCCGCCCCGCTTTATAGGCGCTGTGAATGATTTCTATGGATGTCTCTAGGACGTTGAACTGCGTTGCCGATGAACTCATCGGAGCATCTCCTTCTTGGTATAGTTCGTCTCGCGGGTTACTTGGACGGATATCGTCTCGCCATCTCGCTGAAAAAATGTTCCTTGTCGAGTTCCTGGAGGAAGCTGAGATCGACAAACTGATCAGGCTTGGCGCTCTTTGCTTGCGGCATCTGCGGCGCGAGCATGTCGAGGTGGCTCTGGGTAAAGGCCAGGGATGGATAACCCAGCCTGATTTTCTTGATCTCCTGCGCGAACGTAGGAGTGGTCGAGACCAAGAGGGTAAAGAAGCAAAACGCTGAAAGGATCATCGACATGGTAAAACCCGACTTTTTAAAACGACGATGGAACACCTCGATGAGGTGCGACTTCTGTCTATTCCAGCGAGCGCTGGCCGTCAAGTGGACGATGCTTATTAGAGGATTTATCTAGTCCCTTGATGCACGGAACGGGTTTGTCATATAACGTGACTAAACAAGGGAGAAAGACGATGAGTCAGGTTAAAGTTACGACGGAGAATCCGCGGCTGGAAACTTTACACCGCCGGATGGCGGAAAACTCGCTAGGGGGCCATTGGCAGTCACGTCCGAGAGCGCCGAAATTGGAGCCCTTCTTGTGGCCCTGGTCGGTGATTTACTCCTGCCTGATGGAGTCCGGGGAAGTCATCCAGTTAGGGCACGTCGGTGACGCTGCCAACAGGCGAACGGTTCAGCTCGTGAACCCCGCGCTTACCGCGCAAAAATCCACCAGCCGCACGTTGCAGATGTCGATACAACTGGTCAAGTCGGGTGAAAGGGCGGAATGCCACCGGCACACGGCGGCGGCTTTGCGCTTCGTGGTCGAGACAGACGGGACGGCATATACGACCGTCGAAGGCGAGCAGATGCTGATGGAGCCGGGCGATCTGGTGCTGACGCCGAACTGGACGTGGCACGACCATTACAATCCGGGGAAAAATCACATCGTCTGGTTAGACGTGCTGGACATCCATTTGACGGCTCACCTCGATGCCATGTTCCAGGAAAACTACGGCGAAGGTCCCATCCAGCCCGTCGTGAAGCCCGACGGATATTGCCGGCAGCGCCTCGGGACCGTGCGCCCCCGCACGGCGAATGTGGGTGGTCAAGCGTTGCCGTACACCTATAAGTGGACGGACACGGTGGCGGCGCTAAAGGAGGTGGCCGAAGCGGACCGGAAGGATCCTCACGATGGGATTTTGCTGGAATACACCAATCCGCTGACCGGAGGGCCAACGATGCCGACGATCGGGTGTTGGATACAATGGTTGCCGCCAGGTGAAACCACCAAGCCCCACCGCCACACCAGCAGCACGATTTACCACGTCGTCGAGGGCGAGGGCGTAACGACCGTCGGTGAAAAAAAGGGCGTTGGAGATGATTTGACATGGGGACCCAAGGACTGCTTCTTCGTCCCGTCGTGGAAGTGGCATGAGTTCAGAAACAGATCCAAGAAAGAGGCGGCTATTATTTTTTCGGTTACCGACCGCCCGGTGCTGGAGAGCTTGGGGCTGTACCGCGAGGAACAAGACTAAAAGAGACAATGGAGTGGTGGAGTAGTGGAGTAACGGTCGTATAAGCAACGGCTGGAAATTACGAATTCAAAAAAGGAGGCATGCGATGGCTACGAAAGACGTGCGAAAAACAGTGAGAGGTTTGGTGATACCGATCCCCGCGGTCTTTGACGGCAAAGGAGAACCGGACCTTCCGATGATCGAGAAGCTGACCGACTGGTATCTGGATGCCGGCGTCCATGCGTTTTTTATCCTCGGGTCCCAAGGCCAGGGCCCGGCCTGCCGCATCGACCAGCGTAAAGCGGTGGCCGAAACAGTCGTGCGCCGCGTTAACGGGCGGGCGCCGTGCATCGTCCAAGTCGGAGCGGTGGAACCCTACACGAGCATCGAGCTCGGACTGCACGCGAAGCAGATCGGCGCGGACGCGATCGGCGTCGTCGGCCCGTATTATTACAGCGACCGCAACGAGTGGGAGCTGATCGAGCACTATAAGATGGTGGACAAGGCGGTCGGGCTGCCGATGTTGCTCTATAACAATCCCGAATACTCGGGCTACCCGATCCCGCCGGCGATGATGGCGAAACTGCGGGAAGCCGTGCCGAATATTTTCGCCGCGAAATTGGCCATGGGGAACATCGACCAGGCCGTGAACTACCTGCGCGTGTTGTCACGGGACTTTATCATCTTCATTCCGATCACGCAGATGCTGCCGGGGATGCTGCTCGGCGTGGCGGGGAGCATCGCGGCGGGAACGCCGGTTACCGTGCCTGAAGCCGGCGTTCAACTGATCGAAGCGGTCTGGGCGAAGGACCTTGATCGCGCGCAGAAAATACAGGTTCTGCTCTTGGAGCATGGCGAGCGCCTGGCGCCGCTCCGATCGTACGGCAGGCGCATCACGCTGGAAGGCTTGCGCCTGAGAGGACTGGCGGTGAAAGAGTATCCCAGGTGGCCGACCAAGCCGCTCAGCGCGGAACATCATAAGCTGTACGAAGAGAACATGAAGCGCATCCTCGATGAGTTGAGCGCGCTGACACCGGCCGCTTCCGGCCAGAAAAAGAAAGTGGCGGTGTAACCATTTTGGATTTTGGATTTCCGCCATAGGCGGATCCGCCCAATCTTTGTGGCGGAGCCGATTTTCGATTAATCCCAAATCCAAAATCTAAAATCGGAAATCGTTAGAGGAATCGATTATGCCACGTCAGTATAAAGTCATCTCCGCGGATGGACACATCGATTTCAACCCGGACGTTTGGAGAGATCGGGTTGCAGCGAAATGGAGAGATCGCGCGCCGAAGCGGGTAAAAATGCCGAACGGCTCCGACGCCGTCGTGGTCGATGGCGGCAAGCCCAACACGATCGGCATCACCCGCAGCGTCCGCGTCGCCCACAAGGACCTCGCCACACAAGTGCCGACCTTTGAAAACAGCGCCGGCACCGGCCCCCCCGAGCAGCGCTTGCGCGAGCAAGACCAGGACGGAATCGACGCGGAAATTCTATTCTCCCAGATCTCGTCCGTGCTGCGGCAGGCCAAGGACGACGGTCTCTATCTGGACTTGATCCGCGCCTATAACGAGTTCCTCGCCGAGGAGTACATGGCCGCGGCGCCGGACCGCCTGATTCCAATCGGCACGATCCCGATGACCGGACTGAACGACGCGCTGAAGGAACTCGAGCGCTGCGCCAAGCTCGGTTTGAAGGGTGTGAAGTTGGAAAAATTTCCCAGCGGCCGAGGATATCCGACGCCCGAGGACGATAAGTTCTGGGCCGCGGCGATAGACCTACGCATGCCGCTGACGAATCATAGCAACGGCAACATGGGTTCGGGGAAGGGAGAACCGGCGTTCAAATACGACCAGGAGCCCGGTCCCGACGTGCACCAGCGAGAACCGATGGGCTATTTCTTCCGCTTTACCAACGATGCCATGATAGGCGCAACGCAGATGGCGTTCGGCGGAGTATGGGATCGGTTCCCGACCCTCGAGATGTACTGGGCGGAGACGATGATCGGGTGGTTGGAGTACGGTCTCTGGCAGCTCGACGATCACTACAAGCGCTACATGCCCATGATCAACGAAAACTGGGGGCTAAAATATATCGAGCGCAAACCGAGCGAGTACATCAAGGAGCGTAACTACTGGGGGTTCCTGCACGACCCGGTTGGCGTCCGGCGGCGCGACTGCATCGGTTTGGATAAACTCATGTGGGGCACCGACTTTGCCCATGCGGCAAGCGAGTGGCCGAATTCGGTCAAGGTCATGGAACAGGACTTCGCCGGCGTGCCGGAAAACGAGAGGCGCGCCATGCTGGTCGGGAACGCGGTAAAATATTTCCATCTGGACGGCTGGCAGTGATCAGCGTAGGCACAACGCACGAAGAGCTCGAGCGGTTTCTTGCCGAGCACCATCTCGTCGGCGCCGGGCTCAGACGCGAGGGACGCGCGGCGCCTCGCACAGGCAACACCGCCGCCCACTGGAAATGGGAGGGGATTTATAAGGGCCTGATGCAATCAGGCAAGATCGTGACCGTCGGCCCGAACGGAATGACGGGGATGCGCTCGGTCGTCGGCATCGAAGCGCGCAGCTTTCCCATCTGGATGAACGCCCAGATCCTCATGCCGGGCGAGCGGACCCAGGCGCACCGCAACCTGCGCAACGAGACGCGGCTCGTCTGTGAAGCGCCAAAGGAAGCGGTATTCGTGTGCGAGTACGAGTCGTATCCGATGGAGCGAGGGGACGTCGTCACCAACCCGGCCTGGACCTTCCACGATCACTGGAACCAGGGTACGACGCCGGCGATCTGGGTCGACGGCTACGACAACGGCTACAATCAGGGCGTGAACATCAACGAGCGGCTGCCGAAAGACGCGCCGTACCAGGAAATAAAAAAACCTGCGGGACATGGGCCGAGAACTCGCGGCCATGCCCGCCCCACATCCGGCGAGACGCCGTTCCCATTCCCGCCGATGCGCTATCCGTGGGCCGAGACGCAGGCGGCGCTCGCGGCGATGAGAGAGGCCGGCGAGGGCGATCCGTACGAAGGGATCCCGATCATGTTGGCCGGCCCGGTCAATGGCGGACCGACGCTGCCGACGATCGCCTGGCAGGCGCAGCTGTTGTCACCGCGGCAAAAAACTCTGGCGCACCGGCACAACAGCACCGCCTTTTACTTCGCGTTCGAAGGCGAAGGCGCCATCGTCATCGAAGGCGAGCGGTTGGAATGGCATCGTGGGGACATCTTCGCGGTGCCGGCGTGGAAGTGGCACCACCATGAGAACACAAACAACGGTGACTCGATTCTCTTCTCGATCGACGATTGGCCGGCCATGAAGAAGCTCGGCTTCTACATGAAAGAAGAGGCGGCGCCTTAGCGGAAACCACTATGGCCAACCCCAAGCTCCGCTTTTATTTCCGCGAGCCCACTATCGACACCAACATCCCGATAACCGACGGGGCGGTTAAAATCGACGGCTTCGACTTCGAGTTCGTTAGTTCAGAAGACCAGGCCGATGCCTGGGACTGCGGCTTCGCGGCGCGCATTCGCGCCTACGCGACAGGTCTCCCGCACATTTCCATACCGGCCTTCTCGAACCGCAAATTTCGTTTATCCTACATCTTCATCAACAGCGAGGCCGGGATTGAGTCACCGCGAGACTTGGAAGGCAGGCGCGTAGGTATCATGCAGTGGGACAACACCGCCGGCGTGTGGGCGCGGGGCGCGCTGCAGCATTACTACGGCGTCGATCTCACACGCATCAACTGGCTCGCGGTACGCGTCAAAAGCGGGGGTGTAGCCGAGGGGATTCGCATCGAAAAACTCGACGGTCGCGGCGACGCGGACGCCGTGTTGGATGGATTGTTGGTGGACGGGGCGCTCGACGCAGTCATCGGGCCCAACGTGCTGCCGTCGATTTCGAATCGGGACCCGCGGACGCGCCGTCTCTTCCGCGACTACAGGACGGAGGAGCAGACCTATTTCAAAAAAACGGCCATTTTTCCCACGAGTCATATCGTCACACTGAAACAGGAGTTCGTCGAGCGACATCCGAGCCTGCCGGTGGCTCTGCTCCAGACCTTTCGCCGCTCGCGCGACGAAGCCTTCAACCGCATCGAGGGGCCCGATCCGCAGATCATCGTCTATTCATGGGCCGCGGCCGCGGTAAACGAGCAGCGCGAATTGATGGGCGAGAACTACTGGGCCTACAACATTGCGAACAACCGGCGCACGCTCGACGCGATCACGCAATTTGCGCATGAGCAGGGATTGTCCCCGAGCCGGATCGATTACCAGAGCTTCTTCCATCCGGAGGCGGCCGCGCTCCCGGGGGTGTAGCTCCCGGCCCCGCTCAGTCCAGTGCAGGATTCGACTCAGAAGACGGATCACACGATGCGGTCGACCATAAATGTCGCCGAGGAGCGAGCTGCTCGCGCAACTACAGAAGAGAGCGCCCGCAAGGCCAAGGCCGCTATGCGGCTCGAGGGGCTGTGGAAGACCTATCCCGGAAGCGCGCGGCCGGCGGTCCAAGGCCTCTCTCTGGATGTGTGCGACGGGGAGATCGTGACGTTGTTAGGTCCGAGCGGCTGCGGCAAGACCACCACTTTGCGCATGGTCGCCGGCCTGGAGACGCCCGACGCCGGCGACATTTTCTTTGGCGAACGCGCCGTTGTTATGACCTCGCGCCGATTGTTCCTCCCACCCGACAAGCGCAACGTGGGTATGGTGTTCCAGTCTTACGCCATCTGGCCGCACATGACAGTGGCAGAGAACGTCGCCTTCCCGCTCAAGGCCCACAGGTTTCCACGGCGGGAAATCAAGGAGCGTGTGCAGCGCGCGCTGGAGCTGGTCGGCATGGCCGGATATGAGGACCGGCCCGGGCCTCTGCTCAGCGGCGGACAGCAGCAGCGCGTGGCGTTCGCGCGGGCGCTGGCGACCGAGCCTCGGGTCTTGCTGCTGGATGAGCCGTTCAGCAACCTGGATGCCAAGCTGCGCGAGCATATGCGGATTGAGGTGAAGCTTTTGCAAAAGCGGCTGAACATCGCGGTGCTGTTCGTCACGCACGATCAGATCGAGGCGCTGAGCCTCTCGAATCGCATCGCGCTGATGAACTTCGGCGTCGTGCAGCAACAAGGCAGCCCGCGGTTGCTGTACGAAAAACCGATCAACGAATTCGTGCGCGACTTCGTCGGCAGGACGTTGTTGTTCAAGGGCAAAGTCGAGACCAGCAACCCCTCCGGGCAGATGGCCATCGCGCTCGAAGGCGCGCCGGACTGCGTCGTTTTTGGGCGCACCTACAACCCGGGCGGGATCAAAAACGGCGACTCGGTTTATATCGCGGTCCGGCCCGAGGATGTGCAAATCCTTCCGGCTCTGGGGTCTCAGGTGCCGTCAGGAATGATCGGCGGCACGGCGCAGGCGGCGCTGTTCATCGGAGAACGAATCGAATACCAGGTTGAGGTCGATGGACAAGGAGTTATCGTGATTTATGGAGAGCGCCGCAGTCCCGTGGAGGAAGGCAGCAAAGTCTGGCTAAAGCCGCAGCCCGACGGTCATAGCGCCTGGGCGTCCGACTGGTCGCATGGGGAAGAGGGCGGCTAGCAAGGAGGAATCCGGCATGATCGCAGGAATTTTACTGGCGACTTTAGGAATATCTTTTTTTCTCTCGCCCGCGGCCTACGGCGCTTCACCGACGACGCAAGCAAACTTCGAAGAGGAATGGTCTAAGCTCATCGCCGCTGCGAAGCAAGAGGGAACCGTTGCAGTTGCTTCCGGCGGCGCGCCTTCGCGCCAGTATCGGCCCGTGGTCGATGTCTTCCAGAAAAAGTTCGGGGTAAAAGTCGAGGTCTCCACGGGCAGTGCGACCGACACCGTAAACCGGGTGCTGGCGGAGCGGAAGGCCGGGAAATATACGATGGACGTCGCTTTGATCAGTTCCCGTGAGAGCCAACAGAGACTGGTTCCCTCGCAATCGCTGGTGCCGTTCGCTCCCTTGCTCATCCATCCCGACGTGCTGGATAAATCCGCCTGGCACCTCGGGCGACATTGGTACGCCGACAAATCATCGAGCTATGTCTTCATCTACCACGTGTCCAAGGAGGATCAGTATGAATCCTGGTACAACACCGACAAGATCAAGGAAGCGGAAATAGCGACGATCAAAAAGCAGACGGATTTCTTCGGCCCGCGCTGGAAAGGCAAGATCGCGGCCCAAGGGATGGGCGACCCGTCCGGATTGCGCCAGATGATCGACAGCTACTTCGAGCCCGACCGGGGGCAGGAATGGGTGCGGACTTATCTTCTCGACGCGGGAATTACGTTCACGGATGATCGGCGGATCTTGGAGACGTGGCTCACGGGAGGAAGATTTCCGCTCCAGGCCGTCGCCACCGGCAGCGAGGACCTGATCACGCTGGCGCAAAAAGGACTGCCCATCAAGCAGATATTTTTTCCCAAGCTAGCCGGCGTGATCCGGGCCGGCGGCTCCGGCTGCTGCATTTCGGCGTTTGCCAACGCGCCGCATCCGAACGCGGCAAAGCTCTTCGCGAACTGGTTCCTATCGAAGGAGGGGCAGACGCTGACGCACACCCTGGTCCCGAACATCGACCGGTCATCGCTGCGCAATGACGTTCCGTTCGGCGAGGTGGTGCCGGAACAGCGGCGCGCTCCGGGCGTGGAATACGCGTTCCCGGACGCCGACCCCAAATTCGGCGCGCGCCAGGAAGAGGCGCAAAAATGGATTTTGAAGCTGTGGGAGTCGCGGCAGCGGTAATCATGATTCGTGTTCGCGGTTCGTGTTCGTAAGCGAGCACGATCACGTGTCACGGGCACGAACGTAAGTTATGGAAGAGTCGCCTGCTATAGAACAGTTCCCCATCGTCAGGCCCGTCGCGCTAGCGCGCCCCAGCGCCGGCCATTTCATCATGGCGGTCTTGCTGCTGTCGCTCGGCTACTTTCTCATCTGGCCGATCCTGCTTCTGCTCATCAACAGCTTCAACGCGGCGACCGACTGGTTTGTCGAGCCTCGGACCTGGGGGCTGCGCCACTGGCAGAGCGCGTTCCTGCGGCCGGGTCTGCTGCGCTCCCTGGGCAACTCGCTCCTCGTCTGGTCATTGACCGTGGCCGGGAGCTTCCCCATCGGAGTCGCTATCGCCTGGATGCTGGCGCGCACCAAAATTCCGTTCAGTCATACCCTGGAGTTCATGTTCTGGATCTCTTACATGGTGCCCGCTCTACCCACCACCATCGCATGGATCACGCTGCTGGACCCGGACCTCGGATTGATCAACGTCGCGCTAAAAAAGTTTTTCCTCCTCGATCAGGGCCCTTTCAACATCTTCAGCGTTCCGGGGATCGTCTGGGCGAACCTGATGGGGCACGGCATCGCGCTCAAAGTAATGCTGCTGACGCCGGCCTTCCGCAACATGGACGCCGCTCTGGAAGAGGCCGCGCGGGTCGGCGGAGCGAGCACCTTGAGGACGCTGTTCAAAGTCACGCTTCCGCTGATGATCTCGCCGATGATTCTCGTCATCGCTCTTCAGCTCCTGCGCGTATTCCAGTCTTTCGAGACCGAGTACCTGCTGGGAGTGCCGTTCGGCTTCTATGTCTACTCGACGAAGATTTTTGCGTTGATACGGGACCCGATTCCAAACTATGGCGAGGCGACCGTGCTGGCGAGCATTACGCTGCTGATGATCGCGCTCATCATTCCCCTGCAGCGCTGGATTCTGGAGCGCCGCCGCTACACGACCATCACCGGCAGCTTCCGGCCCGGCCTCATCGATCTCGGAAGGTGGAACTACGTCGCCTTCGGCCTGATCGCGTTTCTTCTGGCGCTGCTGACGGTTGGACCGCTGCTCACGCTTGTGCTCGGCAGTTTTATGACCAGAATCGGCTACTTCATGCTCGGCTTCACGTTGGATCACTGGAAGTTCGTGTTGAATGATCCCGTTTTCCTGAAGGCGCTGCGCACCACGCTGGTTCTCGCCGCCACCGCCGCCATTGTCAGCCCGCTGCTGTTCTCAGTCATCGCTTATATTCTGGTGCGCACGCGCTTGCCGGGCCGAGGCGCGCTCGACCTGATGGTCTGGTGTTCCGGCGCCGTTCCCGGCATCCTCGCCGGACTCGGGCTCCTGTGGCTGTTCGTCGGCACGCCGGCGCTCAACTTTCTTTTCGGCACCATATGGGCGCTGATTATCGTCGTCGTCCTCCAGGGAAAAACAACGGGAGTGAACATTATGAAAGGCGTGCTCGTCCAGGTCGGCGCGGACATGGAGGAAGCCGCGCGCGTGTCCGGCGCCGGGTGGCTCAGGACTTATTTTTGTATTTGGCTGCCGCTGCTGATGCCCACTATGATGCTCCTGGCGGTCCTGAGCTTCGTCAGCGCCGCCGGCGCGACGAGCAGCATTATCTTGCTTGCCTCGCGCGACACCATGACGCTGTCGCTCATGGCCCTCGAGCTGTCGTCGATCGCCGTCAGCAATCGCGAGGCGGCGAGCATCATCAGCATCTTCATCATTGCCTTTACCGTGGCGGGAGCTCTGATCGTGAGATACTTTGGCCGGCGCCTGGGCGTGCGGCATGACATGCACGTCGGCCCGGCTCAGCTCGCAAGCGCCCCGCAGCCCGCCGCCGGTCGAAGGTAAACTCGCGTCTTAGATGAAAGCTTCGCGCACGAAGAGGCTCTCCAGCGGCAGCTCCTGTTTCATCAGTCCCTGTTCGATCTGGTAGCGGTTCAGCGCGCGCATTGTTCTCTTCTCCGTCTCTCCTAGAACGTAAGCGTAGGGGTCCTCTCCCAGGACCTCACGCTCCTTCGCGTATCCGGCGGCCTGTTCGGGGGTAAAATATTTGGTCGCCAGCTTGGCCGACTCCCGAAAAGCTTCGATCAAATTCGCCGGAAGATCGGGATATTTCTCCGCCGTTTCCTGTTTCATCGTCATCAGATGAATGATCGGATAGATTCTTGTGCGCTTCACCCACCGGACGATCTCTTCCGCGTCTTCGAAGAGCGGCTTCACGCCGGGAAATTTCCCCATCTCGTTTGGAACGGACCCGCCGCCGAAAAGCCCTAGGTAGCCGGAGTCTCCGGGAACCAGCGCGGCGCCGAGAATTCCCTTGCTGACCAACTCCGCGAGCTGAGCTTTCTCCTGCCCGAAAGGCGGCGGGGGATCGAGCCTTTCGACTTTCACGGGCAACTCGTTGCCGATGAAAACCTCGCGTCCCGAGACGAACCAGCCCACGTCGGTCGTTTTAATGTTGTATTCGTCGAGCAGGAATCCGCGCGCCCAAGCGACGGCGGTCGCGCCGTAGCGGAACGCGCCGACCTTCTTCCCTTTCAGTTCGCTCGGATGCTTCAGTTTGCCTTCGCAGTAGAAAATATTCCGCTGGCGCGGCCCGCGCTGGAAAAAGACCGGCAGAGCGACGAAGCGTTTGCCCTTCTCCTTTGCCCGCATAAACGTGGCCGTGGACATCTCGCAGAGGTCATATTCGCCTTGAACGAAACGGTAGTGAAACTCGCCGGGCGAATACTTGCCGATGTGCTCGATCTCATAGCCGTCGATCCGAACCAAGCCGTCAACGAGCGCTTGATTCCGCGGCTCGGCCGGAGAGCCGAATGTGATGCGTGGTTTCTGTTGTGCCATGGGTAAAACCTCCGAAGACGATATCGAGGAACAGCCATGTTAAGGGGGCTTCCGTTCAGAGATCGGACGTGAGACGAGTTGCCTCGCGGAACGCAGGCTGGGTCTATGGGTTCGGGGTTATTTGCCGGTCGCCAACTCGGCCTCGAACGGTCGTTCCTTGCGAAAACGGCTGACGCCCAGGATGCTGAACCCAACGACATGCCCGTGCTCGTCCACACGCTCCATGAGAGCGTCATGTGCCGTCTCGCGCATATATCCGGGCGCGTCGCTGAACTGCACCTCCAGGAAATCTCCCTCAGGGTCGAACCAGACCTTTACTTTTTCGGCCATACGGTTTCTCCTGCTTTTATCGTGTCGGTTAAGTACGCCGTGACCACGAAAGCATCGTCAGGCAGGTACTTTACCACGAGGCACAGCCATTTCCCACCAACGCGCGTTTCCGCGCAGAACTCGTAGAAGAGCTTCACGTTCTCATCAGAGCGCGACACGTGCACCTCCGCAGGCGCTTGCAGCGCCCGCTCGATCTCGTTTCCCATTCCGGCCATCTCCTCGTGCTCCAAGATATGCGCGAGTCGCTCATCGGTAAGCCGAACGTCCCGGCCGAAACAGTCGCGGATGAGTTTCATACGGAATATGTGGCGTGTAACGCGGCGAGGTGGAAGTTGTCAAGCCCCTCGAAGCCCGCGGCCAAATCCGTTGTGTGCGCCTTTCGAATTCTGCCGGCGAGTGTTTGCGGAAAGGGCGCTATGCAGTAGACGACTGGAATATCGGTTTAAAACGCTGAGTTGTATGTTCGTCTCTCGGAACATTTTGCCTTGATTTGTGTCAGTTGCCGGTTTACAAGAGCCAAATAGATTGGGAGGAGCGAGACGTATGGCTAACAAAATCACAGCAAATCCTATCGCCGAACTCAAAGATTTAGTTACCGAGCTTCAACACGCGGAAGGTATCCAACCTGACGAGGCTTTTGTCTTGTGGTTCGTGAGGAGCCATCTCGTTGAAAACGAGAGTGAGTCGCGAAATTGCCTTACGCGGCGCGGAAACGAAAAGGGCGTCGATGCAATTTATTTTGATCACGCGGCAAGGCAGGTAAGTATCATCCAGGGAAAATACCGGACGAAGAACGTCGGTAAGCCTGAAGCAATTCAGGACGTTCTCCTCCTTGCGTCATTCGGACGTCTTTTAACCCAGGATGAAGACAAATTAACCAAATTCGCTGAAAGCACTGACGTTTCGGTTCGCGGAAAACTAAAGGAAGCCCGACGACTCGTCCGCAATAAAGGGTACGTTCTCAATCTATATTTTGTAACCACAGGATCAATATCGCGCGCTATTGTCCGGGATGCCGAGGATATAGCCTGTGTCAATAACCAGGTCAGGTTTTTTCCGCTACACGGGCGAGAAATTCAAAGAATCATCGATGATTATATCTCCGATGCCGCCCCCGGTGTTCCTTCGCTTGAGCTCGACATCGAGGGTGGAACTATTCTTAGTCGCCGCGACGATCAAAATGACATAGACTCTTACGTTTTTACGATGAACGGTAAGAATATAGGCGATCTCCTAAAAGCTACTGGTCGGCGACTTTTCGCGCGAAATATTCGCGGCTTTCTCGGTAAGGGGTCCGAGGTCAATCGCTCCATTGCGGATACGTTAAGGGAAAAACCTCACAATTTTTGGTATTTTAACAACGGCGTCACCGTCATCTGCGACAAAGCTAGGGAGAGTGGAACTGCTAGACGTAAGCGCCTTCAAGTTACGAATCCGCAAATAATCAACGGGCAACAGACCTCAAATATGTTGAGCCTCTATGGGAATAGAGAGGCTGAATTGTTAGTGAAGGTGATTGCAATTCCCCGGCAGCAAGAAGTGGACTTTGACAGATTTAGTGATTTGGTCAGTGAAATTGTCGCCGCGACGAATTGGCAGAACGTAATCCGCCCTTCTGACCTAAAATCTAATGACCCTGAGCAAATTCGTATTGAACGAGAGCTGCGAAAGCTAGGAATCCTTTACATCCGGAAACGTGCCGCAAAAGGCGAGGCAAGGGCGGCGGCAGTTATCAGACCTCGTTACCTCGTAAAAAAAGAAGAGCTTGCCCAGGCAACTGCAGCAACCGAACTGGACCCGTTCTATGTGCGTTCAGGAAAAGAAACTCTTTTCGAAGCAGACGTGTATCCGAAAATATTTTCGCCTGGTCGTGATGTGTCAGAGTATTTAGCAGCGTATCATTTGAGCGCGGTTTGCCGATACGAGGCAAGAGGAGACAATGTTAAGGGCCGCGGACGATGGCTTGCTGCAAACTATCTGTGGACTCAGTTAGGAAATGTCTTGAGTCGCCGAGCGTTCCGGAAGAAGTTTGTCTTTGCCCATGAACGCTACTCGCAGCATACAAGAGAGCTGAACCCCTTATATCGCGCCGCAAGGATCGTTTTGAGGGGTATTCGACGATATTATTTCACACATCGGCAGACCAACGACGGCTATCTGGATGAAGCATCCTTCTTCGGCTATCGTCGCCGACATCTAGAATTTGAGAGGTTTTTTCGCTCGCGATCAAAAGGGCTAAGGGCGGCAACCAAGGAGCAACTAAGCAAGTTCTCTAAACAAATCGATTCGCTTGAAATATGACCAAAGCGCCACCACGTGAACCGAGCAAGCTATTCGTCACCCCACCACTTCAGCAGCTTCAATTTATGCTTGGCGCTCTTGCCGATCTTCGTCCGTGGGACGCGGTTGGGAGGTGTTCTAACAAATTTTTTCCCAGGCTGCGCTCTTCTCCGGAACGCTCGGCGAAGCTGAAGCGAAGAGGTGGAAGAGAACGCGCTGATCGTGTAGGATTGGCCGCAGGAGAAACTCATGGAAGCCAAAGAGACCGTGCGAGCCCTCCTGGATCGGCTCCCGGACAATTGCAGCCTCGATGAAGTTTTGTACCACCTCTACGTGCTGCACGAAGTCGCCAAGGGCCGTGCCGACGCCGAAGCTGGTCGAACAATGACGCATGCGGCAGTGGCGGAACAGCTTCGCAGGAAATGGCAACGCGGCGTCGAGAAGTAATCTGGACGCAACGGGCGCGCGATGCTCTCGACGAAGCGGCGGCGTATGTCGCACAGGATTCCCTTGAGACAGCACTGGACCTTATCGAACGTGCGTTGGATGCGGCCGAATCGCTGGGAACCTTAAGTGAACGGGGCCGTCTAGTACCCGAGCTCGATGATTTCACAGTGCGTGAGATTTTCGTGTATAACTACCGGCTTTTGTATCACGTCGCCGCCTCCCGTGTAACCGTGCTCGGTTTTATTCACGGAGCGCGCGATTTTAACCGCTGGTGGCGTGGCGAATGAATGAAAAAGACTGGGAGAGCTGGGATAGGGAGATCGAGGCTGACTCGGAAGCGGGACGGCTTGATTTCCTTGTGCGTGAAGCGATGGACGAGAAAGCCAAGCAACCCTCTCGACGATCTCTAAATCTCCCCCTCAGATCATCCCGCGGTGATCATTAACCCTTCAGCAGCTTCAGCTTGTTCTTCGCGCTCTTGCCGATCTTGGTCCGCGGAACTTTGACCGCGACGTGCTCCAGCAATCCCTTTCCGAGGTCGCGCTCGGCGCCGGGACGTTCGGCGAAGGTAAAGCCGAGAGAAAAAATATCTTCGGGTTCGAGCTTTTTTTCTTTCTTGAGCGATTCGAGAAGAGGGAAGGCCGAGTTTCGATAGACGTCGATGAGCAACTCGACGGCTGGCTGCGGCCGTTGCGGATGCGCCTTCAACTGCGCGAGGGCAAGCAGAAATTTGTGCTCGGGCTTGAATTCGGCGAATTCTTTCAGCGGCGTTAAGAAGGGGACGGCTTCTTTATACTTTTTGGCTTGGTAGAATTTCGTGCCTTCGGTTGCAAGACGCTGGTACACGTAATCCGCGTCCGCTTTCTTGAGCACGTGCATGAAGGAATTCTGAATCCGGTCTTCGGCTGTAATCGCCGCTTGCAGCCGTTTCCAGAGTGCATCCAGATTATCCTGCCGCCATTTTCCCTCGTACGTAAGCAACAGCTCGGCGATGCTCCACGCCTTGCTTGGGTCTGCGCACGCCAGCAGCTCTTTGATCAACGCCGTACGCGCATCCGGAATCTTGTGCAAAGAGTAAGCGGCGATGTCGCGCCGCCGGTAATCGGGATCGCCTAGCTGGTCGATCAGCGTGCGCACCGTCGCCGGCGTGCCGACATCCCCCATCTTGCGCAGCGCGAATTGCTGCACGGCGCCATGTGGACTTCCCATCAGGCGCGACAGCGTTACGCGGGAGTCTTCCGGAAGATCGTGCGCGTCGAGCAATTCCAGCGCCAGACGCGAAACTTCGGAGAATTCCGTTTCTTCGAGCACAGAGAAAAGCTTCGCGTACTCGTCCTTGCGTAAATCTTCTTTCCCCAGGCAATGGAATAAAGCGGCGAGAGCATGAGAGCGGAGAGCCGGATGATGCTCGCGCCCGACAAAACCAAAGAGCCCTTTGCGAGCCTGCGGACGGCCGATCTGTCCCATCAGGCGAAGCGCAGAGATCACCGCGGGCCGCTGCTGCTTCGCGTCGAGCTTCGCCGCGAATTTCTCGACTTCACCGTAGAGCAGCTCCTGTTCTTTCGTCTCCATCTCACGGACCCAGGGCGTCATCAAGTCACAAATGGTTTTGTTGAATTCGTCGGTCCCGGCGGCGAGCATATGCAGCAACGCCTTCAAGGCCGCTTTCCCGCGAATCGCGCACAGAACCCGCGCCGCGTTCAATTGCCACGCGCGCGATGCGGCCGGCACAGATTGAAGCAGCGGTTGCAGCGCCGTCTCGCCGGCCCGGCTCAGCAACCGAACCGTGCGCTCTTGTATCTCTTTCTCGGGGTCGTCGAGAAATCGAGACATAAGTGAAGCGGCAGCCTTGGGTTGGACGTCCTCAAAGTATCGGAGGGCAAAGTCTTTCAACACTGGATTGGGCTGAGCCAAGATTGCGGCGACAGCTTTAACGATCTGGGCGTTTTCCACCTTGAGAGCGGTCAACACCAGCAGCGCCGCGCAGCGATGCTCGACGGTGCCCTTGTCGACGAGAGTAAGGAGTCGTTCGAGGATGTTGTCCATTAACTAGAAGAACGCCAACGCGCGAATTTCTATGCTTTCGCGCGGCGGCGCATCGGGCGGGCTGGTCGGGTCGTCGAAAGAGGCGTGCGCCGTCCAGCGCGCGCGGCCGTCCTTCGCGGAATCGTAAGTCTTGAAGACAATCGCCTCGTTTCTCTGCATGTGCGGAAAATAAAACCACCGGTGATCGGGGTTGTAGGTGATGTGGTAAATCTCGCCGACGCGATCGGGATATTTCCGCTCGGTCGCGATCAGATCCTTCATCGGCAGGCTCCGCGCGTCGGCAATCGCGACCGGCGCGCTCTCCACCGGCTTGCGAATCGGGCGCCACGTTTGAATGACCGCAAACCGCCGCTGGAGCAGCGTCTCCGCCTCGGCCGGCAACAAATCGCGCACGCGCTGCGGGCCGGACCACTCGGTGTAGTCGTTGTGCACCCGCCGGACCGGCTCGCGGACTTTCTTTTCTTCGCGCGTCGCGTCGTCCTCGGCTCGCAGAGTGTGGTCGAAGATCAGAACTCTCGACGCGCCGGACACATCCTTGATCAGCCGCTCCATTTCCGGATAGTAGACCGAGCGGACCTGTCCTTCATCGTAGAAATCGGAGACCTTCGTTTCGTGATTGATAAAGGTGAATCCTTCCCGCTCGAGTGAGAGACGATCGCGAATAAGCCGGCCGTTGTGGATGGTCGCTGGTCGTTCCTCGTACTTGCCCGTGTGCTGTACGGGGGTCGTGCCGGGTGCGTTTGACTGGCTCACCGGCTTATCTCCGGTGTCGACGAGATAGTTGAGAGATGCCTCGACGAAATCGAAAGACTGCTCTTGTTTTCCCGGTCGCGCCATTACGATCTTTGCCATACCTCTGCTCGGCGCATATGTCAACGTTCCAGCGAACCATTATCCTCTTGACGGACGGCTCTATGCTGTATTACCGAGATGAAACATCATGGCTGAACTCAGGATAGTCGGCGCTGCGGTTCCGCGGGCGGAAGGCGCCGACAAAGTCAGCGGCCGGACCCTTTACGCCGCCGACGTCAAGCTCCCCGGATTGCTCTGGGGAAAAATTCTCCGCAGCCCATATCCGCACGCTCGCATCCGCCGCATCGACGCCGCGAAAGCCCGCCAAGTGCGGGGGGTAAAAGCGGTCGTCACCGGTCCGGAGATCCCGGGTCGGTTCGTGGGCAAGATGATCCGCGATATGCCGGTCCTCTGCTGGGATGTGGTGCGCTATATCGGCGATAGAGTCGCCGCTGTGGCCGCCGATACGCTCGAAGCCGCCGAAGCGGCCTTGGATCTCATCCACGTCGAGTACGAACAGCTGCAAGCGATCTTCGACCCGCTGGAGGCGATGGACTCAAAGGCGCCGCGCATCCACGAAGATGTCGCAAGTTATGACGGCGCTCCCAAAGAACGGCTGGCATTGGACGTGCACAACGGGCTTACCCGCCTCTCCTGGCGCAAAGGCGACGTCGAGCGGGGCTTTCGCGAGGCCGATCTGGTTTTGGAGCATACCTTTCGCATCCCGGCCCGGCACCAGGGATACATCGAGCCTCACGCCGGCGTTGTCGCCATCGACTCCGACGGCCGGATCCAGGTATGGGTCTCGGCAAAAAATCCCTTCGGCATCCGCACTCAGTTGGCCAAGGCGATCGGCGTCGGTGAAGAGCGCATCCGCGTCAACGTCGTCAACGTGGGCGGAGAATTCGGCGGCAAGGGAGACGCCTTCGATCTGCCCGTCGCGTACTTCCTGGCGCGACAAGCGGGCCGGCCGGTGAAGATCGTCATGACCTATGCCGAGGAGTTGACGGCGAGCAACCCGGCGCATCCGACGGTGATCACCGTGCGCAGTGGAGTAAAGCGCGACGGCCGCATCGTCGCCCGCACTCTGCGCGCGATCCACGCGAGCGGCGCCTACGGGGCGCTCAAGTCCAACGCCTCTCTGGCCACGTGGCATTACGCCGGCGGGCCGTACCGCGTCGAGAATGCTGTCTGCGAATTTCTTCAGGTCTACACGAACACGGTTCCCGGCGGGTATTATCGCAGCCCCGGCTCCGTGGCGACGTTCTTCGCGCTGGAGTCCCACACGGATATCATCGCCAAAGAGCTACGCATGGACCCGGCGGAATTTCGCTTGAACAATTTGATCCGCGACGGCGAAGAGGACGCCGTGGGCCAGCGCGTGCGTAGCGTGCGATTTCGCGAGGTCCTTCAGGCGGCCCTGGACGCTGCCGCGTGGAATAAGCCCAAACCGAATTCCCATTTCGGCCGCGGCATCGCTCTGTTCGGACGTCACATCAGCGGCGGCGACACGGGGATCATACTTACCGCCGAGCCCGACGCCACGTTCACGGTGGTGAGCCCGACCGTCGACCAGGGCGCGGGCACGCACACGATCTTGCGACAACTTGTCGCCGAGGAGATGGGAGTTCCCGTGGAACAGGTGCGCGTAGTCGTCGGCGATACCGACATTGCGCCCCGCGACAGCGGCGCGCGGGCGAGCCGGGTGACTTTTGTCGCGGGCCGCGCCGTGGTGCGGGCGTGCGGCGAGCTGCGGGAGCAGCTATCGACTCATGCCGCGCGCATGTTGGAGTGCGCGCCGGACGAGCTCGAGTTCCGTGACGGCAAGTTCCGCCTGCGGCAAGATCCCAACCAGCAAGTGAGTTTGAGAAGAGCAGTGGCCCGCGCCGGGCCGGGCGCGACCGTCACCGTTCATGAGGATCTGCCGCCGCCCGACGACGTGACCTACACCTGCGCGCAGATCGCCGAGGTCGAAGTCGATCACGAGACGGGCAAGGTGCGGTTACATCGCCTCGTCACCGCGCACGACGTGGGCACGATCATCAACCCCGTCACCCACCAAGGCCAGATCGACGGCGGCGCGATCATGGGCTGCGGCCAAGCCCTTATGGAGGAGCTGGTCCTCGACGGCGGCCAGGTCATCAATGCGAGCCTCGGTGACTATAAGCTCCCGACGGCCGCCGACATTCCCGAGCTGCGGACCGTGCTCGTGCGCTCCGGGGGCGGCCTCGCGCCTTATGAGGCCAAGGCCATCGGAGAATTCGCCAACAACGCTCCTCCTGCAGCAATCGCTAACGCGGTGGCCGATGCCGCAGGCGTGCGTCTGTTCGAGCTGCCCATCACCGCGGAAAAGGTCTACGATGCTCTCAAAGCCGGCCGCAGGAGGAACCATGAAAAGCGGTAAAGTCTGCGCTCTTTTGATCCTTATTCTGCTCGCTCAAGTCTACACACCGCACGCGGCAATCGGCCAGGAGAAGGTTCGCATCGGCGTGCCGTTGTTTCCGACGGTTTCCTTTCCGGTATTTATCGCACAGGAGAAAGGCTTTTTTGAGAAGAACGGCTTGAGGGCGGAAATTATTCGGATCAACAGCGAGCCGACGACTTATCAGGCGTTGATTTCGGGAGACATCGACGCTACCTCCGGAGCGCCGACCGGCCTGGTGCAATCCAACTTGCAGGGTGTGCCGGTGGTTTCGCTCGGAAGTTGGGACAATCTGGTTTCATACACCATGATGACGCGGGAAAAGATCGACGACCTGGCGCAGTTGAAAGGAAAAAAAATCGGCATCAATCGACTCGGAGGCAAATCGTCGCTCATCCTTCGTGTCATGCTGGAGGAAGCCGGCCTCAACTCGATGAAGGACGTTACTTTGCTGCAACTCGGCGGCTCTCAGGAAAGGCTGGCGGCTCTCATGAGAGGGGGCATCGACGCGGCGCCGGTCGATTTCGCCTTTGAGCTCAAAATGAAACAGATGGGGTTTTTTCTCGTCACGGGCAAGAAGATCCCGTTCATGAACGGCCCCATCACCGTGAAGAGTTCTTCTCTACAGTCGAATCGTCCTAAATGGGTGAGGTTCGTCAAGGCATATCTGGAAGCGACCTACTACCTGACGACGAATAAAGAAGGCTCGGTGGAAGTTCTACGGCGCGCCATCCATATCGACGACAAGGAAACGCTCGATTTTGCCTACGAGCAGATGCGCATACGCGCGACCGTCGATCTGGTCGCGCCGGACGCGGCCGTCGAGAACCTGATAAAAATGGTTGCCTACGTCGACAAGCGCGCGTCGTCTATAGAAAAGAGCAAGCTCACGGATTATTCCATCTTGAAGGAGTTGGGGCAGGGCAAACTGTTGAAGAAATAGGAGTGATGGATTCCTCTCCCCAACACTCCAGTACTCCAATACTCCAGTGCTCCAAAGTAATGCCATGAGCGAGGTTCGTTTCGTCGACACCACGCTCCGCGACGGCCAGCAGAGTCTCTGGGCGATGGGGATGAGGACCGGGGCGATGCTCGCCATAGCCGAGCAGATGGATCGGGTGGGGTTCGAGTCGATGGAGTTTTTCGTCTCGATCATGATCAAGAAATACGTGCGCGAGCACAAAGAGAATCCGTGGGTGTGGCTGCGCGAGGGTACCAAGCGCTTCCGCCGAACCCGATTGCGCAACCATGGCGGAATGCACGGCTCCGGCGCTTTTGAAAAACTGCCGCACGCCGTGATGAGGCTTTTGATCGAGCGTGTGGTCTCCTACGGCATTACGCTGACTCGGACGTCGAATTGCTGGAACGATTTTCTGGGTTTTAAAAAGGAGCTGAAAGAGCTCCGAAGCGCGGGAATGGAGACGATCGTGAATCTCATTTATTCCGTCTCGCCGCGTCACACCGATAACTATTACGCCGAAAAGGCGCGCGAGGCGGCGGCCATTCGGCCGTACCGGATCTGCTTCAAGGATGTGGGCGGTCTGCTTACGCCCGAGCGTGTCCGGACGCTGATTCCGGTTATCCTGAAAAACGCCGGCGACGTGCCGGTGGAATTCCATGCGCACTGCAACAACACTCTGGCGCCGTTGTGCTATCTGGAGGCGGTGAAACTCGGCATCAGGACGTTGCACACCGCCGTTCCGCCGCTCGCCAACGGCTCCTCGCAACCTTCCATTTTCAATGTGGCCAAAAACCTCCGGGCTTTGAACTACACGCCTGTTATCGACGAACAGGAGGCGAAGCCCGTCACAGAGCATTTCACCGCCGTCGCCGAACGGGACGGACTTCCGATAGGGAAACCCCTCGACTACGATCACGCGCAATATCTCCACCAGGTGCCCGGCGGCGTGATCTCCAATCTTCGCCACCAGCTCCGCCTCGTCGGGATGGAGCACAAGCTTGCGGCGACGCTCGAAGAAGCCGCCCGGGTTCGGGCAGAGTTCGGGTATCCGATCATGGTAACGCCGCTGTCGCAGTTCGTCGTCAGCCAGGCGGCGATCAACGTGATCGTCGGAGAGCGATACAGGGAAGTCACCGATCAAGTCATCCAGTACGCGCTGGGACTATGGGGCGAGGAAGCGCCCGCGCTCATGGATCCCGGAGTGAAGGACAGAATTTTGAGCCGGCCTCGCGCAAGGGTATGGCAGGGTTGGGAACCGCCTCAACCGTCCCTTAAAGAGATCCGGAGCCGCTTCGGTGGATCTTCTGTTTCCGATGAAGAGCTTCTTCTCCGTGTCTATGCGGGCGAGGAAGCGGTCAAAGCGCTGCATGCCGCCGCTTCTCCAGGGGAATATCTGAGCGCACAGCAGCCCCTGGTCCATTTGATCGAGGAACTCGCCAGAAGAAAAGATTGCCGCCGGATCTCCGTAAGCAAGACGGGGATGTCACTGACGCTCGCAAAGAGAACCTCCTCCAAACAACAATCCATCTAGTGTAGTGCCTCTTAAATTAAGGCACTTATCCCTCAAGCTTTCTCTATACATCACGAAGAGCTTAGCGCGGCAAAGCCGCAACCAAAATGAGAAAAGTAGGATTCACCACGAAGGCACGAAGGACACGAAGGTTTTCGTAGGGTGCGCTTGGCGCTCCGGTTCGTCTCGGATTGTTTCGCGCAAAGGCGTGGTTCGATAAACTCACCACCCTAAGCAGCTAAGTCGAAGGGCAAAGGCCGCCAAGCATAATTTTCTCTTCCTTCGTGCTCTTCGTGTCCTTCGTGGTGGCAGACTCCGTTTCGCCTGTCGAACTTAGGATAAGGTGCCAACAGCGTGAGACACTACACTAGCAGGCTGCTGAAAAAGCCTCATAGGCCGTTAGCTCGCCCGGGAATCTCTCTCCAGTCCGATGCGATACGCCCGTGAGCGGCATAAAGTGTAAAATTTTCCCTTTTACGGCATTATTCAGGAAAATATGACC
>CAZNES010000014.1:0-72266 GCA_964572145.1 uncultured Syntrophobacteraceae bacterium
GCCCACTCCGATCCGGCCGACACTCACGCGCTCTACTAGCGCGGTCTTCCCGGCCTTGACCAGCTCATCCAACGCGGTCGGCGGCGCAATGATCACGTCCACCGTCTCGCCGCCGCCGATCCGCTTGACGATCGTCGGCGCAGTGGCAAAGGCGACTTTTATTTCGCGACCGGTTTCACGCCGGAACGCATCAATGACCATCACCAGGCCTGGCTCGATCGCCCCTGCGCTGAGCATCGTGATCGCAGCTCTCGTCATGTTATTCATCGTCACGCTGGAAGTGATGTACGGAGCAGTTAAGGTTGGACCGGGGGCATGGGCGCGACCGATTCACCCCGGATGCCGGCTTTCTCGATCGCCTGGGCAACTAGCCCCGAAGCTTTTACGTCCTCAATGAATTCGCGAAGGTACTTTGCGCCGGCGTCGCGGCCTTTTGGAATACCAAGCGCCTACCCAATCGCCATGAATCGAGCAGAGGAAATGCTCATCCGCAGCTATCGGCTTGGCTGACCGTTGTACAGCCGGTCGATGAAGCCGCTTTCGTCGAGCTTGCGGACGAAGCGCGCATCGACCAGGTCATCGAGTTTAACCGTGCCGATCTTGGGATTTTGCAGCGCCATCAGCCTCTGGGCGTTGCGCAGGCCTTCGAGCGATGGATAAGGCTTGCGCTTGAGCGTGAGCAATTGATCCTGGTAGCCGTCCTCCGCCGCCGCCGCGTCATTCAAGCGCAAATTCTTCATCATGCTCTTCAGCACGACGGGCTTGTTCGCCGGATTGATAACGAAGGCGAGACTTTCGGTCAATGCGGTCACGATTTTTTCCACCGTAGCAGTATGTTGGTCGAGATATGCCCGCGTCGTCCCCAAACCCAAGCCCGGGAAATAAACGTTGGTCTTGAATAGATCCACCAAAAGCGAAAAACCTTTGCCGCTTAGCTGGCGGCTCAGCACCGGGTCCAGAACCGCCGCGTCGATCCTGCCCGCCTCCAACGAGCGCGCCATGGTGACGGGGTCGCCGGTCGGCAAAAAGCTGATGTTGTCCCGCTTCGGTTCCAGTCCCAATTGCTCCAGAGCGAGCATCGAATTCATCCAAGTGGCGCCGACGATCGTCTGAACGCCGATTCGCTTCCCGCGCAAGTCCGTGGCCTTTTTGATCTGCGGGACGGCCATCAACTTCCAGGTTTGCTTATCGGATATGGCGCTCAACATTTTGATCTCGACGCCCTGCGCGGCTGCGCCCAAAAAGGGTATGCCTGTGGTAAAAACGACATGCGTGTCGCCCGCGACCAAGCTCGCGAGCATCGTCGGCCCGCCACTAATCAAAATGGTTTGCGCTTCGATGCCGTGCTTGGTGAAAATTCCCTGCTCCTGGGCGATCCAGAGGCTCAGCGTGCTGGCGGTGATCGACGCTGTGCCGATCTTGATCCGGACGGGAGCGGACGCGCCAAAAATCGATACGGGGGTGAGAAGAAAAAATAGCAGAGCGCAAATAAACCGGCTACGCCGGATAACTCTCGCTAACCTGGAGACAATGGAGCCAATCATCGGTTGTATATCGGTGTTTCCTTCCACGAGAATTGTACCGATATTACACGATATGACCAACTCTTGGCAAGTTTGGGTGAAGAAAATTCGCCAACGTGGAACAAACCCACTCGATCTTACCCGGCTTGGAACAGCGCATTTTCGGCGTCGAATGCCTCGCGCACCTTTTGCACGGCCGCCGTGAGATGCTCCTCATCGTCGCAGCCGAATGCGCCCATCGCCTCCGGCGGCGGAGCGGCAGGCTCGGAAAAAAACCGAGGTCGGCCCAGAAAGAAAGATAGTCCGCCATCTCGAGCATCCCGGCCAGCCCCTCGGAAGCCGCGTCTCCCCCGCTTTCGTGATGCTTGAGCACCGCCTTGCCGATCTCCGAATCGATGCTCCAGGAGTCCAACAGCGTAAGCCCGATGAACGCATGGTCGAACGCATAGGTCTCTTTTTCCATTTCGACCAGCGGCCTTTTGCTTTCCTGCGCCTGGAGGAGGAGCCGCTCGAATCCCTGCTGGTCGCCATGAAATAAAATCATCTCGCCGATGTCGTGCAACAGGCCCGTCAAAAAGGCCTGCTCAACGTCCTGATAACCGACGCGCTGCGACAATATGCGGCAGGCCAAGGCGACCGCCAAAGAGTGTGACCGCAATTTTCCCGAAACCTTATTGTTCGCCATAAAAAACCCCTGGGTCGCCGCGGCGATCAGGATATATCGCAAGGAGTGAAGCCCGACGACCTGGATGGCGCCCTATAAACTTTTCGGCGGCGTGCGCTGAGCGTAATAAACCGAACGGGAAATGGCCAAGACCCTGGCCGCCAGCGCCGGGTCGTCCGCCAGCACCCGGCAAATTTCCCGTATGCTCAGGTCCGGGTCTTCTATCATGCTGAGGACCTTGTTGGCAACGACCGAAAGGGGCGGCAGCTTGTACTTCTCCGTCACCTCCCGGAAATATTTCCGGATGTTCTCCTGGCCGGTCATCGAATTCGGGATTGTCGCTATGGCTTCCACGCATACCCTCCTAACGGCAGTATCGGCAAAAATACCGGCGCCTTTAATGGGCGCGCGCGGCGGGAGCCGCGAAGAGATTCGCCTGGGAACCGTTTGGCCTTCTCCAGCGCAGGCTTATCGTCCCGTTTTTGACGCGGAAGAGGTTTCCATGAGGTGCTTCACCAGAAACGGCCACACCTGCGTGGCGTCGGCCTGCATTTCGGCATAGATGCCGTCTTTCTCGGCCTTGCGCCACGATTCGTTTTCCGAATAAGTGCAGCCGGAGAGATGGCCGAAGTGCGGCCGGTCCGGACAGATTCGAATCCCATAAGTGAACCGCCGGTTCGGAATGACCGGCCCTAAACGCTCGTTGATGATCTCGATCAGCGGCGCGACGTTTTGCACGTTGTTGCGCGGCACGCCGCCGCCGATAGTAAAAATCCCGAACCGCTTCTTACTCGTCACTTGCTTGATCAGCTCTTTGCTGTCGAGCTCCAGATCGACGAGAATCGGTTTTTTGCCGGCGCGCGCACGCTTCATATTGTGGATATAGAGATCGTTCCCCAGCTCCGAGTCCACGAGCGCGGGGACGAACACCGGGACGCCGCGGAGATAAGCGGACTTGAGAATGCCGCGATCGTTGGGGTAATTTTCGGCCAGGTGTTTTCCGATGAGCCGGTTTAAAATCGTCGGGCTGATCGGCCGCCTTCCGTCGAGATCTGCGATGACTTCGCCGATCACTTCCTCGACCGTGTCGAGATTGGTCTCCGGCTCGAGCGTGTCGGTCACGCGGTTTAGCTTGCGGCGCGCCAGCTCCGTATCGCTGTATTTCGGATTGTATTTGTAATGTTTGAGGCCGATCGACGATACGAGGCCGTGGGCCATGAGCGCTCCGGTCGAAGCGATCGCATGGATCATGCCGGACTCGATCATGTCGCAGATCACGAGGTCCATCTTGCCGACCGTCATGGCGCCGCTGACAGTCAGAAAACGAACGCACTCTGGATCGCCCATCATGGCGCGAAGCGCGCCGGCGCCCTTGGCGACTTGCGCAGCCACGCCGCCGTATGAAGCGAGCTCGGTCATCAACGAGCCTACGGCGGCGGGCTTGCCCTCGATCCATTCGCCGAGCGCCCCGTAGACGACGGGCATCACGAAGCGCGGGTCGGCAAAAACCGCGTCGGGAAAAAAGCCGTCTCGGATCTGGCCCGGGCGCGCCATGTCGAACGGGTTCACAAAGATCGCGCGCGCGGGCTTTTTATAAATCGCTTCCGCGTCCCGCTCGGAAAATCCCCCCACGACGACGGCATTCTCTCCGCCGCGGCTTCGTCGCGCGTAATCCGAGGGCCGAACGATCTTCCCGAACCATCGACGATCGACGAACTTTCGTAAAAGACGCCCCAGCGCAGCGTCCTCCGGCCCATCGTAGATCAAAATCGGCTTTTTCTTCGCCGCGATCATCTCGCGCATCGTCCGCGCGGCTTCGCCGAGCATGCGCGCGCCGAAAGCGCAGTAGCGCATCGCGTCCACGATGTCGCCGACCGAGGCGCATTTTTTGAGATCCAGCGATCTCAGTTCTTCGAATTTTACGGCTTTCACGGTCTTCCGTTCCAGTGAAGAAGTTTTTGTTTCGTAACACGCCGATCCCGCGCAGTCAATTACACGAAGAAAAAAAGGCGAGAGGCGAGAGGCGGAAGGCGTGAGGGATAAAAACTAATCCGGCCTGCGAAGGCGTTAGGGCTTGAGGCGGGCGTGAACTATGTGTTACTGACAATTCGGAAGGACGACCGATGAACGACGAGAAGCTGAACATCAGTGTCACGGTCAACGGCGCAAAGCACGAAGCCGCGGTCGAGCCGCGCGAGCTGTTGGTTTATTTCCTGCGCGACCGTCTGGCGCTCACCGGCACGCACGTCGGCTGCGACACCAGCCAGTGCGGCGCCTGCACGATCCATCTGAACGGCCGCGCCGTCAAGTCGTGCACGGTCCTTGCGGTGCAGGCCGATGGGGCGGAAGTCACGACGATAGAAGGCCTCGCCCGCGGAGAAACTCTCCATCCGGTCCAGGAGGCGTTTCGCGAGAAGCACGGCGCGCAGTGCGGCTATTGCACGCCGGGGATGATCATGACCGCCGTCCATCTGCTGGAGAAAAATGCGCAACCAAGCGAGGAAGATATCCGCCACGCGCTCGAGGGCAACCTCTGCCGCTGCACCGGCTACGTCAATATCGTCGAGGCGATCAAGTGGGCCGCAGAACAAAATAGGCGTGAGGCGGAAGGCGAGAGGCGAGAGGTGGGAGAGGGAAAAGAGAGAGACAAAAATGTTTCCCGCTAGCTTTGGATACCAGGCCGCGCGCTCGGTCGAGGAAGCGCTCGAGCTCCTGACGAAATACGGAGAGGACGCCAAGCTCCTGGCCGGCGGACATAGTTTGATCCCGGCCATGAAGCTGCGTCTGGCCGCGCCGCGCTACCTGATCGATATCGGCCGCGTGCCCGGCCTCAGCGGCATCCGGATCGACGGCGATACGCTTGCGATCGGTGCGCTCACCGTGCACGCCGACATCGTTCATTCGGATCTCGTCCGCGAGCGCGTCCCGGGACTCTCCGACGCCGCCGGGGTTATCGGCGACGTGCAGGTGCGCAACCGCGGCACGATTGGCGGCAGCGTCGCTCACGCCGATCCGGCGGCCGACTTCCCGGTTATCCTGACCGCGCTCGCCGCTTCGTTCGTGGCGGTATCCCCTTCCGGCAGACGAACCATTTCCGTGGATGATTTTTTCCTCGATTTCTACATGACGGCGCTCGCGCCGAACGAAGTGCTGACGGAGATTCGCGTGCCGCTGCCGCCCGCTTCCGCCGGCGCCGCGTATCATAAGATGGCGCATCCCGCTTCCGGCTACGTCGTCGTCAGCGCGGGCGCGCTGATAAACCGCGACTCCTCCGGCCACTGCGCGTCCGCGCGCATCGCAATCGGCGGCTTGGGCAGCGGCCCGCTGCGCGCCAAAGCGGCGGAAGCCGCGCTGCAAGGGAAACCGCTCGCTGCGGAAATCATCGCCGCCGCGGCGGCCAAGGCCGCCGAAGGCGCGAATGCGGACGACGACTTTTACGCCAGCGCCGAATACAAGCTCCACATGGCGACGGTGTTGGCGCGAAGAGCGATTGAACAGGCCACACAACGAGCCAAGGGCTAATTCTTAACCCTCTCCCTTTTGGGAGAGGGAAAGGGTGAGGGAATGAGATCAGTGATTTCACCCTCACCTCAATCCTCTCCCTAATTAGGGAGAGGAAGTTTTATGAGAACCTGACTTTAGAGAGATCCCAACATGACAACAGAACACGCTCCTGCTGGACTCATCGGCGCGTCGATTCGCCGGGTCGAAGACCTCGTCCTCATCACCGGCAAGGGACACTACGTGGACGACGTGCAGTTACCGGGCATGCTCCACATGGCATTGCTCCGTAGTCCCTACCCGCACGCCAAAATAATTTCCATCGACACCAGCGCGGCAAAGGCGATGCCCGGCGTCGAAGCCGTTCTTACCGGCGCGGACATCGATTTGAATATTCCCTCGCCCGTGATGATCCCCGGCCAGAAGATACCGCCGCATCCGGTGCTCGCGCGCGGCGCAGTTCACGCGGCCGGCACTCCGGTGGCCGCCGTCGTGGCTCGCACTCGCGCGCTCGCCCAGGACGCCGCCGATGCGATCGAGGTGGAATACGAATCGCTGCCCGCGGTGGTGAACGCCGAAAAAGCGCTCGAGCCCGGCGCGCCGCTCGCGCGCGAGGAGCTGGACAGCAACATCTGCTACACCGCGACGAAAAAAGGCGGCGACGTGGAGAAGGCATTCGCCGAGGCCGACCATATCGTCCGGATGCATATCGCGAGCCCGCGGCAGGTCGCGATGGCGATCGAGCCGCGCGGCGCCGTGGCCAACCCCGAGCCGACCGGCGATTTAACCGTCTGGCTCTCCACGCAGAGCCCGCACCGCGTGCGCGCCGATCTCTCGACCGCGCTCGGTTTTCCCGAGCACAGGATTCGCGTCATCGCGCCCGACGTCGGCGGCGGCTTCGGCAGCAAAGGCCCGCTCTACCGCGAGTACGCGCTCGCCTGTCACTTTGCGCTAAAATTGCGCAAGCCGGTCAAGTGGATCGCCACGCGCAGCGAGGATTTCGTCACGGTGATCCAGGGACGCGACCAGGCGATGACTTCCGAGCTGGCGCTCAAGCGCGACGGCACGATGACCGGCTTGAAAGTCCGCGTCGTCGCGAATCTCGGCGCTTACCTCTGTTCCAATACGGCGGGTCCGCCACAGCGCATGATGGCGATGGCGCCGGGCTGCTATCAAATCCGCAACGTGCACGTCGAAGTCGTGGCGGTATTCACGAATACGGTTTCCACCGGCCCCTATCGCGGCGCCGGCAGACCGGAGTCGGTGCTCAACATCGAGCGGCTGGTCGACAAAGCGGCGCGCGAGCTCGGCATCGACCGCCTGGAAATCCGGCGCAAGAACTTTATCCGGCCCGAGCAGTTTCCGTACAAAACGGCCGTCGGCGTCGAATACGACTCCGGCGACTACGAGCGCTCGCTGGCGGAAGCGCTCCGGCTCTCCAAGTTTGACGATATGATCCGTTATCGCGACCAGGCGCGCGCGCGCGGTGAGTTCGTCGGCGTCGGCGTCTCGACGTTCGTCGAGCCCTCCGGCGGCGCGGGCTTCGAAAGCGGCACCGTTAGAATAGAACGCACCGGAGAGATCACGGTGCTTACGGGCTCCAGCTCGCACGGCCAGGGACACGAGACTGTGTTCGCGCAAATCGCAGCGGAGAAGTTGCGCGTTTCCATGGACCACGTCGCGATCCGGCATGGAGATACTTTGGCGATTCAGCAGGGCGTCGGCACGTTCGGCAGCCGCAGCGCCGTCATGGGCGGCGGGGCCTTGTGCCTGGCCATCGAGCGCGTCGTCGATAAGGCGCGGCGCTTTGCGGCGCATCTCCTGGAGGCAGCGCACGAGGATATCGTGCAGACCGACGGCGGATTCGCGGTTGCCGGCGTGCCCGACAAGAAAGTTACGTGGCGTCAGGTTGCGGCTGCAGCCTACGGCCGGCCGCTCGCGGGAATCGAGCCGGGCCTTCAAGAGACCGTCTTCTTCGATCCCCGCCGCGAAGCGTGGGGCTTCGGCGCGCATGTGGCCCTGGTCAGAATCGATCGCGAGACCGGCGAGCCGAAGATCGAAAAGCTAGTGCTGGTGGACGATTGCGGGACGATGATCAACCCGATGATCGTCGAGGGACAGATTCACGGCGGCGTCGCGCAGGGACTCGGCGAAGCATTCCGCGAGCAGATGCTCTACGGCGAGGACGGCGAGGCCCTCACCGGCTCGTTGATAGGATACGCGGTGCCGCACGCGGAAAACATGCCGCCGCTCATCTTAGGAGAGACCGTGACGCCGAATCCATTTCATCCTCTGGGCGTCAAAGGCGTCGGCGAGGCGGGCACCAACGGCGCGCCGTCGGCCATCGCCAACGCCGTGATCGACGCGCTGGCGCCGCTGGGCATCGATCACATCGATATGCCCTTCACCGCGCCGAAGTTATGGAATGCGATCAAGAAGGCGGAAGGCGCGTAGGGGGACCGGCCGGTCGCCCCTACAGTTGTCTCACGCCTCTCGTTGAAATCTTTTTCACCAAATAGACCGCTCGCCGCGGCCCAAAACCGCCGCGATCGCAGCTCACTTGGACGGATACCGCTTTGCCATCTCGCCGAAGAAATTTTCCTTCTCCAGCTCCTGAAGGAAGCTGAGATCGACGAACTGCTCCGGCCTGGCGCTCTTTGCTTGCGGCATCTGCGGCGCGAGCATGTCGAGCATGAACTGGATTCCCTTGAGCGTGGGGTAAGGTTTTTTCGGGATCGTCTTGACATAGTTCGCGTAAGAGTTCTCCAGCACCTCGGGATCGCTGGTGCGCATGTACTTGGCGAAGACTCTCTGCGCCGCCTGCTTGTTGGCGTGGATGAAATAAATCGACTCGACGTATCCCTTGAGCGCCGCCTTGACCGTGTCGCGATTGCTCTTGATGTAAGCGCGCGAGGTGGCGAGCCCGTTGCCCTGCACCTCGACGCCGAGGTCCGCGACGTTGAGCAGCTCGTTGAAGCCCATCCGCCGCGCCACCGGCGCCGTCGATAGATTGAAAAAGCAGGCGTCGAGTTTCCCCGCGACCAACGCGCCGAGCCGCTCCGCGTCCGGCCCCGCGGGCACGAGCGCGACGTCTTTGTTGGGCTCGAGATTGAGATGCTTAAGCAGGATCAGCGCCGCGTAGTGAGTCGCCGACCCGAAGCCGCTGATGCCGAATTTTTTTCCTTTCAACTCTTCGAGCTTCTTGATCTCGGGACGCGCGAAGACGACCTGATAGTAGGTGTTCTCGATCGCCGCAACGAGCGCCAGATTGTAGCCGGTGAGGCTGGCCTGCACGACGGTGCCGACGTTGACGATCGGCGGATCGCCGCCGGCCAGGGCCTGGGTCGCGATTTGTCCGCCGCGGAGAAAGACGGGATCGACGTCGACGCCATTCTTTTTGAACAGCCCTTCCTCTTTGCCGACCCATATGTGGCTCTGCGTGAAGGCCAGGGAGGGATAACCCAGCCTGATCTTCTTGACCTCCTGCGCGGCCGCGAAGGTCGTGAGCGTCAGGAAGACAGCGAGACCAAAGATGAGCGCGCTCTTTGTCATCTTACCCTCCCGTCGTGCCCGTGATCGCGCTCTTGCGCCTTACGAATACGAAACGATCCATACTTCACGGTCCAAAAATTGTCCAGCTTAGTTTGCGCGAAGTGTTGACCTGTACGCGCCGTAAATAATATCCTGACTGACAGATGCCGCTTCTCAAGATCGCCACGTGGAACGTCAATGGCATTCGCGCGCGCGAAGCGCAGTTTATCGAATGGGTCGAGCGCGAGCGCCTCGACGTGATCTGTCTGCAAGAAATCAAGGCGTCGGTCGCTCAGGTGCCTGCCGCGCTTTGTGAGATGCAGGGATACCGATGTTACTGGCACGGCGAGCGGGCGTACTCCGGCGTCGGCCTTCACATCCGGCGGGACGCGTTTTCCGAAGAGCCGCGCTTTTTCCACCCGCCTTTCGACTTCGAGAGCCGCATCGTGAACGCCCGGATCGACGACCTCATCCTAGCGTCGGTTTATGTTCCAAACGGCGGCAAAGATTTTCCGGCGAAGATGAAATTTCTCGGCGAGATGGAACAGTACGTGGCCGAGGTACACTCCAGCGGCGCGCGGATCGTTATCTGCGGCGATATCAACATCACGCGCACCGAGCGCGACGTGCATCCCAAGGAGCGGAACCCCGCTCTGATCGGGCAGCGGCCGGAAGAGCGCCAGATGTTCGAAAAAATACTCGGGCGGGGGCTCGTTGACGTCGGCCGCGCGCTCGACCCGAACAATGAAGAGCTGTTCACTTGGTGGGCGCCGTGGCGCAACATGCGCCAGCGCAACATCGGCTGGCGGCTGGATTACGTGCTGGCAAGCGAATCTTTGGCGTCAAAAGCGGCTCAGTGCGCGGCGTATCGGGAGTTCGGCACGAGCGACCACTCGCCCGTCGTCGCGACGTTCGAATTGGACAGCAAGAAAGGTTAAGAAAGTATTCTTTGCGTCCTTGGCGTCTTGGCGCGACGAATGATCCAAACTTGGCGTGCTTCGCGCTCTTTGTGGTGAGAGGATTTTCACCAGGAAGGACACGAAGGTCTCGAAGGAAGACAACCTGACTCGCGCAAATCCGCCAGAGGACGGATCAGCCTCGGGCTGAGGCGCAAAGCACGCCAAGTTGGGAAAATCGGAAAAAATGTTTTCTTTGCGTCCTTGGCGTCTTGGCGCGAGAAATGATCCGATCTTCGTGTGCTTCGTGCTCTTTCCGCCAAAGGACGGATCAGCCAAAGTTTGGTGGCTGACGTGGTGAGAGGAATTAGACGATGAAAAAATCCCGCGCGCAACCGCCCGATCTCAGCCAATACAGCAGGCTCGCCGAGTACAACCGTAAGCGCCGCTTCGGCGTGACGCCCGAGCCCGCGGGAAAAATGGGTCCGGCGAAAAAAGAGCAGTTAGAGTTTGTGATCCAAAAACACCGCGCCAGCCGCCTGCACTATGACTTTCGCCTGGAGCATGACGGCGTCATGCTTTCATGGTCGGTTCCTAAAGGACCGTCGCTCGATCCATCGGTTAGGCGCCTGGCGATGCAGACCGAGGACCATCCGATCGAATACAACCAGTTCGAAGGCGTGATTCCCGAAGGAGAATACGGCGGCGGGACGGTGATGATCTGGGATCGAGGCGCGTGGGAGCTGGAGGTTGAAGATGTTGATCGTGCGCTCGAAAAAGGCGACTTGAAGTTCAAGCTTTACGGCAAAAAGCTACACGGCTCGTGGGCGCTCGTGCGGATGCGAGAGCGCCAGTGGCTCTTGATCAAACACCGCGACAAGCACGCCTCGACGGAAGACTTGACTGTTCTTAAACCTCGCTCCGTCGCCTCCCGCCGAACGCTCGCGGCAATCGCCCGAGCCGCCGGCGCGAGCGAGCGCCAGCTCGCGCAGGCCAAGGAAGCGGACGCCGGTCCCGGTAATCCGGCTCCCTGATCTCGCGCCATAATTATTTCGCAAGGAGCACCGACGATCGTTCCCGTCGTTGCTTTGGTCCGTCCGCAACTGCTGATCGAGATCACGGCTAGCGCAGTCATTCCCTGAGCGGGTCGATTAAACCATCCTCTGCGGATGTACTTGGAATCCGCCCGTAGGTCCTTGTCAAATCACAATTACTTGTGGAAATTTCTTGACACCACCACTATATACAGGGTAAACTTAGACAGCGCCTGAATGGAGGAACCGAGTATTGAGACTTTTAGACCAGGAGAGCAAACGCCATTGTCGGGGCAGGTTGGAGGTGAACAGTGAGGATGATACAAGCACCTTTTTATATTTTATTCGGCGTGCTGTACCTTTTAGGGACGCTCATCGGTCTGGTGGTTGGTTCGATTCTCTTTTTGATCACTGAATTCCTCCCTCTGGTAAGAAGACTCGGGAGACAAGTGAAGGGACAGCGGCTGTTGCATCGCGCCCTTAAGTGATCCGGCCGTACCTATCACGCACGTGAAGCATTTAGGCTGATAACTCGAAAAAATCTTTTACAGCTATGGCTTCTGCACCGGCAGGTTCATTCTGTCCGGCTGTTTCTTGCCGACATAGACATTACGCCGCCTCTACTAACCTTGCACCTATCGCCGACTCAGTGCTGCGCACAGCAGTATCAAACTAAAGACACTCCCCTATAGCCGCGCACTAGCGGGCTTGAAACGCTTGACCTTAATCTGGTCGCCATGCATGCGGGCCTGGGCGGCATCGTAACCGGCCTGCATTTTCAAGAGCAGATCCATGCTGACACCGAACGCCTTTTCCAGCCGCAGGGCCATCTCAGCGGAAACCGAAGCCTTGCCGTTGGTTACATCGGATAGCGTTGCGCGGCGAACGCCGAGAATTACAGCCGCACTGGTTACAGTTAAACCGAGGGCCTGGATAATTTGCTCCCTGATAATTTCGCCCGGATGCGGCGGGTTTTTCATAGCGATGGTTTATCCTACAAGTAGGGAGCTCGATTTCATGTTTGTAACCGATCTTAGCCCTATTTCACAATCACTCGGCAGTTTTATCATCGAGGACTGCCCTAATAGTCCATAAGCCATAGCCTTGTTTCTCTTTTATTACCTTGAGCGCACCATCACTTTTGAAGTCTTCTTCAACTAAGTTGAGCTTATCTTCCGGCAAGTCCGTGAGCTGAAGTTCGCGTTTCATCTTGCCTCTAATATTATCCCCCAGCTCACATTGGCCTACGCCGCTTCGACCAACTTGGCCTCGATCTGGGTTTGAGCTTCGCGCACTGGCAGTATCAAGCTGAACATGCTCCCCTTTCCCACCTCGCTTTTGACTTCGACTCTGCCGCCAAGCGAGTGAGCGAGTTTCTTGCTGATGCTGAGCCCCATGCCGGTGCCGCCGTATTTGCGAACGTTAGAGCGTTCGAGCTGGCGGAAATCTTCGAAGATCGCCTCCTGATCTTCGCGGCTGATACCGATCCCGGTGTCCGCCATCCAGCATTCGACGAAGGGCTCGCCTTTAACCATCGCACGCCGGACGCCCACCGCGATCTCGCCGCTTTCCGTAAACTTTATGGCGTTGGTCAAGAAATGCATTAGAACTTGCTGAAATTTCTCAGGATCTGTGAGGATACTATCCACTTGCTCAATCTGGACCCGGAAACGTATCGGCCGATCTTTGATCAACCGACGTGCCATGATCTCGAGCGCTTGAAACACCTCCGCAATCTTCATCTCCCTGAAAGCCACGCCGAGGCTGCCGCTCTCCATCCGGCAGAATTGAAAGAGATTATCCATGAGCTGCGATAGTTCATGGCCGTGATTGGCGACCCGATCCAAAATGATGTGCCGATCTCCGGCAAAAGTCGGGTCGCGCAGCACTTCGGTGTAGCCCAAGATGGTGCAGACAGGAGTCCTCAACTCGTGCGAGATGTTGGCAACGAAGTCTTTTTTCTGCCGGTCCGCCTCGATCAGCTTCTGGTTCATTGCTTCAGATTGATCGTACAACCGCCGGTAGCTTTCTTTTGCGCGCTCCGTCTCCTCAAAGAGCGCGCCGTTCTCGAGCGCCAGCGCGAGTTGGTCGGCCATGGTGCACAAGAGCCGAAAATCGTCGCCGTCGTAGCCCCTTCCGGAGCGTCTTCGTCCGAGAGACACGAAACCCACGATTTGGTCCTGGAAGACGATCGGGATGATAATTTCGGCTCTCAACGCGAGAAAGAGCGCTTCGAGCTCGTCGCCCAGCTCCTCGTAAAGCGGGTCGTTGCTCCATTCGCCTTTTAACAATCCTTTTCGGCTCAACCCGTAGTGCAGCGACCAGAGCGAATGCAGACGGCCGGACATCTCGCGAGCGACTTCGCTCGCCACGCCGATGGACGCGACCGTCGCGGTCGCGGGATTCTGCGGCCGGAAGCACAGCGAGATGGAATCAATCTTCATCCGGGCGGTCACTAGACCGACGAATTTTTCAGCGACAGCGTGCGGCCTGGAGAGCGATCGCAACAGCTCGCTCGCCTCGTTCTGGAGTTCTGCGGGATCGTATTCCTTCCGGTAGACGTAGTGATCGACGGCGCTCTCGATCGAGCGCAATAACGGATTGAAAAGAAGGACAACCAACACCGAGAAAAAAATCGGCACCAACGGCTCCTGCCCGTAAATACCGGCGCCGACGCCCAATATAGAAACCACCAGGACGTAGAGCAGAAGCAGAATCCCAGCCAGCGCTCCGCGCACGAGGCCCGCCTTGACGACAAAGTCCAGCTCGAAAAGACTGTACCTGAGCAGCGCGTAAGCAACGGAGAGAGGAAAGAACACCGTCGGGATCAACGAGAGATTGTAGGGCACTTTCCATGAGAAAAAACTCGTCAGCACGGTGCCCAAGGTCGGCAGGACAAATCCAAGAAGAACTCCGAGCAAGATGATTCGTAGTCGCGATCTCTCAAGATCGGAGATGGGATTTCTCAGCCCGGCTAAAAGAAGCCCAACGAAAACGAGCGACGCCAAAAAGGTATAGCCGTAGTCCAGTCGCAGTCCCCAGCGCCATACTTCGAGCGGACCATAAAAAGTCAAGCTATAGATCAAGCCCAACCCCAGCGAAATGCCGTAGATGAGATAGAAGTAGCGGCGCGAGCGTTTTATCTCTTGATACCGTCGACTCAAGGCAAGCCCCAAATGGATGGCGGCGCTGGGAGTAAACGTCAACGCAAAAACCCGGAATTCTTTCGGCAGATAATGCGTCGTCATAAAGTCAAAGGTGGTGGCGAACCACACGAAGACGGCGCTCACCAGAAAAAACAGAACCGGAGCAGCCGGAGAACCGGCGCGCATATAAAAAGGCGTGAACCCGATAACCAAAAATCCCAGGCCCGCCACTAGATAGGTGCCGAAGCTGAGGAGCCAATCGTGAAAAGTAAACTTCATGGAATGAATCGCGAGCTGAACGACCTTGCCGTCCCGTTCGACCGCGTATTGAAACTCGGCCCCGGGGGGCGAAGCACTCACCACATCGTAGAGCATTTCCGGACGGCCCAACGACTCTCCCTGGACGGTGACGACCCGGTCGAGAAATTTTAATCCTTCCTTGTTGCCGCTCCACTCCGACAAAAAATACGGAGCGACGGTCAGATTCCCGTAAACGAAGAATCCCGGGAACGGTCGATTGACCCATCGAAGAGAAGAAACGAGCGCGCCCGTTACCGAGAGAAACGCGACGATGGCGACCACAACCAACCAGCGGTTTCGGTGCGTCAGCGAGTGCTGCATGGCGGCCTCCTCTATCGAATTGAAAGGCAGACTATTATGAAAGACAGAGGCCATTTACCAGGGCGCGAGAGGCCGTGTCAAGAAGATTCTGAATCTCCTGACAGAATCACTTTGCTACAACAGGTCAAAAGATTAAATTTGACAGGTGTTGGTAAATCTGCCAACATAGAAGAAAGTGATATGGAGAAGATGAATGAGACCAACCCGACCGATCTCGTGGCTTACACCGGCGCGGAAAGCCTTCGACGATTTTCCATAGGGCGCGCGTGAAACGATGATCGACGCGCTGAGCGTTGCCGCCGAAGGTGGCAAGGCCGGAATAGCGAAACCAATGAAAGGGATGGGGTCGGGTGTCTTCGAGATTGCGTTACCATTTCGTGGCGATGCCTTTCGAGTGGTTTATACGGTGCAGGTTGGTGACGACATTTGGATCGTGCACGCATTTCAGAAGAAATCGACCCACGGGATCAAAACACCAAAACGGGAGATTGACCTGATCAAGGATCGTTTGAAAAGACTGAAGGAGATGTTGCGATGAAAAAGGAAGAGCTTGAACATATCCGCGGGAGCGGAAACATTTATCGGGACTTGAGCATCCCGGACGCTGACGTTCGCCAGTTAAAGGCGATTCTGGCCGCCGAGATCATCAAAACCCTCGACAAAAAAGGACTGAGCGTCCGGAAGGCGCAGACCCTTACGGGGATTGATGCCGGGGACTTCTCGCGCATTCGTAACGCGGATTTCCGGCGCATGAGCGTCGAGCGCCTGATGACGATCATCAACCGGCTCGGGTCACGGATCGAGGTGGCTGTGAAAGTTAAGCGTGCGAAGGCAGCACAGCACGCAGCGATGGCGCGCTGAGCAGAGGATGGACGTTCCAGGATGGAGTTCAGGGAACGTTGTTGATTAAGTTGAGTTTCTCGGAATTGGAGTTGTAACTGGTTGGAAAAGGCGGCTCACCGACATGCCGCAACTCAGGGTGCAGATTACCCGCCGCTTGGTTAAAGGGGATGGACTTCCGATGGCAGAGGTGGCGCGACAGACAGGAGTTTCGACGTCAGAGATCTCGAAGATCCTCAGCAGTAAGTCAAACTAGTCAACAACGTCCCCCTCTACGCTTCCTATATCGCTCGTGGATAAAGATGGGCGTGCTGTTGAATGCCTGGTATAGAGTGACGATCTCCACTGCCCAGCTTCCACTGAACCCCCAACAGAAAATTGCCAGTTCGCTCATTGCGATCTCCTTGGATCAGCTTTTTAATCGCTCAACTCTCAACACGTGCCGCGACGCCACGGATGACCTGCTCATATAACCTTGAGTATCATTCACCCGTGCTGGGGCGGAACACCCCGATCCGTTTTTGTCCGTTGCCGGTCCAGTCACTGATCCAAGGCTGATTTCCAGGTTGTCCAGTTACCGATCTAGTTATCGATCACAAGCCGGTCGCTTGTTGATCCAAATACGTAACGTCAGACAAATACCATTTTGGTAGTGGCTACGAGACGCATGTTTCCCCTGACCTGCCCCCCCAAAAACTAGACCATTTTGAAAGTGAGCCCTCCAGACCCATGACCTGCCCCAACGCTTTTGACTTGCCCTCGGATATGATTTACATTCGAACTCTCCACATGGCGCATCAAAACAAAACCGCATCCTCGTTCCGGCATTTCTAAATGGACTTTCTCTGGAACCTGTTCCACCAAATCTACGACGTCGAGACGCTCGTCCGCGTGGGCGGACTCGCGGCGATCGCCGTCATCGTATTCACGGAGACCGGGCTTTTCGTCGGCTTTTTTCTACCGGGAGATTCCCTTCTCGTCACTGCGGGCATCTTCGCCGCCAGCGGCGCCCTGAACATCTGGACGCTCAACATCGTCGTCAGCCTCGCCGCCATCGTCGGCGACACGGTCGGCTACACGATCGGCGCGCGCACCGGCCCGAAGATTTTCACGCGCGAGGATTCTCTCTTCTTTCATCGCAAGCACCTTCTGCACGCCAAAGAATTTTACGAGAAGTACGGCGGCTTTACCATTTTTATCGCCCGCTTCGTTCCCATCGTCCGAACTTTCGCTCCGGTGGTCGCCGGCGTCGGCGGCATGCAATACCGCCGTTTCGTCGCGTACAACGTTTGCGGGGGAATCTTTTGGGTTATGACGACAACCCTGACCGGCTATTTTCTCGGCATGATGATCCCCAACATCCAGGAGCGAATTCACGTGGTGATCGTCATCGTGATCTTTCTCTCGCTGCTCCCGATCATCATCAAGTTCGCGCGTGAAAGATGGAAGGCGCGCGGCTTGACCGGCTAGCGCCGGCAGCCGCTCAGCGACGCGGAAAGGGATAGAATTTTGGAAAACTGGGCCATCGCCGTCATCCTCGGCATCATCGAAGGACTCACGGAATTTATCCCGGTCTCCTCCACCGGCCATCTGATCGTGGCGGGAAACCTGCTGGGCTTCGTGGGCGAGAAGGCTTCGACGTTCGAAGTCGCCATCCAGCTCGGCGCGATTCTCTCCGTCGTCGTCCTCTATCGCGCGCGCTTTTTGCGGCTCCTCCCGACAACCCAAGCGCCGCTTTCTCCACTCGCTTCGGCGCTCGACGGATGGTCCGGGCTGTGGCGCATCAGCTTGGCGACGCTTCCGGCGCTGGTAGTGGGCTTCGCCACTCACGGCTTTATCAAACAGCATCTTTTCACGCCGGCCACCGTCGCCTTGGCGCTCGCCGTCGGCGGAGTCGGTATCTTGCTCACCGAGCGCTACGTCCGGCGCCGCCCCGCGTCGCCGTTGGATACGCTGTCGCTCGGGCAGGCGCTGGGCATCGGACTCTTTCAGACGCTGGCGCTCTGGCCGGGCACCTCGCGCTCGGCGGCAACCATCGTCGGCGGAATGCTGCTGGGGCTCGACCGAAAGGGCGCCGCGGAGTTTTCCTTCCTGATCGCGGTGCCGATCATGATGGCGGCGACGGGCTACGACCTCTTAAAGATGAGGGAGGCGTTGAGCGGCGCAGAAGCCGCTCAGCTCGCGCTCGGCCTCATTGTCGCGTTCGTGGTGGCGCTGCTTACGATCCGCGCTTTTATTCGCGCGCTCAACCGCTGGAGCCTGGGCCCATTCGCCTGGTATCGCATCGTCATCGCGCCGATCTTCTATCTCATCACGCGCGGGAGTTAACGCCGGTTGGTAAAGACCACATTGAAGTTGTTTCCCTTGACCAAATAAATATTCGTCGTGCCCCGCGCAATGAGTCCCTTGCAGTTCTCCCGGTCGGCGACCGCATACATCGTGTCATCCCGCGGCTACCCTGGGCCAGAGCCTGGGCCCGTGTTGACAAAGTTCCAGACACCCTATACGAACCTGCTCTTATCGGAAACTCCCGATGGGAATCGACGCCGAAATATACTCTTACGTTTCACGCGAGCTACAGATCCCGGTTCTAAAAGCCGCCGGCCGTTTCGCCGCCGGATTGGAGGTGGGCGATCAACTCGCCTCTTTCTGCATTTTATTTATCATGGCGGGCTACCTGTGGCAAAAACCCCGCCTGGTTAAAACGTTCACCGGAGGACTGTTCGCGCTCGCCGCGGGCGGTATCGCCGTGCAGGCTTTGAAACACCTGATCGGGCGCGCGCGGCCGGCCAGGGGCCTCGGCGATTTTTATTTCATCGGTCCGCATTTTTCGCCGTCGGGCTTTGACGCCTTCCCCTCCGGCCACACGACCGCTCTCTTCGCCTTGCTTGCTTTTGTTTGCCGCTATTACCCGGGGTTCACCCTTCCTTTATATGCCGCCGGATTTTTACTCGCGTTACTCGGCCGCGTAATCACGGGCCAACACTTTTTCACCGACGTCATCGGCGGCGCGATCCTCGGCTCGGCCGTGGGCCTCGTCGTGGCGGGCAGATTTCGCCGCGTCGTCGAATCAAGCCGCGCTGAAACCGCCCCGGTGTCTCCTGGCACGGAAGGAAAGTCCGGCGACTTTGACACGCGCGCGCGAGGAGGGGCCGGCGTCTTCAAAGAGACAGCCGTCGCCGCCGCTTTTTCCGGCGCCGCGCTGCTGATCGGTCCACGTCCGGAATTGTTTTCCGCTCTCCACTCAGCCGTTCTGGGAGTTCTAACGACGATCGCCGTTTATTTTTTGGCGCGCGAGCTTTGCGGCAAGGATACGGCGCTCTACGCCGCCTTGATCCTTTCCAGCTCTGGCCTTTTCGTCGGCGTCGCCCGTCTGCTTCCGGTGGATGCCGCGTGGCTCTTCCTCACGGTTCTAGCGTTTCTCTCCTACGTCTATTCGGCGAAGTCTCGTTCTACGTCGAATCTCCTTCTGGTCATGTCCTATGCCTCGCTGGGGCTGGCATTTCTCGCGAAGGGACCGCTCGCTCTTTTCCCCGCGCTGGTCTTTCTGCTCTACGAGACTCTTCAGGATAAACGTCCCATGAGTTTCGTCGCGCGCAGCGCGCTTCGCCATGGCATGCTCCTAGCGGTCACGCTCCTGGTCTTTGCGCTATGGCTTGCGACCGGCGTGCCGGCTTTTCAGACCGCGTCCGCATTCTTTTTCGACGACGCGGCCGAGCGAATGGGACTCACGCGCCACGCCGGAAAAGTCATCTATTATCTGCCCGCGCTCGTGGTCGCGTTCTTTCCCTGGACATTTTTCGCGCTCGCGTATTTTGTCAAGGAAGGAAGACGTTGGTTGAGAGAGACGGCTATCGATTCGAACTCCCTACTGCTGCTTCTTTGGGCGACGGCAGTCTTCGGGGCGGTTCCTTTTATAGCCGTAAACTTCCCTCATTATATAGTCCTCGCGCTGCCGCCGCTGTCGTGCCTGCTGGCGCAATTTATCCAGCGGGAGCTCCGGGCATCTTCCGGCGCGCTCGGCTTTTCGCTCCTGGCCACGATCGGCCTCACCGCCGCATTTTCTGCAGCCTCGGTGGTTTTTTACTTGGCGCGGCCTCAATACTCGTCGCTCAAGCTCGGCGGGCCGTTTATGGTCTTAACTCTTTTTCTGGCCGCCGCCTGGATATTGAAGAACAGAGATTATCGGACGGGCATGTTCGCCGCGATCTGCCTCGGCGCTCTGGGCTTCTACGCGAGCGCGTACTTCATCACGCTGCAGTTTTAAGCCTTACCTCTGCCCGCCTGAATCCCAAAGAGTCTATTCCAGGATTTCTTTCGTGACGTATTTGGGACGGCGCCGGACCACGCAGACGCGGAACCTTCAACTCTCGAACGCGCGTTCGCGATACTGAACAAAAACAACTTGCCGGCATCGAGAAATAGCGCGCGCTCCGGTTTGGAATAATGAATTTTCTTGACATCGGGGACAAATAGCGCTTCAATACTCTTACAGTGCGCTCTGAAGCTTTCCACCTCCGCCTTCGTCAAACCGTAGAGAGCGTCCAGCGTGAGTTGACCGGGACCCTTAGGGAAAGGAGGTAGCGTGCAGACCCTAAAGAGCTTCTGGTTGATATTCGGTCCGGGTCCGCCTCCTCTTTATCCTCTTCCTTCTTTTTTTTCCGTCAGTCCTCAAAGCAGAAGGGCTACACCTGCGGCCAGGGCTCGCGCGCAATCATCATGAGTAAGCGAACGCCCGTACTCCCGCTCCAAAACGGTTTATCTCGATTGAACCATAGGTTTTCAAAGTTTTCGGATCAGGATCCATTCCTGAAGGAGGAATCATCGGAATGAATCAGCAGAGAGAATTTGAATCGCTCATCCGCAAAGACCGCGACACCGCCCAGGCGAGATCTTGGAAAGGCAATCTCCTGGGCTACCTGGAACAGGTAAAAGAGAACCCTGCGATCACCAAGCTTGCCCACGCCCGCATGTACGACAACATTACGAAGCCGGGGGTCCGTGATATTCAAGACTCGAACGACCCACGCATCAAGCGGCTCTACAAGGACGAGTCGGTCAAAGTTTTTAACTTCTTTGCCGACGAATTCTTCGGCATCGAGAAGACGATTGCGCAGATCGTGCGCTACTTTCACGCGGCATCGCTCAAGGGCGAAGAAAGCCGCCAGGTGCTCTATCTGATGGGGCCGGTGGGCTCGGGCAAAAGCTCCCTGGTCGAAAAGCTTCATCGCGGCCTGGAGGAGTGCGACCCCTGCTACGCGATCGAAGGTTGCCCGATGTTCGAGGAGCCGCTGCACCTGATTCCGCGCCACCTGCGCAAAGAGTTCGAGAAGATGCTCGGCGTTCACATCGAAGGCGATCTCTGCCCGGTCTGCCGCTTCCGGTTGAAAGAAGAGTTCAACGGCCGCTACGAGGAATTCCCGATCTCGACGATCGAGTTTTCGAAGCGGGCGCGCGTCGGCATCGGCGTCGTCCCGCCGGTCGATCCGAATAACCAGGACACTTCCGTCTTGATCGGCAGCGAAGACATCTCCAAGCTCGACCTTTACTCCGAGGGCGACCCGCGGGTCCTCGAGCTGAACGGCGCGCTCAATATCGGCAACCGCGGCATCGTTGAGTTCATCGAAGTCTTTAAAAACGAGATCGAGTACCTGCACTGCATGATCACCGCGACGCAGGAAAAAGTCATCCCGGCGCCGGGCCGGCACGGCTTGGTTTACGTGGACGCCGTCATCGTTGCGCACTCCAACGAAGCCGAATGGCAGAAGTTCAAGGCCGACCACACCAACGAGGCTATTCTCGACCGCATCGTCGTGGTCAAGATGCCCTACAACCTGCGCCTCTCCGAAGAGGTCAAGATCTATCAAAAGATCATCCGCCACTCCGACTTTCACGCGCACGTGGCACCGCACACGCTCGACATCACTTCGATGTTCGCCATTCTCTCCCGTCTCGAGCCGACGAACAAATGCGACCTGATGACCAAGCTCAAGCTCTACAACGGCGAGGAGGTCGTGGAAAAAGGCCGGACGAAAAAAGTCGACGTCGAAGAGCTGCGCGAAGCGGCCAAACGCGAGGGCATGAACGGAATCTCGACCCGCTTCATCATGAAGGCGCTCGACAACGCGCTGTCGGACAACATCGCGGGACATTGCATCAACCCGATCAACGTCCGCGAGGCGCTGATCAACATGGTGAAGGAGGCGGACCTCCCCGACGATACGCGCAAGCAGTACCTGGAATTTTTGCAGGACACGCTGCACAAGGAGTATCTCGAGCTGCTGGAGAAAGAAATCACCCGGGCCTTCGTCTATTCGTACCAGGAGCAGGCCGAATCGCTGTTCCAAAATTACCTCGATCACGCCGAGGCCTACGTGAACAAGAGCAAAGTAAAGGACCGCAACACCAAGGAAGAGCTCTCACCGGACGAAGGCTTCATGAAGTCGATCGAGGAACAGATCGCAATCATCGGCTCCGCGGCCGACGGCTTCCGCCAGGAAGTGATCGCCTACCTCTGGGCCGCCAACCGGAGAGGAGAGAAAATCGAATACGGGAGTTATGAGCCCCTGAAAGAGGCCATCGAAAAGAAGCTCATGACTTCGGTCAGGGATTTGAGCCGCATCATCACCAAGGCGAGAACGCGCGACGAGGAGCAGGGAGAGAAGTACAATGCGATGGTCAAGAACCTCCTCGACCATGGCTATTGCCCGAGCTGCGTTGACGTTGTCTTGAAATACGCGGCTAATAATCTATGGAAAGATTGAAGCCCGTAAGGGGTAAAGCGTGAGGGGTTAGGCGATCCCCACCCCTAACCCCTTACGCATGACCCTTCACGGATATGGATACCGTCTTCCGCACCTACGATCCCGCCACGGCGCAGCGGAGTGACCGCTGCGCCGGAGACCGGCTGCGCCACCGGGAAAAAGTCCACGAGGCGATCCGCCATAACATCGCCGACATCATCGCCGAGGAGTCGATCATCGGCAAAGACCGGGACCGGATCATCAAGGTCCCGATCCGCGGCGTCAAAGAGTACCGCTTCGTCTACGGCGAGAACGTCCCCGGCGTCGGCCAGGGCGGGCCCGGAACTCAGCCGGGCCAGGTGATCGGCAAAGGCGAGGAAAGCGGCGGCGCACAACAAGCCGGCGACCGGCCCGGCGTAGATTATTACGAGACCGACGTCTCGCTCGAAGAATTGATCGACATGATGTTCGAGGATCTCGAGCTGCCGTTTCTCGAGCGAAAACACTTGAGGCAGATGGAAGTCGAGCATCTCTATAAAAGAAGAGGATACCGGAAAAAAGGCATCCGCATTCGTCTGGACAAGCGGCGCACTGCAATTTCACGCGTTAAGCGCAAGAAAGCGGTCCAACGCGCCGACGCCTTCGCGCTCCGGCCGCAGCGCTTTCCGTTTCACAACGACGACCTCACTTACCGCCATACCGTCACCGAGATCCGGCGCGAATCGAACGCCGTCGTCGTCTGCATCATGGACACGTCCGGCTCGATGGACACGATGAAGCGCTATCTCGCGCGGAGCTTTTTCTTTCTCCTCTACCGCTTCGTCTGCACCAAATATCAGAACGTGGAAATCGTCTTTATCGCCCACCATACCGAGGCCTCGGAGGTCAGCGAAGACGAATTTTTCCACAAGGGAGAATCCGGCGGCACGTTTATCTCTTCCGGATATCGCAAGGCTCTGGAGATCATCGACCAGCGCTACCACCCGTCGCTCTGGAACGTGTACGTCTTTCACTGCTCGGACGGCGACAATTTCGAATCCGACAACCCCGCGGCGCTACAGGCCGCCAAGGAGGTCGCGGAAGTCGCCAACCTCTTCGGCTACGGCGAGATCAAGCCGTTGGGCTCAGGATATTACGGCAGCAGCATGATCCAATTCTTTTCCCAGCTCGAGGCGGACAATTTTCAGACGGTCCAGATCCAGCGCAAAGAGGATATCTGGCCCTCCTTCAAAGGCTTTCTCTCCCGCGAGCGCGCGCGGGAAGACGCCGCCTAAACCGCCGCGCCATGCCGGCTTCTTTTACCATCGAGGAATTGGAATCGTGGAACGAGCGGATCTTCGCCGCCGCGCGAAGCTTCGGGCTCAACCCGTACCCGCAAGAATTCGAGATCTGCGACCACGAGCAGATGCTCGGCTACATGGTCTATTCCGGCATGCCTTCGCACTATCCCCATTGGTCTTACGGGAAGAATTTCGAAAAGCTCAAAACACTCTACGACTACGGCGTCAGCGGCCTGCCTTACGAAATGGTGATCAACGCGAATCCGGCGATCGCCTATCTCATGCGCGACAACTCGCTGCTGCTTCAAGTGCTCACGATAGCGCACGTCTTCGGCCACAACGATTTCTTCAAAAACAATTTCACCTTCAACTCCACGCGCGCGGAGTTCACCATCGAGACGTTCAAGGCCCACGCCGATCGCGTCCGGGCCTACGTCGAAGACCCGAGCATCGGTCTGGAAAAGGTCGAGCGGATCCTGGACGCCGCTCATGCCCTCTCGCTCCAGTGCCGGCGCAATCTCGCCATCCGCAAACAGACGCCGGAAGAAGCGTTAGAGCGGCGCCTGGAAGAATCCAGGCCGTCGGCCGATCCGTTCCAGTCGATCCACCGGCGCCGTGAGTACGTCGCGCCCGATCTGAATCGCGTTCCGCTTTACCCCGAAGAAGATCTCCTGCTTTTCATCCGCGACCATAACCCGCACTTCAACGACTGGGAGAAGGACCTCCTCACGATCGTCCACGAAGAGGCGCAGTATTTCATCCCGCAGATGGAAAGCAAGATCATGAACGAAGGCTGGGCGAGTTTCTGGCACAAGCGCATCCTGGACGCGCTGGAGTTGCCCCAGGGAATGCAGATCGAGTTCATGGTGCGCCACAACCAGGCCTTGAGTCCCGCCCGCGGCGCCATCAACCCGTACCATTTGGGAATAAAAATCTGGGAAGACATCGAGCGGCGCTGGGACCATCCGACGCCGGACGATGAGAGGGAGTTCGGCCCGAGATCGAAATCCGGGCGGGAAAAAATCTTCGAGGTGCGGGAAGTCGAAAGAGACGCGTCCTTTATACGGCGCTATCTGACCGAGGATCTGATACGAGAGCTCAACCTCTTCGAGTATCAATCACGCGGCGGCGATCAGGTGGTCGCGCGCGTGGCCGACGCCGACAACTGGCGCGCCATCAAGGAGACGCTCATCCGCAACGTCGGCACGGGCACGGTGCCGGTCATCAAAATAGAGGACGCGGATTACAACAACAACCGCGTGTTATTTCTCCGGCATCTTCACGACGGCCGCGATCTTCAACTGGAGTACGCCGAAAAGACGCTCCGGTACCTCCATCAGATCTGGGGAAGAGAAGTCGTCCTCGGAACCGAGATCAACGGCAAACCATCCCTGCTCTCCTTCTCCGACGACAAGCTGTTGATCAAACCGCTTCATTGATCCCGCCGCGGGATTCCCCTATAAAGGTCCCTTACTGATGACCGCCTCAGAGGACATCGAGCGCATCCAGCCCTGCATACGCAATCAGCTCGACCGCGGAGCCATAGGAACGAAGCATCTCGTCGCGGTCATCGGTGACGCCCCTTCGCGTTACAGCAGGAGTCCCGCGCTGTGGAACGCCGCGTTCCAGACGCTAAAAATGCCGGCCGTCTACGTGCCGCTCGACGTGGACGCCGCGCAGTTGCCCGCCCTCATGACCGCGATCAGAAAATCCGACCGATGCCTGGGACTGAACGTCACCGTGCCGCACAAGCTTGCCGTCTTGAATTACCTCGACGCGATTGACGAAACCGCGACGCGAATCGGCGCGGTGAATACGATCGTGCGCAGCGAGGACGGCCGCCTTCTCGGCGCAAACACCGACGGTCAAGGCTTCGTCGAGAGTTTGACGACGGTTCAGCCCGGCTCGGCGGCGCCGTTTGTCGGATCTCTAAAAAATGTGAAGGCGTTGATTCTCGGCGCCGGCGGCTCCGCGCGCGCGGTCGCGTTCGCGCTGGCGGAGAAAATGGAACACGGCCGTTTGTACATCGCGAACCGAACTTTCGCGAGCGCCGCGGCGCTCGCGGCGGAAATCGGCAGGAGCCATTCCAATATCGCAGCTATCCGCGAAGAAGAGATTTCCGAGTATACGCCGCGCGTGGATATCATCGTCAACTGCACGACCAAAGGACAAAGCGGATTTCTCGAAGCCTACTCAGCCTTGGCGCCGGCAAGGCCGGTGAATTCTTCCGAACCGGCGAATGCGCCCAGCGCCGACATCGAAGCGAACAACGACGCCTCGTGGAAGCTATCGCTTTCCCTTCCACCCGGCGTGGGCTTCTACGATCTCATCTATCATCCGGCGGAAACCGTGTTCCTGCGCCACGGCCGGCTCGGCGGCCACCGCACACTCAACGGACGTGCGATGATCGTGGCTCAAGCCGCGGAGGCGTTCTTCAATCACCTCTGCCGTTCGCAACTCGAACAAGCCGGACTTCACACGGCGGAAACGCGCCGGCGGATTGTCGAGGCGATGACTCAGGCGTGGTGACTTTCGATTCGTAGGGGCGGTTCGCGAACCGCCCCTACTTTAATGAACGGAAGATGGGCAATTTGTGGCCGGCCCGTTAAGCGGGTTTTCTAACACCCTGTCCCGGCTGAAGATAAAGCAAAACGAAGCCTCCGAGGACAAGGACAAGACTGAACCACTGCGCCTCGGATAAGCCGAACGCGATCGGCGGGTTGACGCGCCAGAACTCCACCATGAATCGCGCCACTCCACTGAGGATAAGATAAAGCCAAAAGATCGTCCCGTCCGGGTGGTTTTTTTTTCTGAGCGACCACAGAATGCCGAAAATCGCCAGCGACTGGATGAACTCGTAGATCGGAGTGGGATGCACTCTGGTGCCGGGGGGATAGGGAAGACCGGTCAGAGGGTGGACCCAGCCGATAATGGCATTGGTATATGCGACGCCCCACGGAACGGTCGTTTCAACTCCCCAATCGCCGTCGCCCGCGACGTGGCAGCCAATGCGGCCGATACCGTATGCAATCGCCAACGCGGGGGCGCAAATGTCCGCGGCCTTGAGCCAGGGGATGCCTTCGTGCCTGACCACCCAGGTCGCCGCCAGCACTCCGCCGATCACTCCTCCGTACCACGTAAAGCCCGCGCCGCTATATATGAATTCCCAGGGGTAGCGGACAAAACTGTTCCATTCCTCGAGAATAAACAGCACTCGCGCGCCGATGAGGCCGCCGACGGCGCCGGCAAAAACGAGCGTGGACGATAGCTCCGGATTGTAGCGATAACGCTTCAGCTCCAACCAGGCAAGCCAGCCGCCTACGATTGCGGCCAGCGCCATCAGCGTGCCGAAGCTATAGACCGTAAACGGGCCCATCCGGAAAATAACAGGATACATCGACTCGACTCCCTAAACGATTTCCAACCGTGCCGATTACGTTATCAGAAAGGCCGGGCGAATTCATCTTCGCGCTTACGAAGCGCCGCTTTTCTGCCGCGTCTTTGTGTTTAACCGGTTCGGGGATACCCCTGCTTAAAGCCGGCCGGCGAACCGCCGCTCTCGAATTCCATCCTCGCAAAAGGCCTTTAGACTCCTTGTTTTCTGCCGAGAAATATCTTTATCATGACGGCATGCGCGTGCTCGTGCAGAGGGTCACGCAAGCCAAGGTCACTGTGGAAGGAGCGGAGGTCGGCCGGGTAAGCGCGGGCCTTTGTCTGTTTCTCGGCGTCGCGAAAGACGATACAAAAGAAAACGCCGACTATCTCGCCGGTAAATTAGCGGACATGAGAATTTTCGCAGACGAGAACGGCAAGCTAAATCGCTCTCTCAGCGAGACCGGCGGCGAAGTTCTGGTCGTTTCGGAATTTACGCTCTACGGCGACTGCTCGAAAGGCAGGCGTCCTTCGTTCAGTCAAGCGGCGCCTCCGGAAGATGCTCGGCGACTTTACGACTATTTCGTCCTGAAGCTCAAGGATTTGGGACTCAAAGTCGCTACTGGAAATTTTCAGGCAAAAATGGAAGTCAGTCTCGTCAACGACGGACCGGTGACATTGATCATCGACGGTTGAATATGCACGTCGTTCTTTATCAACCGGAGATCCCGCAAAATACCGGCAGCATCGCGCGGCTCTGCGCCGCAACCCGGACGCCGCTCCATCTCATCGCGCCGCTCGGATTCAAGATCGATGACAAGCACGTGAAGCGCGCCGGTTTGGACTACTGGCCCTACGTGGACGTGCGGCTCCACTATTCGTGGGAAGATTTTCTAATGAAGCATGGAGATGGCTCCCTGATGTTCTTTTCCAAAAAGGCGGTCCGGTCCTACACGCAGGCAAGTTACCGGGACGAAGATTTTCTTACTTTCGGCCCCGAGACCCGCGGGCTGCCGGAACAATGGCTGGATGCGCACGTCGACCGCGCCTTTCGCATCCCGATAATGACGCAAGCGGTAAGGAGCCTCAATCTTTCCAACGCGGTTTCGATCGTGCTCTATGAAGCATTGCGGCAGTTGGGCAAGGTGTAAGAGGACTTGACGCGCCATGCGATTATGATTAAGTAGACAGCCACAAACTATCGCAGAGAGGGGACCGCATCCATATGAGGTTGGAAAAGCTCAAGCGCGTCTGCAGACCCACGTTCTACTCCGTCGTCTTTCTACTCGCGTTGGCGACCGCCTATACCACGCTGATCTCCGCCGCCGAGAAAGATGCCGAAAAGAAGCAGGATGTCGAGCCCAAGGAATCGTTCAATCTGATTCTACCCTTCACGGACCTGACGGTCGGCCAGGGACAGGAGGTCACGATGGACGCCGAGGTCGTCAACCGGACGAAAAATCCGGTCCAGGTGGGGCTCTCCATCGAGGGCGTGCCGCAAGGATGGGAGGTGGGTTTCAACTCGCGCTACCCCAGCTACCCTATCCGTTCCGTTATGGTGCAGGGCGAGAAATCGACCACGGTTGAGTTCAAGGCCAAGGTCCCCGAAAACACCAAGCCCGGCAACTATGAAGTAAAAGTCAGCGCCAAAGACGAAAGTGGAAAAACCAGCTACAGCGAAAAGGCCGTCTTTCGCGTCACCTCGAAGAAAGTCGAAACTGGAGGGCTCAAGCTCACCAGCCAGTATCCGGTCCTGACCACGCCGTCCGGCCAGACGCTGAAATTCACCGTCGATTTGAAGAACGAAACCAACAAGCCGCTCACCGCGTCGCTCATCGCCCAGGCGCCGACCGGATGGTCGGTGCGCTTTAAGCCTCAATACGGCGACACGCAAATCTCTTCGATCGCACTCAAGGAAAACGGCACTGAATCATTGAGCGTGGAAATAGATTCGCCTTCACGCGCCGACGCGGCCGAATATCCGCTCACGATCAGGGCGCGCGCCGGCGCCTTCGAGGCCTCGACGAACTTGAAGGTCACGCTGCGCGGAGTTACCGACCTCAGGATGGGCACACTAGCCGGAACGGTCACTGCATCGGCCACTGCGGGGCAAAAAAGCCCGGTGCCATTTCACGTGCAAAGCGTCGGCACTGCGCCCGTACGCAACCTCGCCTTCTCCACGAAAAAGCCGGACAAATGGACCATAGATTTCAAACCGGACAAGATCGATGCGCTCAATCCGGGAGAGTTACGGGAGATTTCAATGGAGATCACCGCCCCGGCGCGCGCTATCGCGGGCGACTACTTGATCACGGTGATCGCCAACAGCGCAGACACTACCAAATCGGTTGAGTTCAGAGTCACGGTTGCAACAGCGACGTTGTGGGGCTGGATCGGCGCTGCGATCGTCGGCGCCGTAGTGCTGGGGCTCGCGATTGTTTTTTGGCGCTTGGGCCGGCGATGACCGCTGTTATCGAAACCAGCAACCTCACGAAGCGCTATCGCGACCTGATTGCCGTCAATGGCCTCAGCTTTGGCGTCGAGCCGGGCGAGATCTTCGGTTTTCTCGGCCCGAACGGCGCCGGTAAGACGACGACCATCCTGATGCTGTTGGGTCTGACGGAGCCTAACGGCGGGCAGGCGCGGGTATGCGGATTCGATCCGTGCCGCCAACCTATCGAGGTAAAAAAACGCGTCGGATACCTGCCGGAAAATCCCGGATTTTACGACGATCTGAGCGGCCAGGAGAACCTTCTCTATATCGCCCGCCTCAATCGCATTCCGGAGACGGAGGCCAGGCAAAGAATTACGCAGATGTTGGAGCAGGTCGGCTTGGCCGGTGACGGCGACCGCAACGTCAGGGAATACTCGCGCGGCATGAAGCAGCGGCTCGGCATCGCGGAGGTTCTGGTGAAAGAGCCTCAGGTGCTCATTCTCGACGAGCCGACGCTCGGACTCGATCCCGACGGCGCGGTTCGCATCCTCGAGCTCATTACCGGGCTAAGCCGCGAGCGCGGACTCACCGTGCTGCTGTCGTCTCATATGCTGCATCAAGTGCAGCAGATGTGCCACCGTGTGGGCATCATCGTCAAAGGAAAAATGATCGTGATGGGAGAAGTGGATAAGCTCGGCAGCGCCGCCTTCGAAGAGCGCCAGTGGAATTTTCTGCTCGAAATCGGCGGCCGCACCGACGGGATCGAGAGCGAGCTGCGCGCCCTTCCCGGCGTCGCGGCGATCGAGCCGCGGAGTCGCGGCTGGTTTGTCCGCTGCACCGAGGACGTCCGGCCGCAAGTAGCGGCTTTAGTCGTTAGAAAAGGTCTTTCTCTGCTCCAGCTCCGCTCCGAGGAAACGACGCTGGAAGAAATCTACTTAAAATATTTTCGCGAGGCTTAACGATGACCGTAGTTTTTTGGAAAGAGCTTGGCGATCACTTCAGCAGTCGCCGCTTCATGATTCTGCTGGCTATTATCGTGCTTACGGGCGTGTGGGCGATCTACGCATCCGGTCAGTCTATTCGGCAAGACGCCGAAGGCACATCCGTCGAATCTGTCTTTCTTCTTCTGCTTACCTCGCAGAGTGGCGGTCTCTTATCGCTTACAACCTTTCTCGGTCTGCTTGGCCCGTTGGTCGGGATCATGCTCGGATTCGACGCCATCAGCGGCGAGTACGCGCGCGGCACGCTCTCCCGCGTGCTCTCGCAGCCGATTTATCGCGATAGCCTCATCAACGGAAAGTTTTTGGCGGGACTCGCCACGGTGGCGACTCTCTGGGCTTCGATTCTCCTCCTGGTCATCGGCTTGGGGATTGTCCTGGTCGGCTTTCCTCCTAACGCCGAAGAACTCTGGAGAATGCTCATTTTTACCATTGTAGGAATTGTTTATGTCGGGTTCTGGCTTGCCTTGGCGCTGCTTTTTTCGCTGTTGTTCCAACGTACCGTAACTGCGGCGTTAGCCTCATTGGCGCTTTGGCTTTTCCTTGCTATTTTCGCGCCGCTGATTGCCCAGATCGCGGCGAATTTTATCGTGCCGGCTCCATCCACGCCCGAGCAGGCGGCGCGCCAGATCGATATCGCTGCCATGATCGGGCGCATCTCCCCCACCACGCTCTACGAAGAAGCCGTGCACGTGATCCTGAACCCCCTCGCCCGCCTGTTGGGCGCGGCGCAGGCCGAACAAACTCAGGGAATACTGCTCACTCCGCTGGCTCTCAGTCAAAGTCTCCTTCTCATCCTGCCGCAGTTCACCACCTTGATCGCTCTGGTGTGTGTCTGCTTCGGCATCTGCTACATCAAATTCATGCGCGCTGAGATCCGCGCCTGACCGTCGAAAGTTCAACCGCTGAAGTGAATCGGCGAACGCGTCAAAATATACTTTATGTATTGACTATAAAGGCCAAAATAATCTAAGGTACGGGATGTGTCGGATGCAGCTTTCGCACAAGGAGGAACCAAGTGGCTTATCGTGATTTGCGGGAATATCTCGCCGCGTTAGAGAAAAAAGGGAAACTTAGAAGAGTCAAAAGAGAAGTCGACAAAGACTGGGAGATCGCCGCCGTCTGTCGCCAGATCTTTTATAAGTTTCCTCCCGAGCGAAGGCCCGCTCTGATGTTTGAAAACGTGAAGGGGTTCACCACGCCCGTCGTCGCAGGGGTGCTGGGGGCGTCCCGGCACGTATACGCCGTCGGCCTGGAAACCGATTCGGTCGAGGGGATCAATCGCAAATGGGATAACGCTCTGGAAAATCCGATCCCGCCGGTGGTCGTCAAGAGCGGCCCTTGCAAGGAAAACATCCTGCACGGCGATCAGGTGGATATTCTCAAACTACCCGTACCGGTTTGGACGGTGGGAGAGGATCCGGGCCCTTTCTTTACCTCGCCCTACGTGATCACCAAAGATCCTGAAACCGGCGTGCGCAACGTTGGGACCTACCGGATGGAGGTCAAGGGGCGCAACAAAACCGGCTTTCTCATCGGCAACCGGCAGGACGCAGCCTGGCACATCAGGAAGAACGACGAGCACAACCGGCCCACGCCCGTGGCAGTGGTGATCGGCGCCGATCCGACCATCGGCTACGTTTCAGTCTCAAAAATGTCGGACGCACTCGACGAGTTCGCCGTCGCCGGAGCTCTCCGAGGCGCGCCGGTGGAACTGGTCCCATGCGAGACAGTCCCTCTCGAAGTCCCGGCAACGGCCGAGATCGTTCTGGAAGGAGAAATCCCCGCCAACGTGCGCGAGATGGAAGGCCCGTTCGGAGAATATACCGGCTACATGGGCCCTCCAGGCAAGCAACCGGTCTTCAACATCAAGTGCATGACCTTCCGCAACAACCCCATCTATCAAGCGTTCATCAGCCAACGACCCCCCTCGGAGTCGAGCTGCATCCGTGGCGTAGGGCGCGAGTGGCCTCTATTCAAGCATCTCAAGTACACGCTCCGGCTCCCGATCAAAGATTTGCGCCTCAAAGAAGCCGGTGGCAGCGGCGCTTACGTCGTGGTCTCGATGAAAAAACAGTTCGACGGCCAGGTGAAACAGCTCATGTACGGAATCTGGTCTTTGAGAACCGGCTTCGGCAAAATCACCTTGGTCGTCGATGACGACATCGATGTGTGGGACGATTTCGACGTCGATTGGGCGCTAAGCTGGAGAGTCCGGGCGGACAAGGATATCTACATCGAAAGAGACGTGCAGGCGGTAGGGCTCGATCCCTCACAGGCGCCGAAGTCGGTGCCGCAGCACGATCCGATCCGGGACGTCGGCTCACGGGTGGCGATCGACGCGACCAGAAAACACGATTACCCGGCGATTTCGCTTCCGCCTAAAGAGCACCTCGATCGGGTTGCAGCGAAGTGGGAGGAGTACGGGATCGGCGACTAGGATTTGCGCGCCCTGGGTGACGGTGCGCGCATCTTTTTGGCCGCCGCCAGAATCGACTCGATGATTTTTTTGTAGCCGGTGCAGCGGCAGATGTTGCCGTGCATGAAGTGTTTGATGTGTTCTTCGGTAGGCTCGGGATTCTCTTCCAGCATGACCTTGGCCGCAAGAATCATTCCCGGCGTGCAAAAGCCGCACTGAAACCCGCCGTGCTCGATGAACGCTTCCTGCAGCGGATGAAGCTTGCCGTTCTCGGCTAGCCCCTCGATGGTTTGGACCTGCTTTCCCCTCGCCTCAAACGCCGGCAGAGTGCACGAGCTGACCGGCCTCCCGTCCAAGAGCAGCGTGCAGGCGCCGCAGACCTGGACATCGCAGGATCTCTTTGCGCCGGTCAGCCCCAACCGGTCGCGGACCACGTCCAACAATAATTCGTGCGGCTCTACTTCCAATTCATATGTTTTTCCGTTGACGGCCAAAGAAAGTGAGATTGTTTGAGCGTCGCGCGGTTTGGACATCAAGCTTGCCATTACATTACCGTTTCCCTGCGAAATTTCACCTGCACTGCTCCACCGCTTGCTGGAAAGCCCGCTTCAATAAGACTCCGACGATGTGCTCCTTATAGTCCTGCGATCCGTGAAGATCGCTGATCGCCTGACTCGCGCGCGCGGCGGCGGCACCCGCATCCGCGATCAAACGAGATGCTTCATCGACGGATTTTCCCTTTAGGAGAGACTCCGCTTCTTGAATCCTCTTGGGTATGGGCCCCACACAGCCAACGGCGACGCGCGCTTCGGCGATCGAATTCGTATTTTCATTCAGAGACAGAAACAGGGCCACGCCGACACTGGGCCGCTCCAGATAGCCGAACTTCAAGTAAACCACTCCGGAGCGGGCAGGGAGAAGCGGCACTCGTATCTCGGTGAGGATCTCGTCCGGTTCGAGACGAGTTTCGTAGGCATCCACGAAAAAATTATCGATCGGAATCTCACGGCTACCTGTTTCCTTCGCCGCAACCAGTCGCGCGGCCAGAACCAACAGCATCGTCCCCGGATCGGCGTGCGGCTCGGCAAAGCAAAGATTTCCGCCGATGGTTCCGACTTCGCGGACGCGGATGTTGGCAACGTTTGCCTCCATCGCGGCGAAAGCGGGCAGGCGCCGCTGCGCCGCCGGAGAGAGAGAAAGTTGTCTGTGCGTGGACAGAGCGCCGATGGAGATCACGCCGTTGTCCTGCCTCACCTGGTCCAGATTGGGAATTTTTTTTACATTAACGAGCCGCTCGTAATGGGCCAGACCTTCTTTCATCACCAGCAGCAGCTCGGTTCCGCCCGCATAAATGCGGGCCGACTCTCCATAGCGAGCCAATAGTTGAGCCGCTGCTTGAACGCTTTCCGGCTCTTCCAAGCGAAATCGCCGCAACATGCTAGGCGGCTCCTTCCAATTTCCGCTTCAACGCCTGCGCGAATTCATCCATCACCTGATCCGCTCGGCGCTTGATGATACTGTGGCCCAACGTCGCCAGCTTGCCGAGGATATCCACGGACACAATCAAAGCGAGAGCTGTTTTATCTCCGTTGCCGGTCAAACGGACTTCAAGATCGACCTTCATGCGGCTTCCGATCTTGCTGTCGTTTCCCGTCGCCTGCGCCTTGATATAGGAAAGCTCCTGACTTTCGATCACGTCGATCCGCATCGGGAACTCGACCCGAAAGGGTCCGACTTTTTCCGTCATGGTAGCGGCGTAGCGCTTCCCCGCCTCTACCGTTTGCGCCTCCCGGCAGCCCGGAACACAGGCGATGAAGCGATCGACGTCCCAGAGAAATTGCCAAACTCTCTCCTTCGAATTGCCAATCTCGATCTCACGCTCAAATTGCAAGGCAAATCCTCCTCTGCAGGTTTAGCTATCAAATACGATTCGAAGGCGCAAACAAGTGGCTACCCTGCTGAAGCTATGCGTGGGACGGCAAAAAAGGGGCGACTGAAGAAAGGCCCCTTCAAGCGCCGACGACGGTGTCCTTGATATCCTTGAATTCTTTACTCAGAAAATCTTTGAGCTTTTTTTTCAATCGCTCTTCGATCTGCCGCACGCGCTCCCGGCTGATGCCGTATCGTTCGCCGATCTCGCGTAACGTCAGTGGCTCCTCGTTCAGGAGTCGCTCGCGGAATATGACCAGCTCTTTATCCTTGAGTCCGCCGGCGAACTGTTCGATCTTATCGCCAAGGACCTGCCGGTACTCGGCGGCCGCAAAGCTCTCCTCCGGTGTTTCTTTATTGTCCGCCAAAAAATGTAGCAGGGTGGACTCCCCGTCCTCCCCGACGGGGATATCGGTGGATAGATCGCGGTTGGCGAGGCGCTGCTCCATCTCCACCACCTCGCCCTCTTTCACGTCCAATCGCTGGGCCAGGAGCTTCGGACCGGAAGTAAATCCTTCGGCTTCGAGCTTTTCCTTTTCTTTCTGCAGATTGAAGAAGAGCTTTCGCTGCGCCTGGGTCGTCCCGATCTTGACCATGCGCCAGTTATTGACGATGTAGCGAATGATGTAGGCCCGGATCCACCAGACCGCGTACGATGGAAAGCGAATGCCCCGATAAGGATCGAAGTTCTTGACCGCCTCCATCAGACCTATGTTTCCCTCTTGAATAAGATCCAGAAGATTTCGAAAAGCCCTTTGATATTGCCGCGCGATCATCACCACCAGACGCAGGTTCGACGTCACGAGCTTATAGGCGGCGTCAACCTTGCCGTACTCTTTGTATTCAACCGCCAGTCGGTGCTCTTCCTCGCGGCTCAAGAGCGTATAGCGCCTGATTTCCGTTAGGTACCGTTGGAGCGGGTCGTACGGGACGAGATTTTTGGAGGAAGATTTGTCTTCGTCCGGCAAATCGATCTTTGAATTATAGAGATCGATCTCGTTCGGGAAGGCTTTCTCTGCGCAATCGTCCTTCCGCTTAGACATGAAAGCTCTGGGCTGCCGCGGACCACCACTGACCGCAGGTCACAAAATCGCCGCAACAGTCATAAAGATCTACCTTCTTTCTAGAGCGGTTTCAAGCAAAGTGCAAGAAACACTCCGGTGGGACTTGGGTCGGAAGATCAAAGGTGAGACGAGCAAAAAAAGTAAATAGAGTTACACGGGTTTGAGTTCTTTTGAGGCCTTTTTTTTGACTTCTCCCGCGGCGATCTCTCTCAAAGCCACAACCACTTCGCGGTTATTGCTCTCGATGAGAGGCTTGGCCCCTTTAAAAAGCTGCCTGGCCCTCTGAGACGCCAGAATCACCAACTCGAAGCGGCTGTTAACCTTCTCGAGACAATCCTCCACGGTAATTCGAGCCATATCGACTTTCCTCCGCTTGTTAACTGTTACAGTTACCAGTTGACCAGATTCTCCCCCCGTAGTCAAACCGTCCGCCTTGACAAGCTTTCTTCTTACCCATATCTTCGGCGCACGCAGGAAACACGCCGTGCCCGGTCTTTTCAGAAAAATGCGAGAACTATTGGGGTCGTCATCCGTACAAAACGGAAAATCTAAAACGCACGGTCTAATACAGATTTTAGAAGAAAGCTATTGGGATCTGTGCAGTCTCAACCGGCAACTTTTCAGCCACGCGGAAAGGGCGCCGTATCCCCACGTGGCGCGGCGATTGCGGCAAATGGCCGAGGAAGCGCAATCGAGCGCTAATCTCCTGCGCGATAAGATCCTAAGCACGGGGAAGAGAATAGAAGAAATATCCGGCGACGTGAAATCGGGAAAAAATCACTGGGAGAGAATGGCGCAGGACTTAAGCGATGAGAGGGAAATCGAAACCCGTTTCCTGGAACGGGCGGCGCTCATGGATGAAGCGGCCCCGGAAGCAGCAGAGCTGCTGCGGCAAATTGCGGTTTCGCATCGTCCTCACATCGATGCGCTTCTGGATCTCATCGCCCGCGCCGATCCTCAGGCCGAACAAACTTGAACCGCTTTGGCCCGCCGTTCTAAACCCGAAGGAGCATCTATGAAATCCCCGTTTTGGCTCACAACCCTGTCGGCAATCGCATCGCTGGCAATCTCGATCGGCGCGAGCGATACAAGCGCCCAGGAGAAGATCAAACTCTCCTACAGTTCCGTGGACGCGACAAACTCGATTTATTTCGTCGCCCTGGAACGGGGCCTTTATAAAAAGTACGGGCTGGACGCCGAGCTGATTTTCATTCCGAGCACACCAACCAGCGTATCCAGCTTGATCGCAGGAGACATCAAGGTCGCCAACGCCTCGGGCAACGCGATCGCGAGCGCCGCGGTCGGCGGCGTGAGCCTCGTGACCGTGGCCTGCTACATCAACACTCTACCCTATGAGCTCGTGGTGCAGGAGTCGATAAGATCGGCGGAAGATCTGAAAGGTAAGAGCATCGGCATCAGCCGAGTGGGAAGCGCTTCGGATATGGCCGCTCATGTTCTGATCAAGGGGCTGGGTTTGGAGCCGATCAAAGAAGTTCCGATCCTCCAGGTCGGCGGCGCTTCAGAGCGCGCGGCGGCTTTCCGCACCGGAAGAATCGTCGGATTTCCCTCTCCTCCGGGGATCATCAAACTCGCCAAAGGAATGCCGCACAAGGTTCTCATCAGCACGGCCGATTTTCAGAAGCGCTTCGAATTTCCATTCATCTGCGCCAACACTACCCGGAGCTTTCTCACCGGCAACAGAGATGCGGTAAAAAAAACCGTCATGGCGCTGACCGAATCCGTTTACTTTTTCAAAACGCGCAAGGAAGAAACCAAGAAAATCATCGCCAAGTTCGGGAAGCAGGATAACGAGGCCTATTTGGAGAGCGCCTACAACGCAATGGCAAAGCTCTACGAGCGGGTGCCGCTCGTCACGAGAGCCGGCATGGAAGAACAGATCAAGGATGCCGTCGCGCGTAAACCCGGCGCCAGCCTTAAAGTGGAAGAGATCGTTGATGAAGGAATTGTAAGGGAGTTGGAGAAAAGCGGCTTTATCGACAAACTATACAAACAGTAGTCCGGACGGCGCAGCGCCCGGGTTTACTGTACGACGTTCTTCGCGCGACCGTGCCCGGAAAAAACCAGATCCAAAGCAAGACCCGCAGCGATGGCATCCCAGGCCTCTTCCGGCGCGAGGCCACTGGCCTTGTACGATTGCCATAAAGAAACAATCTCCTCCAGAGTGGGATAATCAAATCCTTCTAGTCTGGTGGAATGTCCCGTTATTTCGAGTTGGCTCATGCGCCGAAATGGAAGCAATGGATATGCCATAGCGCTAACTAGCTGAAATATCGGTGCGGGCAATTGTAATGGAGAGTAATTCAGCGACAGCTTTGGATACTAACTGCCGCAATGTGGAACAAAATTCTCCGGACGAGTGCGACGAACCGTCCGAAACGTGACAGATTGAGCGTCAGTCGATGACGGCTATTCCCGAAATCTCCACCATACAGTCGGAATGGTAGAGGCTCTTCACCTCGACCAGCGTTATAGCAGGAAAATACTTGCCAAAAACTTCCCTATACGCGGCGCCGATGGCTTTCTTCCCGGCCAGATAGGCCGGGAGATCCGTCAAATACATGGTCAGCACGGCGAATTGCCGGGGTTTGCCGCCGGCGCCCTCCACTGCCAGCTTGAGATTCCGCATGACCTGATGGAACTGGGCGACAAAGTCGCCTTTGCCGACCACCGATCCATCGGCAGCAAACGGGGCCTGTCCGGCGATAAAAACAATTTTACCCGAGGTGATCTTCGCCACGTGCGCGTAGCCGACGGGCTTCTCCAGCCCGGAAGGATTCAACAGTTCAAAGGGCATTCGATTCTCCTCGTCTCATTGATGTTCGGCGCGGGCCGGAGTCGTCAATAGTTCTTCGGCGTCGCTTTACCCCATGCAGTAATAAAGCCTCTCAATTCTCCCACGACGTCTGTCGACTGAGCGACGTAGGGCAGGATGATGCGCGTCGCCCCGGAGTCCCGGTAGGGCTTGAGCCGTTCATGGATTTCTTCCACCGACGTTACGGCCGCCATCGGCAAACCTTCGAACAGGCGGTCCGTGATCAAAGCTCTCGCTGCATGGAATCCGCCGGTTTTCCAGGCGGCGCGCATCGCCTCCACCTCGGCGCCGAAACCCATTCGCGTCAAAAGATCGCGATAATAATCCGCCAGCGCATAGTAAGTGAGCGCGTGACTCAAGGCCTCGCGCGCCTGCGCCCGATCCTCGGCGACCGAACAACGCAATTTACAAATGATCTCTACACTGTCGGGATTTTTTCCCGCCTCTTTGGCTCCTGCTCTGGCCTGCTCGGCGATGCGCCGAATCTCGGCCGGATTGGCCATGTTGATCAGCACGCCGTCGGTCAACATGCCCGCCAGTCGCGTCATCTTGGGCCCAAACGCAGCAAGGTAGGTTGGAATTGTTCTACCGGATGGTCTGAACGCCAATTTGAAGCCGCGCGCGGAATAAAATTCGCCAGAGAAATTTAATTTTTCTCCGCTCATCGCCCGGCGAACGACTTCCAGATATTCTCTCACCCGGCCGAGCGGACGGTCGGACGGGAGACCATGCCACTCGGCGATCGTCGGATTCGAGACCCCGACCCCCAGAAGAAATCGCCCCTGCGACAGCTCATCGAGACCGACCGCCTGAAGAGCGAGGGTCGCCGGCGTTCGCCCGAGAATGTGGTAGACCGCAGAGCCTATTTTCAGGCGCTTCGTGACCGCCGCGATGGCCGACAGCATCACCGTAGGATCTTTGTTGTTGGCCTCGCCGCCCCATGCGCAGTCGAACCCGTTCGCCTCGGCTAACCGCGCGAGTTCGGGAATCGCGTCCATCGGCAACTGCGCGCCGGAGTTGAATTCGATATCGATCTGCACCCCGTTTCGATAACATCAAAAATCCGGTCGATCAAGGCGCGAGATAAAATGCTTGACGCATCGAGCCGCTCATGCTGGCCGATTGTTGAGTCAACGCTTGCCTTTGCCCACTCGCTGAGCTAATGAGCTAGAAGAAATCACGTTTCGAGGAGAGAACATGGCTGCGATTAAACTTTATGATTTCCTCAGCTCGCCCAACTGCCAGCGCGTGAAGGTAGTTCTCACGGAAAAAAAGCTTCCCTACGAAACCGTCCCGGTCGATCTCAAAAAGGGCGAACAAAAAAAGCCGGAGTACTTGAAGCTCAATCCCTACGGCAAGGTGCCGGTCCTCATCGACGGCGCCACCGTTCTCTACGAGTCGCTTATCATCAACGAATACCTAGACGAAAAATATCCCGAGCCGCCGCTCATGCCGAAGGACCACGCCAAAAGAGCCAAAATCCGCATTCTCATCGACTACGGCATGAATCATCTCGATACGCCTTATCAAACGATACGCAAGGAGATGATGAAAGACGAGAAGGAGCGCAACCAAGCGGTAATCGACAAGGCGAGGCAGGAGCTGAAGAACCTGCTCGGCCGCTTCGAGCGCGAGCTGGGCGATCAGCCCTATCTGGCCGGCGACTTTTCCTTGGCGGATGCGGCGCTCATCCCCAGATTTACCCGATTGGAAGGCATGGGCGTTCTGCCCGACCCCTCCCTGCCGCGCGTCGGCGCGTGGGTTAAACGAATGAAAGACCGACCGTCGGTTCGGGCTATCCTCTAGTGGGGAGCTTTAAAAAAACCGTTTTCATGCTTCGACTAGCTCAGCATGAACGGAAAATCCCGGATGTTTTCCACACCTCCTCCGTTCGTCCCGAGCATGTCGAAGGGCGAACGGTGGGTATTTCAGCAATCTGCCGGTTCGCCAATTTCCGTCCCGCTTGACACTCTTCGCGGGCATGCCATAGGCTAGTCGCGTGTCTAGAGGCGTCAGCATGACGATAGCGCGACCCGCCCTGTTGTTCCTGTTCTCTCTCCTGCTGACCCCCTGCCCTCTTTCTGCCCAGACCGAACCGCGGAAAATCATCGTTGGCGGGGCGGTATCCCTGGCCCCGTTGGCGGAGAAATTTTCCGAGCGTTTTCGCAAAGACCATCCCGGAATCGAGATCGAGATCCGGCGCACGAACTCGAACTACGCCATCCATGGGGTGCAGAGCGGCGACATTCAGATCGGCCTGGTTACGCGCTATCTCAGCGCCGCCGAACAGTCCGTGTTACAAGTCGAATCGATCGGCCACGACGCAATGCTCCTGCTCAGTTATCCGTGGAACTCCGCGACCAACCTCACGCTGGAGCAGCTCCGAAACATTTATCTTGGAACAATCATCAATTGGCGCGAGATCGGCGGCGAGGACAAGGGTATCGTTCCCTTCACGCGCGAGAGCACCGCGGCCCTTCACGCGACCTTTATCGACAGTCTTTTCGGCAAAGGGTTCAAAGGCCAGGAGAAGGCCTTTGTCCTGCGCGCCACCAAGGATAAAGTATTGCGGACGATCAAGCGCGTTCGCGGCTCGGTCGGCTACGGGATCGTCCGCGTCGAAGAGGCCCAGGCCGAAGGAGTCAAGGTGCTGGCGATCGATGGAATGATCCCCAACGCGACGAATATCCAGGAGCGGCTCTATCCCTTTACCCGCCCGCTGCTCCTGATTTCCCGGGGGCGGCCGGTTCCTCTCGCGCAGGAGTGGATGCTGAGCTTGGTCAAATTCGCCGCTCAGGACGGCGCATCGGGGGGCCGACGGTGAAAAGCCTGCTCCACAAACTTCTGCTGGCTTCTCTGCTGATCATCCTCCTGCCGATGGGGCTGGCGATTTTCTGGAGTTCGCAGACCCTGACGGCGATCCTGGAGCGCCGCTTCGCGGAAAAATCCGGCGCCCAGGCGGAGCAGCTCAAACTGTTGCTGAGCGAAAGACAGGAAACCGCGACCGGCCTCGTTCAATGGATCGCGGAGATGCCGGGAGTCACGGACGCGCTGATTAAAAAAGACCGCACGCGGCTGTTTCAACACCTTCTTCCCCTGGTCGGCTCCGTCCAGATGGACTTCATCGAGATTCTCGACCGCCAGGGGAAAATTTTTCTCCGCGTTCATGATCCCACCTTCTACGGCGACTCCCCGACCTTGGCCAAAGATGTCCAGGGGCTGGTGCGGGGGACAGGCGAGATGGCGAATTATGGGATAGAAGAGCGAGCCGGCAGAACCTATCTCCGCTCCGCGGAGGCCATCGAGGGAAACGGCGTCATCGGCGTCGTCAGCGCCGGCTATGCGCTCAACCGCGACCTGGTCAAAAAGTTGGAACAGGTGGCCGGCGGCAAAGTGGTGATCACCGCCGGCGCCTACCTCTACACGGCCGACGGGACAGGAAAGCCGGCCCAGCCTGCTGCCGCGGTCGAAGAAATTCACAGCGCCGAACAGCAGTGGCACCGCGAAGGGCCGTCGCCCTCGCTGGAGATCCGCCTTCCGCTGGTGACCGACCGCGGTACCGAGGGGATGATTTCCGTATTCTATCCTTCGCGGGAGATGACGGCGGCGATCGACAGCCTGCGAACCGCACTGTTTTCCGTTGCGCTCTTGGGCGCGGCACTGGCATTTTCGATTTCCTGGCTGCTCAGCCGCCGCTTGACCCGGCCGTTGAAGGAGCTGGTGCGAGGGACCGAGGAGGTCGCCGCCGGCAACTATTCCGTCCCCGTGCAGACCGATTCGGACGACGAGATCGGCGCACTGGCCGCCTCGTTCAACCGCATGCTGGAAGAGCTCGGCCGCTCCAAGGCCGAGGTCGAGAGCTACCGGCGGGAACTCGAGCGCAAGTTCGCCGAGCGGAGCGACGAGCTGGCGGAGACGGAAAAAAAGCGCGCGGCGATGGCCCACATGATCGCTCACGATCTCAAGAATCCCCTGCTGGGAATCAAAAAGACGCTCGAGCGGCTCGATCAGATTCCGCCGGAAGTCGAAGGCGGTCAGAGAAAAAAAATTCGCCAGGACCTGCTCAGCGCGAGCGATCTCGTGATCGGCATGGTCAACGAGATGCTCGATATCTACCGCTCGGATTTCGGCGACCTACCGCTGGCCCTAGTCCCGGTTCGCGTCGAGGAGCTGATCCAAGCCAGCCTGCGCATCTTGGGTCCGGAGATCGAGGAGAAAAATATCGAGGCCGTGGTTCGTGGCGACGCTCCGCACATTCTCCTAACGGCCGATAAGAGACGGATGACGCGCCTGCTGATCAATCTGCTGAGCAACGCGATCAAATTTTCTCCGAGCCGCAGCCGCATCGAGATAACGGCGTCGCTGGTAGGCAACGATCAGGGGCACGGGCCCCGCGCGGTGATTCGCGTCGAGGACCAGGGCGACGGTATTCCGGAGTGCGATCTGCCGAAAATCTTCGACGTGTTCTATTCGCGCGATCAAGGCAGCCTCGAAACCGGGACCGGCCTCGGCCTCCCCTACTGCAAGCTCGTGGCCGAGGCGCACCGGGGAAAGATCTGGGCCGAATGCCGGGCAGGCGGCGGCTTCGCGGTATCGGTAGCGCTGCCGTTGAATCCCGAAGAGGAGCAACAAAACTATGCCGATTAAGATCATGATCGCCGATGACGAACGGCTCTTTCGCCAAAGCCTGAGAAAGTTGCTGGAAGGCGTGAAAGACCTACGCGTCGTCGCAGAAGCCGCGGACGGGCAGGAGGCGGTGCTGCAGGCGCAAGAACGGGAGCCGGACATAGCCTTGCTGGACGTAAGAATGCCCAAGATGGACGGGATCAAAGCAGCCAAACTCATATCCAGCCTGGTCCCCAAGGCCAAGGTCCTTATGCTCTCGATCCATGATGACGACGAAAAGATTATTTCGGCGCTGAGGGCTGGCGCCGTGGGATATATTCTCAAAGACGCGGATCAAAAGGATTTCATCGAGATTATACGCAACACGTACCATGGCAAATCTCTGAGTTCCCCCTACCTGGCCCATCTGACGATTTCGCGCGAAGCGCGCGCCGCCCACAACCCGGAGGGGGACAGGAAAAAAGAATTTGCCGAGAAGTACGCCCTAACCGAGCAGGAGCTTAAACTACTTCATCTCTTGGCCGAGGGACTCTCCAACGAAGAGATGAGCCGGCTGGTAAATCTCTCGCGCGAGACGATCAAGATGCATTTAAAGGCGCTCTTCCGCAAGCTCCAGGTGAAAAATCGCACCGAAGCCGCGGTCCGGGCCGTGAGGGACGCCCTTGGGTAGCTCTCCGAGGTGGAGCTACAAACACCCATTCGGGGAGTTGACGTCGGCGGTAACTAGGAGATAGATTTACCAACTCCGACGATGGTTTGTATGGTTTGCGGTTCTTTGACGTCAAATCAAATTATAAGGAGGCTCGGATCATGAGACGCTTGAGAACACTCTGGCTGAATTCGCTCTTCTCCACTATCTTTGTGCTGGCCACGGCCATTTCGGCGGCTGCTCTTGAAGTCGGAGATAAAGCGCCGGACTTCGATCTCGACAGCAGCCAGGGAGGAAAACTCAAGCTCAGCAGCCTCAAAGGTAAAAACGTTCTCATCAACTTCTATGTGTTGGACTTTAGCCCCACATGAATCAAAGACCTTCAGGCGTCCGGTTCGGACCAATACGATAAGTTCAAAGCCGAGAATACCGAGGTTCTAGGAGTCAGCGCCAATGCCCCTTTTTCACAGAAGGCGTTTGCCGACTTTGCCAAGATCAACTATCCGCTGCTCAGCGACCGGGATGGAAAAGTCATGATGGGTTTGGGCGTGTACGACCAGGAACGACGCGTTGCCAAGCGCTCGTACGTCATCATCGACAAAGAAGGAGTGGTGCGTTACCTGAATATTCGGCCATCGAACACCGAAAAGGATCTGCTCTCCACGGAGCAGCTATTGAACGAAGTAAAAAAAGTCAATCGAGGCAGTTAAAACAACCCGAAAGGAGCAGACAATGATTCAACACAAATTACTGGGGGCATCGCTCTTCGCGCTGCTTTCGCTTTTCGTCGCGTCCGAGCTTTTTGCCCAGCAGGACGTTATCGATAAGAGGCAGAAGTTCATGAAGGAAAACAGCGAGGCCGCCAAGGCAATCAAAGGCGCCGCGGAGAAAAAGGACTACGCGACGATAGAGACTAAGGCCAAAGACCTCATGGGAAGAGGAGATCAGATTGCCGATCTCTTCCCCAAGGGCAGCACGAAGGGAAAAACCAAGGCCACGGACGCAATCTGGGAGAAATCGGATGACTTCAAGGCGAAGGCTGCTGGCATGAAGAAAGCGGCCGGCGAGCTTGCCGATGCGGCCAAAAGCGGCGACGGCGCCGCGGTTGACGTAAAGGTCAAGGCTCTGGGCGACGCCTGCGGCGCCTGCCACAAGGCCTTCCGCGCCGAAAAATATTCTGAGTAACCACTACGTTGAGCCCCGGCCTGTCGGTCGGGGCTCAACACATACCGGCGTAGCCGGCGGGTAATAACCAAGACCTGCTCAGAAAGAGTCCCAGCCACCTCCGGGGCTTTCCATTTCCCGCTCCTCAATTAAAATCCGCAAGAAAAAGGAGCTAAAGAGAAGATCCGTTACCAAAGCCCCCGCCTATCGGGGGCTTTCCTTTCTTCTTCCCTTTGATCCGCGCTTCATCTAGAATCCTCTACCTACAGCGAGATTAGGCGATAGGGACAACCGTGAATAAGAAAATCTTTTCTATCGCACTTACCTTTATTGCTTTGGCTTTGGTTCATCTGGCCGACGCGCAGCAGCCGAAAAAAGTCCCCAGGATAGGATTCCTAGGTGCTGGCTCCCCTGCCACTTTGTCGGCTGGTTTGGAGGCATTCAGGCAGGGTCTGCGTGATCTCGGCTATGTCGAGGGGAAAAATATTGCCCTTGAATTCCGCTGGGCGGAGGGCAAGCGCGATCCGCTCCCCGGTCTCGCCGCCGAGCTGGTCCGGCTCAAAGTAGATGTCTTGGTCTCAGGGGGTGGCAGTTCAACAACGCGCGCTCTGAAGCAAGCAACCAACACAATTCCAATAGTGATGACGGCAGGTAGCGATCCCGTTGCAGCGGGCTTCGTCGCTAGTCTCGCAAGACCAGGTGGCAATATCACCGGGCCGACTCTCGGTGGCCTGGAACTAAGCGGCAAACGCCTGGAGCTTCTCAAGGAGGCCGTTCCCAAACTCTCCCGCGTTGCTGTCCTCGGGAATCCAGACGGTGCAACATACGGCCCACAGATGAAAGAGATGGAGGTCGCTGCACGGGCGTTGGGTCTCCAGCTTCAACCCGTGGAATTGCGAGAATCCAGCGATTTGGAGAATGTCTTCTCGGCAATTACCAGAGGGGGTGCCGGCGCTCTTATCGGGCTCAATTCCCCGGAGTTTGCCTTTCATCGACGACGGATCGCAGAGCTGGCGGTAAAGAGCCGCCTTCCAGCGGGGTACGTAGGTAGTGAGTTTGTGAATGATGGCGGTCTCATGTCCTATGCGCCAGACGTTGCCGACTTGTACCGACGCGCCGCAACCTACGTGGACAAGATTTTGAAAGGCGCGAAGCCTACCGATCTTCCCGTGGAGCAGCCCATGAAGTTCGAGTTGGTGATCAATCTCAAGACGGCGAAGCAGATCGGCCTCACGATTCCGCCGAACCTGCTGGTGCGCGCGGACAAGGTCATCAAGTAATTTTGGATTTTAGATTTGCGATCTTCGATTTTGGATTGTTGGCGAGATCGACGCCGGAGATGCTGGGCAGGGAGGTAAAATTTCCTGCATGGACCAGGATCTGATTATTCAAGGCCTGCCGCTGCCGGTCCACTGATCTCAGTTGAATCGGACGAAGGCCCCTAGAACCATTCTAGGGGCCTTTTTTTTAATTCTTTTTTTTCTTCCCTTTGGCAAGCGATTAAACTAAAATCCGCCGGGTCGCGGTGAAATGAAACAGCCAATGGTTGATCCGGCGGCAATTCGAACCGCCGCCGCTAACGGCGAAGCAGGAAGGAGATTCCAATGAAAGTAAACCGGTTGGCCCCGTTGCTAGGTGTTTTTGCTTTGATATCAGGCTGTGCCATGGCAGGCCCCGGCGGCCAAGGCCCAAAAGTCTCCATTCTGGTTGATCTCGACCCCGCAAGCGCGGACCGAACGGTGATCATTGAGAACCTCACGGTCGATCAGCAGGGCCGGCTCTATATGGCGGACTGGGTTAGTGGAAATATCCTGCGCGTAGATCCTAAAGCGCCGAAGCCGGTCGTTGTGGGCCGAATTGCGGCCCGCGAGATCGGAGGAAAAAGTTCCCGCGGCGATGGCCGGGGCATCGCCTTTAACGCCCAGGGCGATCTCTTCGTCGCCTGTGATCCGTTCAATGAGGTTGTTCGTCTCAAGCGCTCCGATATCAACCCCGAGAAGCCCGGGCTTGCGGAAACCTTTGCAACGGGCACCGCAGGAGCAAACGGAATCGCGTTCGACCGACAGGGAAATCTCTACGTTTCGGGTGCGCGAACCGGACGAGTTCACCGCGTCGGGCCTGCCGGCGGTGTTGCTGAAGTGATACTTCAGATCGAAGCCCACACCCGCACTCTTCCGGATGGAAAGACACAACAGCCGATAGTCGCCAATGGACTGATTTTCGATAACACAGGAGTGCTTTATATCGCGGACACGGCTCGTGGCGCGATCTGGAAAGTTGCGATCGGCGCCGATGGAAAAGCCGGCAAACCCAATTTGCTGGCTCAAGGTCCGCTCTTGGAAGGAGCGGATGGATTCGACTTTGACCGGAGCGGCAAGCTTTGGGTCGCAGCCAACGAGAGAAATGCCATTGTCACGGTCACGCCGGACGGAAAAGTCCAAGAGATAGCCAAAAACGGCAGCCAGGGGCCGCTTGAATTCCCCACTGCTATTGTCTTTGTAGGGAATACCGGCTACATCAGCAACAACGATACGCCGCGACGCGACAATATGGCTGCCGATGGAAAAACATCCCTCGACGGCATCGGCGCCTCGATCGTCCAGATCACGCCTTAAACCGAATGACGCCGCTTCTCTCGGTACAGAATGTCAGGAGGGAGTTCGACGTTCGCGGGAACAACGTTCTCGCGCTCGACACTCTAAGTCTCGGCGTCGATCAAGGAGAGTTCGTCACGGTCGTTGGCCCCTCGGGATGCGGCAAGTCCACTCTGTTGAATCTCGTCGTCGGGCTACTGCCGCCGAGCGCGGGTCAAATTCTCTTTCGCGGCCGCGCGGTAAACGGCATCAATCCCGAGATCGGCTACGTGACGCAGAAAGACAATCTTTTGCCGTGGCGGACGCTGATCGAAAATGTCGAGCTGGCATTAGAAATCCGCGGCATAGAAAAAAGTAAGCGGCGGCGCCGCGCGGGAGATCTTATCGGCCAGGTTGGACTAAGCGGCTTCGAGGAGCATTATCCCCATGAGCTCTCCGGCGGCATGCGCCAGCGCGCCAACATCATCCGGACGCTGATTTACGATCCGGAGCTGATTCTCATGGACGAGCCTTTTGGCCCTCTCGATGCGCAGACGCGAATCGTTCTGCAGGAGCAGCTCTTGAAGCTCTGGCTGGCCTCCAAAAAAACAATTCTCTTCATCACCCACGACCTGGTCGAGGCGATCACGCTGGCGGACCGCGTGGTCGTGATGACCTCTCGCCCCGGCAAAGTGAAGCACATCGCCGCCGTGCCGATACCGCGCCCGCGCGACGTGTACCAGATCCACACCAGCCCGGAATTCCGTGACGTTTACGATACGCTCTGGCGGCAGTTGCGACCCGAAGTCAATTTGACAGACGCATAAAAAGGAGAACCCGTATGAACCGACTCATGGCAATTATTTTTTCCCTCGCAGTGGCTCACGCTGCGCTCGCAGCCGACGCCCCCGCTCTCAGAAAAGTCAAAATGACGATTCCCGTCGTGGCGCACTCCATGACGCCGGTCTATCTGGCGCAGTCCAAGGGATTTTTCAAAGAGGAAGGTCTGGAGGTGGATATCACCTCCACGGGCGGCGGCGGACCGGACATCCGGGCGCTGATCGCCGGCGACGTGGAGTTCAGCTTCACTACGGGCGACAACGTGATCCTCGCACACCAGGAGGGAAAGACGCTGTTGATGGTGGCGAGCGGCTTGAACAAGCTGTTCATCAATTGGGCGATCCATAAAGAATCCGCGAAGGCGAAAGGCATCACCGATTCGACACCGCTGGCCGAGCGGCTCAAGGCGCTGAAGGGCCTTACGGTCGGCTTCACTAGCGCCGGAGCCTTAACCCAGCATCTCGCGACCTTCGTCATCCGCAAGGCCGGCTACGCGCCGCAGCAGGACGTCAATATTATAGCGATCGGATCGGGACCGACCTGGATTGCGGCGCTGGAAAACCGCAAAGTGGATGTCGCGCTGACGGCACCGCCGGTGCCGGAGACCGCGGTGAGCCGCGGCTTCGCCGTGCCATTTCTGAGCTTCACCGAATATGACAAGCTCTCGATCCCGGAATTTCTGATGGAAAATCTGATCGCCCGTCCGGAAACGGTCTCGAAGGATCCGGAGCTGGTGCGAAAAATGGTCCGCGCGCTGGTCAAGGCGAACAAATGGGCGCTGCAAAGCACACCGGAGCAGGTTGCCGAAGCACTGAAGCCGTTTCTGGGCCAAACCGATCCCGCGCTGCTGCTCGCGGGCGCAAAGGCGGTCCTGCCGTCGTTGAGCCCCGACGGCCGGACGAGCGAGCGAAGTTTCCAGGGCACCCAGGACATGCTGGAACAGGCCGGCCTCTTAAAAAAGCGCCTCCCCTATTCCGAGATCGTCACGAACGAGTTTCTGCCCAAATGATTTGGCGCCGTGAGGGGTCAGGGGTGAAACGGTGAGGCGACTCTTTCCCCTCACGCCTTACCCCTTACGATAAAAATGATTTCCCGCGGGCGTTTATTTCTATACCGGCTTCTCTTCGGCCTGCTCCTCCTCGCGTTCTGGGAGCTAAGCTCGGGGAGGTTGATCGATCCGTTCTGGGTTTCGAGTCCGTCGCAGGTCTTTAAATACCTGTGGCAGGTGATCTCGGACGGTTCTATCTTCGGTCATCTCGCGATCACGCTGTACGAGACCTTCGTCGGCTTTTTTATCGGCGCGTTCTCCGGCATCGCATTGGGCTTCTTTTTGGCGCGAAGAGAAGTCATGGCCCAAATCTTCGATCCTTACATCGTGGCCTTCAACGGCATCCCGCGCATCGCCCTGGCGCCGCTGTTCATCATCTGGTTCGGCATTGGCCCGAACTCGAAAGTCATTCTGGTCGTGACCGTGGTCTTCTTCCTCACCTTCTTCAATACCTATGCGGGAGTCAAAGGCGTGGATCTTGAGCTGAAAAATGTTCTCCGCATCATGGGCGCGAATGAAAGACAGATCCTTTTTAAAGTGACCATACCGGCGACGGTCCCGTGGATTGCGACGGGGCTCAAGATCAGCCTTCCCTACGCGATCGTCGCCGCCGTGGTGGGAGAATTCATCGCCGCCAGCAAGGGCCTGGGCTATCTCATCAATTACAACACGTCGCTGTTCTCAACGACCGGAGCGTTGGGCGGAATTCTGATCCTGGCTCTCGTCGTCGTCCTGTGCAACGAGGTCATAAACCGCGTCGAGGCGCACTTTCTCCGCTGGCGTCCGCGCGAGGAAACCAAAAGGGTGAGAGAGCTTTACTAGCGCCGCCAACTTGACAAGTGTCAGGCAGGTGAATAAGCAGGAGTAGAATCATTACTCCCGGGAGGCTCATCGTGAAACAGCAAGCGTTAGTAACCATCCCCATCGTTGTTCTCTGTTTTCTGTTTTTCTCGGGCAGCGCTCGCGCGCAGAATGCGGCTCATGCAGAATTGCGCGACGCCAACGGCAAGCCGGTGGGAACGGCGGAGCTCCGCGAGAGCAAAGAAGGCGTGGCGATTGTGGCGCGGGTCACGACCCTTCCGCCCGGCCTGCACGCCATCCACATTCACGCCGTTGGCAAATGCGAAGGCCCCCAGTTCGCGAGCGCCGGGGGGCATTTCAATCCGGCACAGAAAAAACATGGTTTGAAGAACGCCGAAGGCCCGCATGCGGGCGACTTGCCGAACCTCTACGTCGCCAAGAACGGCGTAGGCCGCTTCGAGTCGCTTAACGACGGCGTGACGCTGGACGCGGGCGCGAATTCGTTATTCGACGCGGATGGCAGCGCGATCGTCGTCCACGCCGCGGGCGACGACGATAATACGGACCCGTCCGGCAATTCCGGAGACCGGATCGCGTGCGGCGTAATCATGAAAGGCGCGGCGCAAAAAAAGTAACGACGCCGATGCGCCTTGCTCCCATCCCAAACCGCTGACGCATGAAAATCGATCCTGACAAATGCGTGGCTTGCGGCAACTGCGTGCCGATCTGTCCGATGGGCGCGATCCATATCGACCCGGAAATTGGGCGCGCCACAGTCGATCAGGACGAGTGCGTGGAATGCTTCGCCTGCTATCGGGGTATGTCGAAGGAACATTTGAACCCGTCGATGGTGCGGACGATCCGCAGAGCGGCGAAGCTCTTTCGCTTTCGCTTCGATCCGGAGCCGGATATCTGCCCGACCGACGCTATCGTGCCGCAGGAGTTGACGTGGCCCAGAATCGTCCGCCGCGCATTTTCCGATCCGCAAGTTCCGCATGAGTCCACCGGCATCCACGGCCGCGGCACCGCCGAGGTAAAGACCAACGACGTCACCGGCCGCGTGAGGGAGGGAGAGGCCGGATTCGTCGTGGAGTTCGGCCGTCCCGGCGTGGGCGCGCGTTTCCGCGACATCGAGCGGGTCACCGCCGCGCTCGCGGAACTAGGAGTTGAATTCGAACCGAACAACCCGGTGACCTCGCTGATGCGTGATCGTGCCCGCGGGCTGTTGCGCGAAGATATTCTGGACGAAAAGATTCTTTCGGCCATCGTCGAGATCAAAACGCCGCTGGAGCAAGTGCCCGCCGTCCTGCGCAGGATCAAAGATCTCGGGCACGAGGTGGAGACCGTGATCAGCACAGGAGTCTCCACCCGCTGCGACACGGATGGAAACGATTCGCTGCGCGAGATGCTCGAGCGCGAGGGATACGCCGCGTACCGCGGGAAAACGAACCTTGGACTGGGACGGATTACTGCACAAGGTAAAATGCAAAGTGCAGATTGAGAATTTTGAATCCCCTCACGCCTTACGCCTAACGCCTTACGTAAGGGGTGAGGAGTGAGGGGTAAGGCGATATGACGAATACTCTCCACCGTTACAGCGAACACTACGCCTCCGAGCCCGCGCCGAACCCGGAGCCCGTGCGCGACGATTACATCGTCTTCGCGATGGCGAGCCGCGGCGTAAACGACGATGATTTGGTGGCGAAGTACCGAACCTTCCTCCGTCTGGCGCTCAAGCACAAGCCGGTGAATATCGGAGATGCGACCAAGGGCGGCGCCCTGCGCTCGCGTCAGGACATGAACCCGACCGCGCATTGGAAAAGAGATCATCGGCCGGATCCGGAACAGGTGATCGCCGGGATCGAGGGCCATACGACCGTCGCCGCCGTCTTCGACAATTACGACGCGATGCGCGCGTTCGTCGAGGAGCTCAAGACCGCCGATCTCGGGATCTCGGTGAATATCAGCGCGCCGATGGAAGAGGCGCGGCGCTGCTGCCGAGAGACTGGCATCGTTCGCCATAGTGTGGAATACTCTCTCGGCTTTCGCGGACGGGTCGATCGATTGCCCGACGCGACGACCCTGGAGCTTTCGACGATGTGCGGCCACGGAATGCTCTCGGCTAATTTCACGAGGAAGATGGTCGATTGGGTGAAGGAGAACCGTCGAACGCCGGAGCAAGCGGCGCGCTACATGGCGCGCTTTTGCAGCTGCGGCGTCTTCAATATTTCTCGCGCGGAGCGGATCATAAAAGAGACTTGCGCGTTGCAGCGATAATACCCCGTCTCGACGACAGGAGGATCAAAATGAAAAAGCTTATTACCGCAGTCGCTCTTCTAGGTCTGGCGCTGGCGCCGCTTGCGGCCTCAGCCCAGCAGGCAACCATCATTCGCCTTGGACACGTGGGGTCCCCGGGCTCGCTGTTCACGATCGTGGCCGACGAGTACGCTAAGAGAGCGAACACCGAGCTGAAGGGCAAGGTGGAGGTCAGGGTCTTCCACTCAAGCCAGCTCGGCACCGACGAGCAGATGATGCCAGGGATCAAGGTCGGCGCGCTGGAGATGTTCCAGCCGTCCACCGTCATGAGCACGGCGGAGCCGAAGTTCGGCGTATTCGAAATGCCCTACCTCATCGTCAGCCGCACCCACATGAAGAAGGTGACGGAGAACAAGCAGGTCCAGGGCCAGCTCTTTGGCGGCCTCCCGGCGAAGGGGATCAGAGTGCTGGGGGTGTGGGAGAACGGCTTCCGCCATATCACCAACAACGTCCGGCCGGTCGTGAAGCCCGATGACCTGAAGGGGATCAAGTTGAGGGTGCCAAGCGGGGTTTGGCGGGTGAAGATGTTCAAGGCCTACGGAGGCAACCCGTCGCCTATGCCGTTGGCCGAAGTCTATTCGGCGCTCCAATCAGGCGTCATGGATGGGCAAGAGAATCCGTTCCCGCAAATTGCCTCGGCAAAGTTCCAGGAGGTGCAAAAATTTCTCTCGCTGAGCGGCCACGTCTACACCCCCGCCTATCTAGTGGCAGGAGAGGATTTCTGGGCAAAGCTGCCGAAAGATGTTCAGAACGCTCTGGCTAAGATCGCCTGGGACATGGGAGACTTCGCCCGCTCCGAAGGCGAGCGCCTCGACAAAGAGCTGATGGGCAAACTCGCGCCCCCCATGAAGGCGAACGAAGTCGATAAGGATGCCTTCATCAAGGCGTCGGCGGCCATCTACGAGGAGTTTGGCAAAGAGATTCCCGGCGGGACGGATCTGGTGAAACTGATCCAATCTCTACGGTAACAAACAGGCAACGTAACCCAACCCCTTACCCCTAACGCCTAACCCCTAACGTGAGGGGTAAGGGGTTAGGGGAAAATGCCTAACGCCTCGCGTCTAACGCCTAGCATGGAACGATTCTTTCGCCGCTTGATCGCTCTCGTTGAATGGTGGGCAGTTCTCCTGATCGTCCTGATGGTTTTCCTGGTGACCCTCGGGGTTTTCTTCCGCTACTTCCTCAACTCCTCCCTCACCTGGTACGACGAGTTCGCGTCCTACTTGCTCGTGTGGCTCACCTTCTATGGCGCCGTCGTGGCGCTTCACCGGCGGCGCCACATTGGATTTGAGGTGGTAGTGGAAAAATTCACGCCCGGCCCGAGGAGAGTCTTGGAGTTTATCTCCGAATCCTTCGTGCTCGGATTTCAGGTCGTGCTCTTCGTCTACGGCTGGCTTCTCACACACAAGATGGGAGACGAGACCGCCATCTCGCTGGTGTGGGTCAAGATGGGCTGGGTCTACAGCGTGCTGCCGATTACCGGCGGGCTCATGCTCCTGATCAGCCTCATGCGGCTCGTCGACATCGTATTCGCTAGAGAGCGCGAGAAAGGAGATGAAGCGGCGTGGAGTGGCTCATCCTCGGAGTAATCATCCTCCTCACGGTCATCAACGTTCCGATCGCTTTTGGCCTATCCATTACGACGGCCCTATTCCTGCTCTGGAACGGCACCACGCCTCTGACCGTAATTCCTCTCAGCCTCTTTTCCGGCGCCTCCAGCTTTCCCCTGCTCGCCATCCCGCTTTTCATCCTGGCCGGCGGTCTCATGGAGACCTCCGGAATTTCTCTGCGTCTGGTGAACATGGCCAACAGCCTGGTCGGCTTCATTCGCGGCGGCCTCGCGATGGTCACCGTGGTGGCCACGATGATCCAGAGCGAGATCTCCGGCTCCTCGGTGGCCGATGCCGCGGCAATCGGCAACGTGGTCATCCCCGCCATGGAGAAACGCGGCTATCCGCGCGCGCTCAGCGCGGCGATCGTCTCCAACGCGGCGTCCGCGGCGATCCTGATTCCGCCTTCGATCCCGATGATCATCTATGCGTGGATGGCGGGGGTCTCGGTGGCCAAGCTTTTCTTCGCGGGATTTCTGCCGGGATTCATCGCCTGCGGCGCAATGATGGCGCTCAGCTATCGCTACGCCCGAAAGTACAACCTGCCGGTCGAGGCCAGATTCTCTCTCCAAAAGGTCGGAAAAGCGACGCTGGACGCGTTCTGGGCGCTGTTCATCCCTGCGGTCATCTGGGGAGGCATCTTCCTGGGAATCGCCACGGCCACCGAGGTCGCCGCCCTTGCGGTGGTGGCGGCTATCGTCATCGGAGCATTCATCTATCGTGAAATGCCTTTGCGCGAGATTGTGCGCGTGCTGAAGGACTCGACGGGTCAAACCGCGGTGGTCATGCTCATAGTCGCATCGTCCGCAGTGCTCGGGTGGTTTCTAACCAGCGAGCAGATCCCGCAGAAGTTTGCCCGAATCATTCTGGAAACCACTTCGAACAAGTACCTGATCCTATTGTTCTTAAATATCTTCTTCTTCGTCGCCGGAATGTTTCTCCACTCCGCCGCGGCGATCATTCTCATCGTCCCGATCGTGATGCCGCTCATCCGCCAGATCGGCGTCGATCCGATTCATTTCGGCATCATCGTCACGATCAACCTCGGCGTCGGCCAGCAAACCCCGCCTGTGGCCACAGTGCTATTCACCGTCGCCGCCATCGCACGCATCTCTTTCTGGGAAGTATTCAAAGCCGGCTGGCCTTTCACGGTCGTGCTGGCACTGGTCACCTTGTTGGTGACCTACGTTCCTTGGATCAGTCTTGGGTTGGTGAATATGATCAAGTGGTAGAAGGTTCTCTGGAACGGAATATCTCGAATAATTGACCGGCGGTTTCCTCCTTTGCATAGGCAAACTGTTCGCACTATAATGATCGTTATTAAGCTCTAAGGTAAATGCCATGTCGAAAGCATTGAGAGCCATCATCCATGAGGGGAAAATCGAGCCGCTTGAGCAGGTGGACCTTCCTGAAGGTTCAAAAGTGCTGGTGACGCTCCTGGCCGACGACGAGGCCGACTTTTGGCTCCAGGCAAGCCAGCCGTCGCTCGATACAATTTGGGATAACCCCGAGGATGATGTTTATGCCCAGCTCCTCAAAGAATGACATCATCTTGGTCCGCTATCCCTTTTCAGACTTGTCCGATTCAAAAGTTAGACCTGCAGCTGTCGTGAGCGCGCCGCACGTGTCTCAAGACATTTTCATCGTTCCCCTAACCAGTAAAACTTCTTCCCTTCTTGCCGGCGAGTTTCTCCTCGCCGATTGGAGGGCAGTCGGACTAAACGTGCCGACAGCAGCGAAGCGGGGTCTGTACACAGTACAGCAAACCCTGATCGCAAAAACTGTCGGACGGCTGACACCGCGCGATTCCTCCGAGCTTCAGCGCTCCTTGCGGGGATGGTTAGGCCTCTCCTAACATCAGCCGGCTGGCCTTTCACGGTCGTGCTGGCACTGGTCACCTTGTTGGTGACCTACGTTCCTTGGATCAGTCTTGGGTTGGTGAATATGATCAAGTGGTAGACGATTGACAACATTGGTGTGCCTGAGTAGCATCATTCCATCAATGGAGAGAACGTCGATGAAACTTCAAAAACTTGTAATCATTTCGATCTGTTTCGCCGTTTTTGCCGCGGTTACTACGCCGGCTTCCGCCCAACTGCCACGGGTCCACGTGGGTTATAGCGCGATCAGCGGCGACCAGCTTCCTCTGTGGGTCGGGAAGGAAACCGGAATTTTCGAGAAGAACGGACTCGACGTGCAGACCATTTTCTTCACCGGCGGGAGCACGGCGATCCTGGCGCTGGTCTCGGGCGACGTTCCGATTACGCAGGTTTCCGGTCCGGCCCTCGTCAGCAGCGCACTGGCGGGCTCGGAGGCTGTTTTCGTCGCCGGAGGCATGACCTCATTGAATTACGTGCTTATGGGAAAACCGGGCGTCGGTTCCGTGGAACAACTAAAAGGCGGCACAGTAGCAATCAGCCGTTTCGGCTCGGCCACGGACACCATTGCCAGATTCGCGCTCAAAAAAATCGGCCTGACGCCGGGAAAAGATGTAACGCTCGTGCAAGTAGGCAGCGGGCCGGATCGCCTGGCCGCGGTTTTGACCGGCCGGGTTACAGCCGCGGTCATCAACCCGCCTTCGAGCTTTCAGGCCGAAAAAAAGGGCATGATTGTTATTGCCGACGTCGCCAAGCTGGGTCTCGTTTTCCAGCACACGGCGCCCGCCACGACGAAAAAGTATATCAAAGAACATCAAGACATCGTTCGCCGATTCGTCAAAGGTCACGTGGAAGCGGTGCACCGGATGTGGACCGACAAAGAAACCACGATCAAAGTCCTGGGCAAGTACATGGGCGGCGGAGTCGATCGGGAATTTTTGGAAAGAACCCGCGAGAACGTCCTGACCGAAGCGCTATATCCCAAAAAACAAATGCCAACGATGGAAGGACTCAAATTCGTCATCGACGACTTGAGTGAAAGGGACCCGAGAGCCAAAACCGTCAAGCCGGAGCAATTCGTAGACCTGACATTTATCAAGGAACTCGATCAGAGCGGGTTCATCGACGGACTGTACAAGAAAAAATAATCTGGTGTTTCATTGCTCGCGGGAACAAAAACATCTTGGATCAGGCAACCTCTCTGACTCTCGTCGAAACCACCCTGCGCGTCGCCCTCGGCCTCCGCTTTCTCTACAGCGGCGTCAGCAACGTCCGCCGGTGGCCCAATGCAATCCGGAACGCCGAGATCGTATTCCCCTTCGGCGCGAGGGCATTCGGTTTCATCGCGGTTATTTTTATGGTGGCGGGCGGCCTGGGACTGGCTTTGGGACTGGCGACGCGCCTTGCGGCGCTGATGATCGTCCTTTTTCTTATACCTACTTTAAAGATCCAGCGTCACTGGCTGCGCGCGCTTCCGTCGATGATAGAAGACGTAAACCGCGCGCTTGGACAGGACTCACAAAAGACCAAGTTTCAACTTCTGGCCAGGCACGCGTTCCACTCTCATGAGACGGCCTGGCAAACCAACCTCTTGATGCTGATTGTAGCTTTGTTTTTCGTCCTGCGCGGTTCGCCCGCTTTCGGCATCGATAATCTTCTCGGATAACGCCCACTATCTCTCGCCAGCTTCGCTATTTTTTGCTCGGAGACGCAGCTCGATTCGCACGATCGGGTCGTCTTGCTCGGCGACGAGCAACTTCTCCCGGCTCATGACTATCGGCGCAGCAGGCAGAACGACTTTCGATGACGGCTCGTCCTGCAATTTGGCGGGCTTTCTCTTCGCAAGAGCCGCCTGCGGAGAGCGGGCGCTGATTTCCTCTTTCACTGCGCTATGAAATTGCGCTTCACGGGACCGCGGCAACTCTATCGCCAGCACCAAGCCGTCTTCCGAGACATGCCTGCCGGTTATTTTGCCGCCGAGATTCGGCAAAAGCGCATTCAAGCGCGTTTCGAAGGCGCCCACATCTTCAGCTTGCACATCCACCACCTCTGCGGGAGAAACTGCCCGGCGAAACGACTCCGACAGAGCACCGAGATTTGAGGCTTCAGCGGTCTCCTGTTTTGGCGGAAGTGTCTCTCTCCGCGCCACGCGATCCGTCTCGGGCGCTGCGCCTCCCGGCGCGGGCCGCTTTAAAGCATATTCTGAGAGCGACGATCCAACGCTCTCAGCGCTATTTCGGGAAAGCGGAAAACGGTCTTCGAACGGTTGTGGAGATCGATGATAGACGTAGAGAGCCAGCGTCGTCACGGCCAACAACGCCGCGGCCTCGAGAGGAAGCTTGATCCCGGCGGGCTCAAACACCCATCAGCCGGCTCCGATATTTCAGAACCAATTGGTTGAATGCCGCGCGATCCCCTTCCCGGACCCGACGGATCAACTCGCCGTCCGGATCGTCCCCCGACGCCAGCGCCACGCGTTTGCCTCCTCATTGTTTAGACATCCCAGGAATGGAAAAGTTCCCGGCGCGTCTTAAAAGCTGGTTGCGAAGGCATTGTAGACGAAGAGAAGGGACGAGAAAAGGGAGGTTTCGCGAATCGACATAAAAAAAAGAGCGCCCCGGAGGGGGCGCTCTTCACTCGCTTTAAATTTGCCAAGCTTCGAGATGCGAGGCTTATAAGATCGACAGAGCCGAGGGCGCCGTAGGCGGCGGAACGGTAAACGTTGCCGTCACCGATTTGGTCGCGCTCATGGTCACTACGCAAGCGCCCGTCCCCGTGCATGCGCCGCTCCAGCCTGTAAAAGTAGCGCCGGCTGCCGCCGTAGCCGTCAGTGTTACTGACGTGCCGCTGGTGTAAGTCGCCGAACACGTAGCGCCGCAGTTGATTCCCGCGGGTGCGCTAGTGATTGTGCCCGTGCCTGCGCCCGCCTTCGTCAAAGTGAGAGCAAAGGTCTGTAGATTGAACGTCGCTGTGACCGACTTGGCCGCGCTCATGGCCACTACGCAAGAACCCGTGCCCGTGCACGCGCCGCTCCAACCCGCAAAAGTAGAACCGGCTGCCGCCGTAGCTGTCAGCGTCACCGACGTGCCGCTGTTGTAGGTCGCCGAACACGTAGCGCCGCAGTTGATTCCCGCGGGTGCGCTGGTGACCGTGCCCGTGCCTGCGCCCGCCTTCGTCAAAGTGAGAGCAAATGTCTGTAGCGTAAAGGTCGCCGTGACCGATTGGGCCGCGCTCATCGTCACCGCGCAAGCGCCCGTTCCCGTGCATGCTCCACTCCAGCCGGTAAACGTGGAACCGGCTGACGCCGTAGCCGTCAGCGTAACCGACGCGCCGCTCGTAAAACCAAACGAGCAAGTCGCGCCGCAGTTGATACCGGCGGGTGAGCTGGTAACCGTGCCGCTTCCTGTGCCCGCTTTAGTGAGCGTCATTGTGGTCGTAGTCGTCGCGCAGGCGACGTTGGTGTACGCCGAGTCTCCGGCCGCATTATAGGCCCGCACGCGGTAACAGAAATTCGTCGCGTCGGCCAGGCCCGAGTCCGTATAAGAAGCGATATTCGAACCAGTCGTGCCGATCTGGGTAAACGGACCCGCCGTTACAGGCCCACGCTCGATTTTGAAGCCAGTCTCATCGGTGGAATTATCCGCCCAGCTCAATTGGAGTTGAGCCGCATTCAGCTCCGCTTGCGAAAATATCGTCAGCGCGATCGACAAGCAGATCAGAAACGCCCGTTTACGCGCCGCCTTTAAGATATTCATCATGTCTCCTTCGGCGGTACCAACTTGACCGAGATCGAAGCAGTACCCTATAAAAGAGGAGGAACCACTCCCACTGCGTCAAGACCTGATGCCGCCAGCTTTAAGGTCTTGGTTAATTGCTATCGCTAAATTGATGTACAAATGGTCGTTAGAGCAACCAGCATGCCAGGCGGTACGATTAATTCCAGCTCAAGTCTGACTAAAACGCGCCATCCGGTGCAGTTTTCATTTACCAATATTTGGTTCGCTGGCATCGATAACAGAAATTTTGCCCCTTGTTGGTAAAGATTTTTAGGATATTCCGTCGCCTGATATGATCACGGATAAGGAGGCCGAAGCCGCCACGGAGGAGATCGAGCGTTGGGCCGGCGCGTTTGTCCGTTCGATCGACCAGCGGGCCAATGCCTCGGTTTACTACGACGCCGATTCCAGCACGTATGTCATCCGCTTGGCTAGAGAGAGCCGGGTGCTGCTGTTTCGTCTCTCCGCAGCGCAGGTGCGAACACCGGAGCGGGAAGAGGAATGCGAGGAGATATTGAGAACAAAAGTGAGCGATCTGTGAACCGAAGGAATTGCGCGCTTATCTCCCGTGCAGCTCACGGGCAATGTCCTTGGCAAAGTAGGTGAGAATCATATCGGCGCCGGCGCGCTTGATCGACAGCATCAGCTCCAGCACGATCCTCCGCTCCTCGATCCAGCCGTTTTTCGCCGCGGCTTTGATCATGGAATATTCGCCGCTGACGTTATAAGCCGCCACCGGGTAGCCGAATTTCTGCTTCACGCGATAGACGATATCGAGATAAGTCATGGCCGGCTTAACCATGATGATATCGGCCCCTTCGCGAATGTCCATCTCGACTTCTCGGAGCGCTTCGTCGGCATTGGCCGGGTCCATCTGATACGAGCGGCGATCGCCGAACTGCGGAGTGGATTCGGCCGCGTCGCGAAACGGCGCGTAGAACCCCGAGGCATACTTCGCCGCGTAGGCCATGATGGCGATCTGCTCGAAGCCGTTTTGGTCCAACGCCTTTCGGATCGCTCCGACTCTTCCGTCCATCATATCCGACGGTGCCACGATATCGGCGCCCGACTTCGCATGCGAGAGCGCTTCTTTGACAAGCAGTTCGAGCGTGCGGTCGTTATCCACGTCGCCGTCCTTGATGACCCCGCAGTGGCCGTGGTCGGTATACTCGCACAGACAGACATCGGTGATCACCAAAAGCTCCGGCGCCCGCTCCTTGATCGCGCGAATCGCCCTCTGCACTACGCCGCCGTCAACGTAGGCCTCCGAGCCGACGCTGTCCTTGCGCTCCGGAATGCCGAAGAGGATCACAGCCGGGATTCCCAGGGCATTCACCTCTTCGCACTCTTTGACCGCGCGATCGACGGAGAGCTGCGCCACGCCCGGCATGGAAGCCACCGGCTGCGCACTGTCCTTGCCCGGTCCGACGAATAGAGGATAGATGAGGTGATCGGCACTGAGAGCGGTCTCCCGCACAAGCGAGCGCAGCCGCTCGTTCCTTCTCAGCCTTCTCGGGCGATAGCTAGGAAATTCCATGAAACCTCCAGGAAACAGGCTGTAGGCGATAGGCCGTAGGCGGTAGTTCGGATTTCTTTATCTTCCTAACGCCTACAGCCTACGGCCTACCGCCTTTTTTAAAGTAATCCACAATCGCCTGCGTCAATCCCGCGACGGTATAGTCTCGCGATACGACGTCCACTCGAATCCCCATCTCCTCGGCCGTGGCCTGCGTGATTGGACCGATGCACGCGACCGCGGTGACTGCGAGAAGCTGCTTCAGGTTCTTGGCTTCGAGGAGCGCGGCAAAATTTTTCACCGTGCTCGAGCTGGTGAACGTGACCATGTCGGTTTTCCCGCCCAGCAGCAGCGCGCGCATCCCGCTCGTATCGTTCTTTGGAGTAATTGTCCGATACGCCTCCACCACATCCACCGCGGCGCCCCACTGCGTGAGCGTTTGTGCCAGCACGTCGCGCGCTTCAGCCGCGCGCGGGATGAGCACTTTACGGCCGCGCATCTCCTCCGGGCGAAGCATTGCGAGAATCGCCTCCGCGCGAAATTCCTCCGGCACGACCTGCGGCGCTACGCCGAGAGAGTCCAGGGCCTTCGCAGTCTCCGGACCGATGGCGGCCACGCGCATCTTCCTGAGCGCGAGCGGATCTATTTTACCAACGGCTAAACGACTTGCGAAGCAGTCCACGCCGTTGACGCTGGTGAAAATGATCCAATCGTACTCTGCGATCTTGTTTATTGCGACGTCCAACGCTTCGTAGCTCTTGGGCGGAACGATCTCGATCGTGGGGAACTCGATCGCCTCGGCGCCGAGACTTTCCAGCGCCTCGACAAAGGACGCCGCCTGCGCTCGCGCGCGCGTGACGACGATGCGCCGGCCGGCGAGCGGCCTGCCGTCCTCGGACGCTTTGACATTAGCTCGCGTCACACGCCGAATCCCCGTTCTCGACATTTAAAACGCTGCCCGCGCCCAGGCTCAACAAGCGCTCGGCCAGCGCGGTCCCTAAGGACTCTGCCTCGTCCGCGCGGCCTTCCGATTCTTCTCTGAAAACCTTGCGGCCATTGGGCTGCGCGATCACCGCCGTGAGCCTCAGCCCGCCGCGCGCGGCCCACGCTCGCGCTCCCACCGGAAGCTGGCACCCTCCTCCCAATCGCGCCAGAAATGCCCTTTCCGCCCGCACCTCCAGCGTCGTCGGCGCGTGACGCAAAAACGCGAGCCATCCGCCGGCGGCGTCATCTTCCCGGGTTTGCAACCCGAGCGCTCCTTGAGCCACTGCGCCGAGGCAGATCTCTTCCGCCAAATATTCCGTGATGCGCTTTTCCAAACCCAGGCGTTTCAGTCCCGCGGCCGCCATCACCAATCCGTCGATTTCCCCGGCGTCCATCTTTCTCAGCCGCGTGTCCACGTTGCCGCGGATCGGCACGACCGACAAATCCGAACGGTAATGGAGAATCTGCGCTTGGCGGCGCAGGCTGCCCGTGGCGATCTTTGCCCCCGCCGGTAAATTCTTGAGGGAACGACCCGCCGCGCTCACCAATACGTCCCGCGCGTCTTCGCGCTCGGGAATCGCCGCAATCGTCAGCCCCGCCGTCATCTCGGTCGGCAGATCCTTCATCGAGTGGACCGCGAGATCGATTTCCTTGCGCAGCAGCGCCTCCTCGATTTCTTTCACGAAGATCCCCTTGCCGGCGATCGCTTTCATCGGCGCGCTGAGAAACCTGTCGCCGCTGGTCTTGATCGTAACGACTTCAACGCGCAGTTCGGGATAACGCTCTTCCAATTTACATTTCACCCAATTCGTCTGTGCCAGGGCCAGCGCGCTCCCCCGCGTGCCGATGCGGATAACGTTCATGTCTCACCCATCAATGCAAAATGCAGAGTGCAAATTGAAAAATGCAAAATGAAAGAGAGATCCGAGCGGTTTTGCAATTTGCATTTTGCAATTTTCATTTTGAACTACTTATTTGTGAGGCCAAACAGTTTCCGGAGCGCCTCGACGTAGAGAGATTCCTCTCCGTCTTCCGGTTTTTTCATCCGCGAGATCGGCGCATGAAGGATTTTGCCGATGATCGCCGAGGTCATGTCTTCGATCGCCTGCCGCTCTTTTTCCGAAAGACCCTTGAGGCTCGTGCGCAGGGATTTTTCCAACTCGCTGCGCCGGATCTCCTCCAGCCTCTGGCGCAAGGCGACGATGGTCGGCACCTGATCCAGGGAATCCATCCAGCGCAAAAAACCCGCCACCTCTTCCTCCACTATTTCGTCGGCCTTGCGCACTTCGCCGGCGCGGCCGTTGAGGTTTTCACTCGCAACCGCCTGAAGGTCGTCGATGTCGTAGAGGTAGACGTTGGCGATCTGGTTGATGGCCGGGTCGAAATTGCGCCGGTCGCCGAGATCGATGAAGAACATGGCCTTCTGCTTTCTCTCCCTCAGCGTCTCCTCCACGGCTTCGGGCTTGAGCAGAAATTCAGGCGCGCCGGCGCAGCCGATCACGAGATCGGCGAGCTTGAGATAGCGCGGGAGATCTTCGAAGTGAATCGGGTTGCCGCGGAATTCCGCCGCGACCTCCACTGCCCGCTCGAAAGTGCGGTTGGTCACCATCAAACTGCTCACGCCGTTTCCCTGCAAATGGCGGCAGACCGAATCGCCCATCTTTCCCGCGCCGATCAACATGACCGTCTTGTCTTCCAGACGATCGAAAATACGCTTCGCCAGCTCCACCGCCACGGAGCTTACCGAGACCACGCGGCTGGCGATGCCGGTTTCCGTCCGTACCCGCTTCGCCACCGAAAACGAGCGGTGAAAAAGCCGGTGCAGGACCATCCCGACGCTGCCGGCCTCTTTAGCGGCGATGTAATAATCTTTGAGCTGGCCCAGAATCTGCGGCTCGCCCACGACCATGGAATCCAGACTGGACGCGACGCGAAACAGATGGCGCACCGCCTCGCCTCCGTCGTACGCGTAGAGATGGTCTTCCAGGTTGCTTTCGCCGGCGGCGGCTTCCCGCTCCAACAAAAACTTCTTGATCTCCGCAAACGCCGCTTCCCGGTCGAACGTCGCCGCGACCACTTCCACCCGGTTGCAGGTGGAGAGCACCGCGCCCTCGTGTACCGACCTCAAGGCGCGGAGACATCGGAGCGTCTCGCCCAAATGGGACTGATCGAATGCGATGCGCTCGCGCATCTCCACGGGAGCGGTGCGGTGATTGAGCCCGACGATGACAATCTCTTTGTTCACGGATTACTCGAAGCTGCCCGCGTGCCTGCTGGGAAACAGCGCGTCGCCCCAGAGAAAATAGCCGAACCAGACGACAAACCCGAAAATCGTCAACAACGCCGCCCTGCGGCCGCGCCAGCCCGCGGTGACTCGTCCTTGCAGCAGCGAGCCGTAAACCAGCCATGTAATCGACGAAGAGATCTGGCGCGAGTCCCACGACCAATAATTTCCCCAGTGGACGCCGGCCCATAAGCTGCCAGTAAGAATTCCTAAAGTCATCAGAGGAAATCCCCAAACGAGGAATATGTAGTTCAACCGGTCCAGCCGTTCCAGCGACGGGAGCGGCTTATGGAGCGCCGTCGTCTTCTTGCTCTTAAGCCGCGATTCCTGGACGAGGTACATCACGCTCACGGCAAAAGCCAGGGCGAATACCGCGTTGCCGAGAAACGCCAGCGTTACGTGAACCGGCAGCCAGTAGGTTTTAAGTCCGGGCGGAAGCTCTCCGCCCCCGGCCCCAAATGCGATTCCGGCGAGCGACATGAGCAACGCCAAAGGCGCCACGAAACAACCGAGGATCGTCAAGCGATATTTGAGCTGGACCAATAAATAGACTCCGACGATGACCCAACTGTAGACGGCCAATGCTTCGTGCAATTCGGTGACGGCGGGAAAGCCGTTTTGAGAGATTTGTATGCCCAACGCCGCCGTGTGCAATAAAAATCCGGCGAGCAGAATCAGCGGCGAAACGCGCGAGAATAGATCCTTGAGGAGCACGACATAGAGAATGAACGTCCCCGTCGCGATCAGATACAACAGCGCCGTCGCCTTGAGGAGAACGATATCCATATAAAAGTCGCCGATTTAGCGCGGAATGCCTTAGGCGAGGTATTATACCCTAACCTCAGGTGGGCTCAAACGCTTATGACGGTGTAGGGAAAAGTGGCGATCTCGCGGAATTGTTCGAGCGCGGCTTCGAGGTCGTCGACCCCTCGACGCGTCCGCGGGCTCGCCGTGGGTCCTGGCTCGGGGTCGTCCTGAGCGAGGCTTAGCAAGTCGACGGACGACGATCTCCTGTGCGAGAACGCCGATCATCCCTTCGCGGCAGTAACCATGATCTCTACCAGCGTGCCGGGAGTGAGCACCGCGCCGACCGCGCAGCGTGCGGGCAAGTTCGCTTTATCGATCCAGGCCATCCAGGCCTCGTTCATTTCGTTTTTCAGGCTCGCGTCGGCCATGTAAACCGTGGCGCTCAAGATGCGCGATTTGTCCGTCCCGGCCGCGGCAAGCGCCGCGTCGATTTTCCGTAGTACCTGAGCGGTCTGCCCCTTCATCGGCAGCGATTTATCGTCGGCGACGATGCCCGAGCAAAAAACCAGGTTGCCACACACCACCGCCCGGCTGTTCCATTCCCTAGGCTCAATTCTTTTGATATCCATGACGCTGCACTCCTCCTGTCGATTTCAAATTATCCGAAATGGTCACCCACGGCGATCGTCTGCAAAACGGCGAGTTTCAATCCCTTCCCCGATTTCTATTTGCAACAAATCCTCTCCGACAATCAACGGCCCCAAGTATTGTTTTCTCGTTGCCGGTATCAAGTCTTCAGCGGTGGCGCCGCCGAACAGCAAGAGATGATTATAAACCGCTAATTTCGGTTTGACACGGGAAAAGATTTCGCCCGCCTGCTCCGGGGTTGTGTGATTGCGCGCGATTCTTTCGAGCTGCTCCAAGTTTTCTGCGGCGCCTCCAGCGGTGGCGGTCACCTCGTGGACAAGGAGGTCAACGCCTTGTGAATGCCGAATCAGGTTCTCATTAAAGGTCGTGTCCCCGGACAGCACTGCTGCGCGACCCTGATAATCGATTCGGTAACCGTAGGCCGGCAGTTCCTCGCCGCCGTGATCCACCTCAAAAGCGCTGACTTTGATTCCGTTCCGGTTAAAAACCACTCCCTCCGCTATTTCTTCGGCAACTAACTTCACTCCATCCGGCGAGTAGTTTTTGCTGCGGACACGAATGTCGACGGCAAAAGCCTGCGGCAAATACTCCATCATCTGCCGGGTTCCTTCCGGGCCCCAAACATGAAGCGGCTTGTTCCGTTTGCCCCATGGCCGCCCGATCCATCCGGTTAGCCAGAGATCGGGAAAACCCACGACGTGGTCGGAATGATGGTGCGTAAGAAACATTCCCGTGATGTCGCCGAAAGGAATCCCCAGCTGGTAAATTCGCTGCATAGCGCCGCGGCCGGCATCGACGATAAACTTTTCGTCTCCAACTTCTACAAGCGTGCTGGGTCCGAAGCGATCCAATCTCGGTGGTGGAGCGCCGGTCCCCAGGAGGGTAACCCGAAAGAGATCTTGGGCCGGTTTCGCCATGGATTTTTCCTTTGGACTATTGCCACGTTTTCGCAATTGCGAAAACGTGAAACTCAGGTGCGAAAGTCAAACTCTTCCCACGATCTTCGGAGTCTATACTATTGTCCTCTGAAAAAGCACAGTCACCGTTGTGAGAATTATCAACTGTCCTGCGATTGAGTGTCGTAACCACCAGCGGAGAGCGACCGGCCACTTGATCGCGTCATCCGCGCGATATAGAAGGGACGGTGGGTGGCTAACCCTTAGCCGTACGGAATTCCCATCCGCAAACAAACCGCCGGATTATCCCGGCACACAAGGAGAATAAGCATGAAGCAGGACGCACGAAAAAATTGGCAGAGGCGCAAGAGAAAAAAGAGGCGCCTTGCTATGAAGAAGTACACAGCGGAGAAGAAATCAAAAGAAGTGGTAGCGTGAAAATCCCCTACCCCTTTAGTTTCTCTCCTATTTCCCTCCATAGGTAGCGAAGAGTCGGTCCATAAATCCACTCTCATCGAGCTTACGGATGAACCTGTCGTCAATTAGCTCCTCAACTTTAAGCTCAGCCATCCGAGGATTTCGGATCTTCATTAGCCGTTGTATGTTCTTTAGTCCCTCTACAGAAGGATACGGCTTGCGCTCCAGTCCAAGGAGCATGTCTCTATAACCCTCTTCAGCCTCCTGGCCTGTGATTTTAAGACGCTTGCTAAGGAGGTCGATCACTTTGCCTTTATTTGGCGGGGACATTCCCCAAATTGTTCCCTCTATGATAGCTTTCATGAGGTTCTCTACAATGTGAGGATTTTTTTGGATAAAGACATTCCGGAAAACAATTGACGTGGCAACTGAAGGGATGTTAAGGGAGCTAAATTCCGCCAAAACAGGAAAACCCTTCTCGCGTAGTATCCGACTATAAACTCCATCGACGGCTGTCGCGTCGATTGCTCCTGCGAAAAGCGCCTGAGTGCGAACAGCGTCATCACCTGCGACAATGAAGTTAATTTTATCCCTGACGGGGTCGACCCCCAATCTTTCAAGCCCCAAAATAGTTCCCATCCAGTTGGTTCCTCCGATACTGGTCACTCCAACTTGTTTCCCGCGCAGGTCTTCAAGACTTTTGATACCGGGTCGCGCAACCAGGTCGTAGGTCACCTTGTTTGTCAGGACAGCCACAATCTTTAGGTCGGCTCCTCCCACGGCAGCTCCCATTACCGCAGTTCCACCCGTATAGCCGACCTGAAGGTCGCCGGAGAGCAAAGCAGCCGTCAGGGTAGGGGCTCCACGGATAAAGATGATATCTGCATCAATATCGTTTTTGGAGAAAAATCCCCATTCTTTTGCCGCCCACAAGGGGATTATCCGAGCATTCAGAGCCGCAAAACCTATGACAATCTTTGCCGGCGCAGTGGCCGCCTGAATTTCAGAGACAGGCCCAAGTATCAGAAGCGCGAGACAGATAAGTGAAAGGACGTGTAACATCCTGCCTTCCCTCATTAAGGATCACTCTGTAAAGAGCACCTTTGGCACTGCGCCCTTTTTACGCGGATTCAACTTGGAAGTCCATAAATCTCCCTCGCGTTTTTAAAAGGAATCTGCTCCTTGAAGCGCAAGTGTCCAGCAATAAATGATCACTGCAAGTGCCGCGCTGCCGCAGATCCACTGGACCGCGGGACCCGGTGGATGAGGCGCAACGAAAGCGATGAGGATTCCTAAGCCACCGCCGAGCAGAAAACCAAGGAGGTGAGCCCAAACGTCAACTCGCGCTCCTCCGGTCCCTAAAATCGCGAGAAGGGCAAGAGCTGCGGCAATGGGTACCCACGCGCCGCGCCTCTGCACGGCTCTCCAGCGATGGCTGACCGTAGCAAGGCTGCCGAGAATGCCGACGGCGCCAAAAACCGCAGTAGAGGCTCCCACCGAGACATGGGGGGAACTCTGCAGAAATGCGTTGGCAAGATTTCCTCCCGCACCGGCCAACAGTACCAGCGCGGAAGCGAGCCCTACACCCAGCACGCTGGATGCGGCGCCGAGGAAAAGGGCCGTGGCGACGGCGTTACTCACCGCATGGACAAGATCACCATGCAGGGTGAGAGCGGTCACCGTACGCCAGAGCTCGCCGAGGAGTATCCGGTTGGCATTCGCGCTGCCGCGTTCGAACCAAGGCACCGACGGGTTCGATAGAACAGTGACGGCAAAGAATGCGAGGAGCATCCCCGCAATAGCAATTCCCGAGATCAAGCTTGCAGATCCTATCGGCTCATCTCTCTCTTGTAGTTTCGGTGGGTTCTCCCTGTCGTATGCGGAGAGGCCAGCAAGCGCCGTCTCCGCCTCTTCCTCCGGCACGGTGAGTATGATGCCATCCCGAGTCCGACGCACCCTCGGGGACAGGCCCTGGGCTAAGAGAACAAGCTCCCAGTCCTGCGCCAACCTATCGTCGTGCGTGATTCGAAGGGGAGTTTCCGAACCGTTGGTCATTGTATCCGTACCCGATCATGTTCCCTCAGCCTTTCTCAGGCTCAGCTTCTTGCCCACGCAAATCCGTCGCGATCTCGCGGAATTGTTCGAGCGCGGCTTCGAGGTCGTCGACGATTTCCCGGGCGAGAACGTCGGGATCGGGAAGGTTGTCGGAGTCTTCGAGGCTTTCGTCTCTGAGCCAGAGGATGTCGAGGCCGGCCTTGTCGCGGTTGATGAGTTCTTCACCGTCATATAAGAGCCGACGGGTTGTAAAAAGACTCGCGACCCTTTATTTCGCCCCTATGGTTTAACACCCCACGTACTCAACAGTACTGTCAACGAAGCGCAAGTGTCCAGCAATAAATGATCACTGCAAGTGCCGCGCTGCCGCAGATCCACTGGACCGCGGGACCCGGTGGATGAGGCGCAACGAAAGCGATGAGGATTCCTAAGCCACCGCCGAGCAGAAAACCAAGGAGGTGAGCCCAAACGTCAACTCGCGCTCCTCCGGTCCCTAAAATCGCGAGAAGGGCAAGAGCTGCGGCAATGGGTACCCACGCGCCGCGCCTCTGCACGGCTCTCCAGCGATGGCTGACCGTAGCAAGGCTGCCGAGAATGCCGACGGCGCCAAAAACCGCAGTAGAGGCTCCCACCGAGACATGGGGGGAACTCTGCAGAAATGCGTTGGCAAGATTTCCTCCCGCACCGGCCAACAGTACCAGCGCGGAAGCGAGCCCTACACCCAGCACGCTGGATGCGGCGCCGAGGAAAAGGGCCGTGGCGACGGCGTTACTCACCGCATGGACAAGATCACCATGCAGGGTGAGAGCGGTCACCGTACGCCAGAGCTCGCCGAGGAGTATCCGGTTGGCATTCGCGCTGCCGCGTTCGAACCAAGGCACCGACGGGTTCGATAGAACAGTGACGGCAAAGAATGCGAGGAGCATCCCCGCAATAGCAATTCCCGAGATCAAGCTTGCAGATCCTATCGGCTCATCTCTCTCTTGTAGTTTCGGTGGGTTCTCCCTGTCGTATGCGGAGAGGCCAGCAAGCGCCGTCTCCGCCTCTTCCTCCGGCACGGTGAGTATGATGCCATCCCGAGTCCGACGCACCCTCGGGGACAGGCCCTGGGCTAAGAGAACAAGCTCCCAGTCCTGCGCCAACCTATCGTCGTGCGTGATTCGAAGGGGAGTTTCCGAACCGTTGGTCATTGTATCCGTACCCGATCATGTTCCCTCAGCCTTTCTCAGGCTCAGCTTCTTGCCCACGCAAATCATTCGCGATTTCGCGGAATTGTTCGAGGCCGGCTTCGATATCTTCGACGATTTCCCTGGCGAGAACGTCAGGATCGCGGAGATTGTCGGAATCTTCGAGGCTTTCACTTTTTCCTGAAGATGCCCTGCCCCTCTTTATTTTTCGCCTTGACTCAATAACTCCATGTCTCATGCGCGAGGGGGGAGGCATTTAATTCGTTTCGCCGTAACTTCCACTGCGGCATAAACTTGTTCATGAGCGCAATGAACGTTTCGTTATGATGCCGCTCCAGCAGGTGGACCAATTCGTGGACGATAATGTACTCCAAACACTGCACCGGCTTCTTTGCGAGTTCGAGGTTAAGCCAGATGCGGCGGACCTCGACGTTGCAGGCGCCCCACTTTGTTTTCATCTTCTTGATCGCCCATTCGTTGGCCTGAACGTTCAAGACTCTTTCCCACTTTTGCAGCAGCGGCGGGATCAATTCCTTGAGTTGTCGGCGATACCAACGCTGCAACACCTGTCCGCGTTTTTCAGCATCGCTGTCTCGGTGCGCATACAGTTCGAGCGTAGACTTATTCCGCACAATCACATTGGCCGGGCCATGGTCGTGGACCACGTGGAGTCGATATCGCTGTCCCAAGAAAAAGTGGCTCTCGCCGCTCACCATGTCGCGCTCGGATTGCCTTGATTGAGCATCGAACTTTGCGCGCTGCCGCTTTATCCATCCTAGCTTGCCAATCACCGCCAACCGTACAGCATTATCTGAGACTCTAAGCGGTGCCGCCACTCGCACGCGGCCATGTGGCGGATACACTCCCAGGTGCAGATTCTTGATGCCCTTGCGGACGATCTCAACTGGCACGCCATTGACTCTAATCTGGCTTTTGTCAGTAATCATTCTGATTTTTTACTAGCTCGAGGATGCGCTCCACAAGTTTGTCCATCGTCTCGCCATTCTTTGCGCCGTAGGTCTCCGCTGCCTCGGTTGCTGCACCACTGCTCTCGCCGGTTCTGTTTAAGTTATAAGACTCCAGCGCGGCCTTGATCGCTAAGCTCACCTTTTTCACCTTAAACTTGTTACCGCGCCAGTCATCCTGTTTATTTGCGAAGATGGCGCGGTTTATTGCCAGCGCCAGCGTCTCATTTTTTTCGAGATTGTCGTAAAGCGCCCGCTTGGCTGGCGTGTCGAGTGTTTTCGGATACGACGCGCCTTCGGTCGGGTTTTTAACCTTCTTGGTCAACTCGACGATTTGCTGCAAATATTTCTGATAATCGAGCGCGGCATGCCTGCGCTGCTCGATCAGCGCATCGAGCAACTGTGACATCTTCTCGTAATATTTCGGATTGATCGGTTGCTCGTCGATAATCAGCCGGC
>CAZNES010000015.1:0-71957 GCA_964572145.1 uncultured Syntrophobacteraceae bacterium
CCATAAACTACTTAAGCGCAAGCTTTTTGAAGAATCCCTCTTTTTCAAGCTCGGCCACAAAGCGCATATCGATAAAATCATCCGGCTTAGACGTCTTGGCCTGAGGATTGGTCTCGGCAACATCGGCGATTACGGCTTCCATTCCTTTACGGCTGACATACGGCGGGTATTCTAGATATTGGCTGAACTGGGTGAACGTGTCCTCCTGGATATCGGGATCTTTAACCTTGAGATGATTTTGAATCATCTTGAGAGCCGCCGCTTTGTTGGTTTTGAACACATAGACGCCCTCGGCATAGGCTCGGACGACCCGCCGGACGATATCCTCGTTGGCGCTCAAATAGTTCCGGCTCGTGCCGACGGCGACCGAAACATATTCCGGCCCGTCTTTGGCTATATTCATCAATTCGACGAAGCCTGACTTCTTTGCCCGGCTGTTGGTGGGCGGTGAAACGACCCCGGCGTCGATCTGGCCGACGGAGAGCGCCGTTAAGATGTTGGGAACTTCCAGCAAAGGAAGGATCTGGTAATCCGAGGGCTTCAATCCGCCCTGCCCCAGCGCATAAAGTGCTGAGGTGTGCGTGGATGAGCCTATGCGCGTGATGCCGATCTTTTTTCCCTTCAGATCGGCGATTTTTTTAATCTCGGGCTTGGCCATGAGCGAGAAGACCATGCGGTTGGTGGCGCCGACGACCATCGCGAGGTTCGCGCCTTTGAGATTCGCCTGCACTTGGTTTAAGCCGTCCATGAAGGACATGCCGATTTCGCCGGCTAAAATCGCCTGGATCCCGCGCGAGCTCGAGGGAATGTGGATCAACTCCACCTCCAGCGCGTTTTTCCTGAACAGTCCTTCCTGTTGCGCCATGAACATGCCGCTCTGCGCGCCGGTCACCGCTGTCCAGTTGATCCTGACTTTGTTTTGCGCCTCTGCGCCCGTGGCTAACGAGGCGAGGGAAAATACAACGACAGCCACGAGTATTCCGATCTTCATTTTTATCTCCTTGGCCCGGAAACGGTATAACAGACGGCGACGGGGTGTCAATGATTTTACCGCCCTTTGGAAAATCCGACGCAAGCGTGGTAGAGCATCTTCATGGCGAAGAAAATTCATCTGACCCTGGCCTGCGGCGAATATGAAATCGTGCGCGCGCTGATGGACGGCAGCGTCCAACCTGACGGCATCGAGCTCACCGTGCTCACCGACATGACCTCGGACATTCGCCACTGGCGCATGATTCGCGGGCGTGAGTTCGATGTCGCCGAACTTTCCATGTCGAACTATCTCGCCGCCAAGTTCCGCGGCCAACCGCTGATCGCGATTCCGGTTTTTCTCCATCGACGCTTCCGGCACGGCTTCACCTACATCAACTTGAGCAAGGGGATTCGTAAGCCCACCGATCTCATCGGCAGAAAAGTCGGCCTGCGTAACTTCTCCGCAACCGCCAACCTCTGGGTGCGCGGCATTCTGGAGCATGAGTTCCATGTCCCGCACAAAAAAATCCACTGGTACAAACAGGACGATGAGGAGGTAGAAGTCTCCATGCCCGCGGATTTGTCGCTCGAGAAGATAGCGCCGGAAAAAGAGATCGAGCAGATGCTGTCGGAGGGAGAAATCGACGCGCTCATCCATCCGGAATTGATCCAGCCGATTCTAGATCGTGATCCCCGGGTCGGCCGTCTTTTCCCCAACTACAAAGAGCTCGAAGTCGAATACTACAAACGGACCGGCATCTTTCCGATCATGCACACGACCGCCATCAAGCAGGAAGTCGTGGAGCGTTATCCCTGGGTGCCGGCGAGTCTCTTCCAGGCCTTTGAGAAGGCGAAGGCCGCCGCTTACAAACGAATGGAAAATCCGCGGCGAGTGCCGCTGGCCTGGTTCCGCCACGCGCTGGAAGAGCAAGAAGAACTGTTGGGCAAAGATCCGTGGGCCTACGGTCTCGGCGCGGCCAATCGGAAGAATCTCGAAACCCTCATGCAATACTCCCAGGAGCAGGGCTTCATCGGCGGTAAAATGGACCTGGAAAAATTGTTCGCCGCGGTAAAGGCCGACTGAGCTATGGAAACGGCGATCGTCGCCGGGGTCGGACCCGGATTGGGCGCAGCGCTTGCCCGGGCCTTCGGCAAAGAAGGCTACGCCGTCGGCCTCTTGTCGCGCAGACTTGAATCCAGCGAGCCGGTTGCCGACGAGATTCGCTCCCGCGGCGGCAAAGCGTTAGTGCTGGCCGTCGACGTCACACAAAGAACCGCGGTCATCGAGGCAACGAAACAATGCCGCACGGAGTTGGGGCCGATAACAGCTCTGGCTTACAACGCCAGCGGCTTCGGCCGCGGTAATTTCCTACATCTCGATGTTGATGTGATCCGGCAATCGTTCGAGGTCGGAGTCATGGGCGCCGTACATCTCGCTCAAGCCGTGATCCCGGACATGCTCAAGCACGGCCACGGTTTCATTTCCTTGACTGGCGCCACCGCGTCGCTCCGCGGTCGGGCGGGTTTTGCGCCATTGGCAATCGCAAAATCTTCTTTGCGCATGCTCGGCCAATCGCTGGCGCGCGAGTTTCATCCCCAAGGCATCCACGTCGTTCATGTGATCGTCGACGGGCAGATCGACACTCCGAAGATTCGCGCGCGCGATCCCAACCGCGCGGCGGAAACCATGATTTCTCCGGACGCCATCGCCGATGCCGTCATCTACGCGCTGAAGCAGCCCAAGAACGCGTGGACGCACGAGCTCGACATCCGGCCTTCGACGGAGACGTTCTAGCCGGTCCCGACTACTCACCCCACAGTGGAAACACCCAACCGCACGTCACTCGCTTCCTACGTCCTGTTATTTCTCCCGCCGCTTTTCTGGAGCAGCAACTTCATTATCGGCAAAATGCTGGTGGACAAGGTTGCGCCATGGACGCTCAACACCGGCCGCTTCACCGTTTCCGCGCTGATACTTCTGCCGGCGCTCCTCTACCGTAAAGAATGGCCGCCGCGTCAGGCATGGCTCCCGCTCGTGTTGATGAGTCTCACGGGGGTCTCGGCCTTCAACGCCGTCCTTTACACCGGCCTCCACTACACCAACGCGATCAATGCGACGCTGGTGAACGCCACCACGCCCGTAACGACCGCCTGCATCGCCTGGCTCGTGATCGGCGAGCAGATAACCAGGCGGCGCGTTCTGGGCATTCTCCTGTCGTTTGCCGGCATCGGCTGGATCGTGAGCCACGGCTCTCTCGACACGCTGCTCAGCTTAAACTTCAACCTCGGCGACGTGATCGTTTTTTTCGCGACTTCGCTTTGGGGATTCTACACGGTCATGGCCAAACCCATGATGCGCCATCTCTCTCCTCTAGCGTTGACCTCGATCACGACGATTATGGGCGCGCTCTTTCTTTTGCCCGCTTCGGCTCTCGAGCTGCATGCCCATCCGACCGATTTATGGCGCAGCGAAATTATGCTGGCCTTTCTCTACCTCGGCATTTTTCCCTCGTTCCTATCGTTTCTCATGTGGAACCGATCTATCCGCACCTTCGGTCCCAGCAGGGCAAGCCTCGCATATAATATGCTGCCTCTTTTCGCCGTGATCCTGGCGGAGATTTTCTTAGACGAAACGTTGAGGGGTTATCAGATCGTAGGCGGAATCGCGATTATCGCCGGCGTCCTGATCGGCACGCGGGATTAGCCGTGATGGACAGGCCGCGCCGCCCGGTATATTCTTTTTCTCAGTGAGCGGAAAAACCAGTCGAAGACGGAGGTCCCATGAATAAAGCCGAACAGATCCGCCAGTCGCTGAAACAGAAAGGCGTGCTTGTGATGCCCGGCGTCTACGACGCGCTCAGCGCCAAGATCGCCGTGCGCGTCGGCTTCGAGGTCATTTTTATCACCGGCTATAGCGTCTCCGCCACGCTGCTGGGAGAGCCGGATTTCGGCATACTGACGCAAACTGAAGTGTTGTCCGCCGCGCAGCGGATCTGTTCGGTCGCTCCCACTCCGGTCATCGTCGATGCCGACACCGGCTACGGCAATGCGATCAACGTCATCCGCACGGTGAAAGAACTCATCCGCGCGGGCGCCGCGGGCATGTTTCTCGAAGATCAGGTATGGCCCAAGCGTTGCGGCCACATGAAAGGAAAACAGGTCATTCCGCTGGAAGAGCACTTAAAAAAATTAACGGCCGCGATCGACGCAAGGGGCGGCGACGATCTATATATCGTCGCGCGCACGGACGCACGCCAAGCTTTAGGACTGAAGGACGCGATCGAGCGCGGGATTGCTTTTAAAAAGTTAGGTGTCGACGCCGTATTTATCGAGGCGCCGACGAGCAAGGAGGAGATGAAGGAGATCGCGCGCAATGTGCCCGGTCCACTCGTTGCCAACATGATCGAGCGCGGAGTGACGCCGTTGATGGGACCCAAGGAGTTGAGAGACCTGGGCTTTCAACTTATCGTCTGGCCGTTGGGACCATTATACGCGTCGGCGAAAGCTTTGAAAGATGTCTATACCTCTTTAAGAACGAAGGGGACGACACAGGAAATTATGGACCGGCTGGTTTCTTTCGATGAGTTTAACAGTATCGTGGGCCTGGAGGAGAAGTATGCTCTCGATGCCCGCTACAAGAGTTGATTGGATTTTATAATCTCATCGGCATGATAACGTAGAGATAGCCGTCGTCGTTGCCTTTCCGTAAAATACTCGGACTCACGTCATCTTTCAGCGCCAACTCGACGTTTCCGCCATCGCCCAGCACGGTCAGGACATCGATCAAGTAGCGCGCATTAAAACCCACCGTCAACGCTTTTCCCTGGTAATCGATCTCGATCTCCTCGATCGCCTCTCCCAACTCGGGGTTGCTCGCGGAGATGGAAACTTTTCCGTTGTTGAGCTCCATCTTGATTCCCTTGTAGCGCTCACTGGAGAGAATCGACACTCGCCGCAATGCGTGAAGGAAATCATCCTGCTCAATACGCGCAAGCTGTGGGTTATCCTTCGGAATTACTTTGCTGTAGTCGGGAAAGTCGCCCTCGATCAAGCGCATGAAAAGCTCCACGTTTTCCTTCGACACCAACGCCATGTTTTCCTTAAATCCCACGGATACCTGACCGTCCTCCGCGCCTTCGAGAAGCCTTCTCAGCTCCGTCAGTCCCTTTCTGGGAAGAATCACGCCTTTGCTGAGACCAAAGGACCCTATTCCCCTCTCGATCAATGCCAATCGATGGCCGTCGGTCGCCACCATGCGGACTTTTCCCTCTTTGGCTTCCTCGACAAAGACTCCATTTAAATTATAGCGGGTCTCGTCGTTCGAGACCGAAAAGATCGTTCTTTCGATCATTTCCCTGAGAACTTTTGCCGGCAGGCTCGAGAGCTTCTCGCCCTCGAATTTAGGAAACTCGGGAAACTCCCGTGCATCCAGGCCAACGATCTTAAACACAGACTTTCCGCTTTTGATCTCCACCCATTCGTTCTCGAGACGTTTCAATTGCAAGGTTTCGTCGGGCGCCTCGCGAACGATTTCGTAAAGTTTTTTTGCGCTGACCGTCACAATGCCGTCGCGAGTGACTTGCCCCTCCATTTTGCCCCGGATGCCAACTTCAAGGTCCGTAGCGGTCAGATGAATCTCTCCGTTTCGCGCTTCGATCAAGACATTAGCCAAAATCGGCATCGTATTGCGCCGCTCGACGATACCCTGGCTCCAATAAAGCGTTGCGAGAAAGTCCCCTCGCTTAGCCCTGAATTCCATATTATCCTCCCCGCCTCTTATTACTCTTCTTTATAATTTAATCTAAAGAGTAATAGTAGAGCCTGTGTGTTATGTGTAAAAGGCGGTTATCTTCCATGCCGGTATGACTTTTCTCATGTGGATGGAAATCTCTCATATATTCACCTTGTAAACCGGGCCGGAGTTAGGCGTGCTCAGAGACGACTTTATTCACAGATTGCCCGTAATGCTAACAGGTATTTCCACTAGCGTTTGACGTTCAAGTTCTTTTCCAGTTTTTCGATAGTGCTTTGCATTTGCGGATCTTCTTTGATCTTTTTTTCAATGGTCTTGGCTGCATGAATTACGGTCGAATGGTCCCGCCCGCCGAACTTGGAGCCGATGCCCGGAAATGAGGTAGAAGTATGCTTGCGGGACAAGTACATAGCCACTTGACGCGGGACGGCAATGTCTCTGGTGCGGCGCTTTGCCTTGAGATCTCCCGGCTTGAGATTGAAGTAGTCGCAGATCGTCTTTTGAATGCCCTCGATGGTGATTTCCCGGGAATTGCCCTTGAGGGTGTTCTGCAAAACTTCCTTGGCCAGGTCGATTGTGATCGTGGCCTTGGTGAGGGAGGCAAAGGCGCCGAGGCGCGTCAGAGATCCCTCCAGCTCGCGCACGTTCGAATCGATGTGCGAGGCGAGGAAGATGGCGACTTCATGCGGTAGCATGACTCCTTCGACCTCGGCCTTCTTTTGCAGGATTGCGACGCGCGTCTCCATGTCTGGAGGCTGGATGTCGGCGATCAGTCCCCATTCAAAACGGTTGCGCAGCCGATCCTCCAACTCGGGAATTTCCTTGGGAAATTTATCCGACGTGATGATGATCTGTTTGTGCGACTCGTAAAGAGAGTTGAACGTGTGGAAGAACTCTTCTTGAGTCCGCTCTTTTCCGGCGATAAACTGTACGTCGTCCAGAATTAGCGCGTCGATGTTGCGAAAGCGGACCTTGAATTCGTCCATCTTGTCCCGTCTTAGTGAGGCGATAAGCTCGTTCATGAACGACTCGGAGCTGAGATAGATAACTTTCAGTACGGGGCGCTTCTCGACGATTCTATGGCCGATGGCGTTAATCAGATGGGTTTTGCCCAGGCCGACGCCGCCGTAAATGAAAAGCGGATTGTAGTGCTCGCCGGGTTGGTTGGCGACCGCGAAGGAGGCGGCATGGGCGAACTGGTTGCTGGCGCCAACTACGAAATTTTCGAAGTTGTATTTGGGAATCAGATTGTTGACTCGGAGCGGTGCCCTCGGCGGCTCGCGCTCGGCTCTTTTTTCCGGCGTGGCGCTAACGGACTGGAGCTTCTGATTGACGCTAAGCGATACCTTCATGCTCCGGTGTGCAAGCTGCGACAGGCTTTCATGAATCGATCCGAGGAAATGCTCGACCAGCCAGTCGCGAAAAAATTTATTGGGAACCTCCAAGCTGATTTCCTCGCTTGAAATCTCTTTCACCCGGATTGGCCTTATCCAGGTCTCAAAATTTTGATTTCCCAATCGCTCGCGCAACTGCTCCAAGACCCCTTGCCAAAGCTCTTCCATAGCGGATCTTCGCCCGGATCGGGCTAACCCTCTGATTTCAAAAAAGAAAACGCCGATAAGTTACGAACAGAGTTATCCACAACTGTGGATAAACTAAAAAATCTGAGATACATTCTCATCTTGCACGCGACGCTGAACAACGGCGTAAACAGCTTGGACTTAAAGGGAGAGCTGATAACGCGGGAAGCTTTAGATGAAAAGCGCGGGAAACATCCACCCTGATCGAAGTTCGAGTCAACAATTGCATATTGTTTTAAGTTTTCAGTTTCAGCAGGCGATTGGGCGATAAAAAATCTGTTGATATTTGCCGCGAGCAAAAATTCATAATCCTTTTCATTTTGCAATGCAAGAAAAAAATTTTAAAAATTTCTTTCTGCGCGAGCGCGCTCAAACTTGACAGGAAAACGGTCGCGGTGTTAGGCCAAGGCGATGTCTGATCGATCGGACGTTTTATTCAAACGCGCGCGGCGGAAAATTCCCGGCGGGGTCAACAGTCCGGTGCGCGCGTGGAACGCCGTAGGAGGTTCGCCGCGTTTTATCGTGCGGGGCAGCGGCTCGCGTATCTACGACGTCGATGGCAGAGAGTATATCGATTTTGTTTGTTCCTGGGGTCCGTTGATTCTTGGACATGCGCATCCGAAAGTTGCGGCGGCGGTGCAAAGAGTTCTGGCGGGCGGCACGAGCTTCGGCGCGCCGACCGAGCGCGAGATCGAGCTGGCGGAATCGGTCTCGGCGCTTTTCCCTTCCATCGAGAAGCTCCGGCTGGTCAGCTCAGGCACCGAGGCGACGATGAGCGCGCTTCGTCTGGCGCGGGGATTTACCCGACGCCACAGGATCGTCAAGTTCGACGGTTGCTATCACGGACATGTAGACGCGCTGCTCGCGCGCTCGGGCTCGGGCGTAGCGAGCTTCTCTCTGCCCGACAGCGCCGGTGTGACGCCGGCTGTTGCGGCCGAGACCAGCGTCGTCGCTTTCAATGATATCGCGGCATTGGAGTCGCTCTTTGCGCAATATCCCGAAGCAATCGCCGCGGTGATCGTGGAGCCGATCTGCGGCAACATGGGCCTGATCCCGCCGGCGCCGGGCTTCCTCGAAAGACTCGCCGGCATATCGCGAGAGCACGGCGCGCTTTTAATCTTCGACGAAGTCATCACCGGCTTTCGCGTCTCGGCCGGCGGCGCGCAGAAGATTTTTAAGCTCCGACCGGATTTGACCTGCCTTGGGAAGATTCTCGGCGGCGGTCTTCCGTTAGGCGCTTTTGGCGGCAGAACCAAAATTATGGATCTGCTCGCGCCCGAGGGTCCGGTATACCAGGCAGGGACACTTTCAGGTAATCCGCTGGCGGTCGCCGCCGGCTTGGCGACGTTGAAGGAAATTTCGCGAGCCGGAGTGTACGAAAAGTTGGAAAAGAACGGCAAGAAACTTCAGGAAGGCTTCGAGGCCGTGCTCGCTGCCCATCGAATTCCTTCCGTCATCAACCGTCAAGGTTCCATGCTGACGCTTTTCTTCGGCGCGGAACATGTTCGCAATGCGGAAGACGCCCGTGGATGCGACAAAGAGCGCTTCGCGCGATTTTTCCACGGCATGCTCGACCGCGGAGTTTATTGGCCGCCGTCGCAATTTGAGGCGGCGTTTATTTCTCTTGCCCATAAACGGGAGGAGATCGACAAGGCCGTGCAGGCCCTCGACGCATGGGCGCGCAAAGAGTCGAAAGGTTGAAGTGTGAGTGCGCGCATGATAAACGTTCTGCGCAATGCGGCGCGGGAAGCAGCGTGACCAGGAGCCGGCAAGATTCTTCCCTACGCCAAAATAGCCAAGTACCTCGCGATCGGTCTGGAGATTCCCAGCACAATAGTCGGATCTCTTATCGTAGGTTACCTGATTGACCGGCAGTTCGGCACATCGCCCTGGGTTACGGTCGGCGCGGCGGTTTTGGGATTTGTCGGCGCGGTTTATAGGTTACTGCAATATTCAAAGTATTTTACCGGCGGCGGAAATGAGAGCTGAAGCCCTAAGAGCAACGGTTGTTCGCATCGAGCTCGTCCACGCGCTCTTGATCGCAGGGTTATGGCTCGCGTTGGCGCCGGCGCGCATCGTACAGCCTTGGGCGCTCTTTGCGGGCGCGATCTTCATTGGGATCAACTTTTTACTTTTGAGCTGCGGCATACGATGGGTCCTGACCCCGTTTGCCGGCAAAGGGAGAGTCAGAACCGGGGTTCTACTTTTGATTCTCAAGATGGGACTCTTTTTGGGTTTGGTTTCGGCTTTGCTTTTGCGGATTCAAGTCGATCCCCTGTCATTTACGATCGGCTTTTCGTCTCTGCTGATTGCCATTGTGGTGGAAAGACTCTGGACCGTGTCGTCGGCAGGTGCATAGATGGAACATCCGTTTACCTGGTATTCGAGTTTACATCCGTTCCTGCCGTATCCGCTTAGTCTTCTCGGCGAACCGAATTTTACCGCTCTGGTCGTGATGGTGTTGTTGGTGGCGCTGGCGCTTCTTTTTAGGCGGTCCATTGTGCGCGCGAAAGATCCCGTCGTTCCCGGGGAGCGCCTCAGCGTGAGAAACGTGATGGAAGTTCTGGTCGAGATCGTCGTCGGACTGAGCGACAGCATTATCGGCAAGAAGGGTCGCAAGTACGTGCCTCTTTTCGGCAGCCTCTTTCTGTTTATCCTTCTCGCCAATTTTTTAGGCTTGGTGCCGGGCTTTACGCCCCCGACGAGCGATTTTTTTAGCAACTTGGGAATGGGACTCATCGTCTTTGTCGCCTACCACTATTTCGGCGTTCGCGAGCACGGCGCGCGCTACTTCAAGCAGTTTATTGGCCCCATGCTCCTTCTGGCGCCTTTATTTATTATGATAGAATTTTTTTCCCACGTATTCCGGCCGATTTCCCTCTCGATTCGTCTGTTCGGCAACATGTTCGGCGATCACCTGGTGCTGGAGATTTTCAGTAACTTAACCAAGGTGGTGATCCCGGTCGCTTTTTACATTTTGGGATCTTTGGTTTCGGTGATACAGGCTGCGGTGTTCACTATACTGACTGTGATTTATGTCGCCATGGCGATCAGCCATGAGCACTAAGCGGATGGCTCCGGCGGCGAGGATGAGGAAAGAGGAGGTGGGAGCGTGAGTCCGCTAGAAAGGAGGTAGGGAATGAAGAAGCTCCTGTTGGTTCTGGGCCTGTTGGCCCTGGCTTTATCGCACTCGGGGGTGGCCGCGGCTGCGGCTGAAGCGGGTGAAGGCGGGGTCGTAGCGAAGGCCGGACTCGCCATTGCCGCTGGCCTCGCCATTGGCCTCGGCGCTTTCGGCGCAGCTCTGGGTCAGGGACGCATGGCTGCGGCCGCGATGGAGAGCATTGGCCGCAATCCGAATGCAGCGGATAGAATCCAGCTGCCGATGATTCTCGGGCTGGCCTTCATCGAAGCGCTTGCCCTCTACGCGTTCGTTATCGCGTTTTTTCTTCAGGGCAAGATATAATCGCGGAGAGTAACTGGAAAAAAGGGGACGGGGCTTCGGCCTTGTCCCCTTTTTTTATTTTGGCGGCAAGTCGACTTTTTCCAAGTGGACTTTGGTGAGGCGGAGAATCTCTTCCAGCGTGTGAAGCTTATATGGCAACTCGTAGTAGATTTCCCTGATGCCGGTGTTGACCAGCACCTTGATGCAGTGGATGCACGGGGTGTGCGTTATGTAGATCGCGCCGTCTTTGATGCTGGAGCCGTTCTTCGCCGCCTGCGCGATGGCGTTGATCTCGGCGTGGATCGTGCGGAAGCAATTTTCTTCTGTATCGCCGTCGGGCGTCTTGGATTGATAGACCAGGCAGCCCACGTCGGTGCAGTGCGGCATGCCGGCCGGCGCGCCATTGTAGCCGGTGGCTAAAATATTCTTATCGCGCACGATGACGGCGCCGACTTTGGCGCGCTTACAGGTGGAGCGCTCCGCCACCTGGCGCGTGATGGTCATGAAATACTGATTCCAGCTCAGTCGCTCGCTCATGAAATACCTCTTTTCCCCGTGTTCTTTGCAGCGTCTCGGGCGTTTTCGGTTGGGGACGCTCCTCGCGAATTCCGGCTTGCTCGAATGAAAATGGCATAGGCGGGAAAGTTACGGCCAACGTTCCGAGCAGTAGCCATCCCAAGAATTTCCTTTTCCCATCGAGCGGCGTGTCGGGATCCATCGGTGGAGGATGGCGGGTACCCATTAAAAAGAGTATCAAAACCCCCCAGATCAGCCAGTTATATGACAAGCCCATAATTCCTAAGGACAGAATTGTAATTACTGTAAGCCTTGAAACCCAGATGTATCTCTGTCCGAACAGGGCGTAGGTTACATGCCCGCCGTCGAGTTGACCTGCGGGCAGAAGATTCATCGCGGTCACAAGCAGACCGACCCAGCCGGCGAACCCGATCGGGTGCAGCAATATGTTAGCGTCTTCCGGCAAAACACCGAGCGTAACTTTGCTGAGGAAGCCGAACAGGAGTGAGGAACCAAACGTGACGTGATCACCGGATATATCTCCCGGCACGACCGTCGAGAATTGGAGCCCGATAATAACGGCTGGAACTGCCAAAATGAGCCCTGCCACAGGACCTGCCGCTCCGATATCAAACAGACATCGGCGGTCCGGCATTTGCGATTCCATTCGGATAAAGGCGCCGAAGGTGCCGATAAGAGGGGGACCTGGAATGAAATAAGGAAGTGTCGCCTTCACGCCGTAGTAACGTGAAGTAAGATAATGCCCCATTTCATGTACCAATAAGATCGACATGAGCGTAATAGAAAAAGGCAGGCCGGAAAGAACGTTCCGAGGATCCGAAAGAAAATCCGCTCCCACGTAGAAAGCGCCTGCTATTGTTGTTGTAACCGATGTCGTAACAAATAGGGCAACGTTCAGCCACCGACTGCGGGCATCCCTGATCTCGCCGCTCATCGCGTTGTCTCTTCTACCGCCCGTACGTGAACCGGGTCGCCGACATCCGCCCCCGAGCGGAGGTGCGCGCGGCCGTTGAAACAGGAGATCTCCAGCAGTCCCCAACTGTTGATCAACGCCGCGTAGTCGCCTTTTTCGGCGCCGGCGTAATTGGACGCGAGCCCATGTATCGTCACCTCGGCCAGCGAGACGGCGATCCTTCTACCAGACAGCGATTTCAAGTCACGCTCATGCACGTTGGTGATCAAATTCCCGAAATGGTCGATATAAATGATTTCGCCCCGAATTCCATCTTCCGTTTTTATTACTTCCGGCCAGTCGAGACGCGCGTAGTTTTTCACCGTAGGGCCGAAGTTCCGCGCCGGCGCGCCGAGAGAGAGATGAGCCGCGACCGGGGCGAAGACGTCTCGGCCGTGAAACGTCGCGCTCTTGGGCTTCAGATGATAACTCTTGTTCGCGAGCACGACGATGTTATTGATGGTCTTGTTACGGACCGCAAGGCTCAGAACGCCGTTGTCCGGCCCGACAAAGAAGCTTCCTTCCGACTCGATCAAAATCGCCCGTCTCTCGGTACCGACTCCCGGGTCCACGACGGCGACATGGATTGTTCCCGCTGGAAAAAAAGGCGCGGCGTGATTCAACACCAACGCCGCGCCCCGGATATCCTGCGGCGCAATGCCATGGCTCAAATCGACGATCCGGGCATCGGGATTGATGCCGAGAATGACGCCTTTCATGATCCCGACGAAGGGATCTTTGTAGCCGAAGTCGGTCGTGAGTGTTATTAGCTTCGTCTCCATGAAGCAGGCTTCAATCTAACGGAAATCGTTCGGGGGGTAAAGCGCGCAGATCGTGCCGATGATAGCGGCACCCCGCGCCAGCCGGCGAGCGGGAAGAGGTCGCAGCGCGCTTTGCTGCGGTAGGTGTCTACCTTCATTTTTTTGGATTTTGGATTTTGGATTTTGGATTCAAGCACGCCTCGGCAACCTTCACCGCTTCTTTGAGGTGCGCTGGATTGATCGTTCCCAGAATCAGCGCGTCGATGAATGGCTGCTTGAGGACAAACTCAATGGCGGAGGTGGCTTCCAGGTGGCCGCTGTAGAGTCCTTTGACGGCAAGCACGCCAAGACCCGCTTCATGGGCTTTCGTCAGCGCATCCGCGAGCGAAGTTTCTTTCTCGCTGAACGGCGCCATTACGACGTCGAGCGCTGCGCACGCGCGCGCGATGCCCGCCTCCGTCTTGGCCGAGATTCCTACGGCCCGCGCCTTGCCGTCTTTTTTTAATCGGAGGAGCGCTTCGAGAGCGTCGGTCTCATTCAGGATATCAACATCGCGGCCGTTCGAGTGGAGTAACAGGATATCGATGTGATCGGTTCGGAGCCGGCGGAGGCTCTCCTCAGTCGAAGCGATGATTGAAGTTGCGGAAAAATCGTACGTAGAGCGCCCGTCTTTATATAGCTCGCCGCACTTCGTGCAGAGTACAATACGGTCCCGGTGGCTCTCGACAAAAGCTCCAAGCCGCCGCTCGCTCTCGCCGTAAGCCGGCGCCGTGTCGATCAGGTTCACGCCTAGAGCGAGGCTCGTTTCAAGCAGCTCGCGGACTGCTTCATCCGACGGCAGCGCGAAGCGTTCCGGGTATTTCACGTCCGTGTTTCTGCCGAGCTTCGTCGTCCCGAGACCGATCGCACTGACAGCAAGTCCCGTGCGGCCTAGCTTACGGGGAACCATTCGGCCTCCTCCCAGGGATAACGCGCCACGGGCGGCGTCGGCCACGACGGCAGTTCGGCTTCACTATAGCCTCCCGGCTGCTTGAGATCTTTGCTCGCCATGGCGAAAACTTCCTCCGCCAGTACGGGCGCGAGCGAGAGCTTGGTGGGCCAGGCGACGATGATCCGCGGCGCCGCGCGGCCGACGTGGACGCCGCTCGGCCGCCGCTTGGCCGCAGTTCGCGCTTCGGCACGGACGGCGCGGTAAACGGCGATCTCGGCGCGCCCGAGATCGAACGCGGGAAGCCGGCGGTGTATCTCATTCAACGCGGTTCTCCGTACTGCGTCATCCTGCGGCTCGTGCGCCAGACGCTCGGCGATCTCCCCGCCGACTTGCCACACGCCATCGGCCGGCGTCGTGACCGTGAGCCGGGTCTTTCCGCCCACGATGCAATGACCGAACAGCGGCGGCAGAGTTCCCTTTAATAGCACCATGGCAAGCGGACGGCGCTGCATCGAGTCGCCGTCAGCACCTGCCTTGCGCAGGAGGTCGGCGTTCCCCGCGCCGGCCGTCAGCACGATCGCGCGCGGCTTGAGGACCGTGTCGGCAATCCGCACCTCTTTTCCGGAGAATTGGACGGACGGGCCTTCGTACCGGAGAATATATTTTTGTTGACGCGAAGCCAGCGATTGGAGCAGCGATCCGGTCGAGATCACCGGCTCCGCGAGCGCGTATACGGCGAGCGCTGATCCGCGCAGCGCCTCCGGCCAAGCGGACTGCGGGACGGGTTGCGGAGCAGTCGATAAGAGACCCGCCTTCGCGACCACCGACATGAAGCCCCACGACTGTACGCGGGCGATTGCGGAGCCGCGCGGCAGCCAGAGATGGCACCGCTCGGAAAGCACGCGCGCGCCGGTCAAATCGGGGGCAACTTCTCCGGCGAGACTCTGCCGCCAGCGCTCGGGCATTTCTTTGGTGGCGCGGACCGCGGCGAAATCGCGCACGCCGCGGAGCGCGTACTTGCCGCCGCCGTGGATAATTCCCTGCGCCTGAATCGTCTGGCCGCGGCCGAGCGCGGAGGATTCCAAAAGCAGCGCATGGTAGCCGGCGGAGCGGAAGCGCCACAGGCACCAGAGCCCGGCGGCGCCGCCGCCGAATATGAGGACATCGAGCTGCACTTGATGTTAAAGATTCTTTGTCCGGACCGAATTGTAACACGGAAACGGACCGGGGCAACCGAATAGTCAGGCGGCGAAGAGACGCAGGTCGATCATCTCGCAGATGACGTGGCCGACCAGAATGTGAGTCTCCTGGATGCGGGCGGTGTTTTTACCTTCGGAGACGCACAGGAGATAATCGACCTTGCGCGCCATCTTTCCCGCGTCGCCGCCGGTGAGACCGATGGTCGTGATCTTGAGTTTTTTGCACGCGTCGATGGCCACCAGCACATTGGCGGCATTGCCGCTGGTGGAAATCGCCAGCGCCACGTCGCCTTCCTTGCCCAGCGCCTTTACCTGTTTGGCGAAGATCTCTTTGTAATCGAAGTCGTTGGCGATACTCGTGATCGCCGAGGTATCGGTCGTGAGCGAGAGCGCCGGCAGCGGTGGGCGGTCCATGCGAAAGCGGTTGACGAATTCGGCGGCGATGTGCTGCGCGTCGGCGGCGCTGCCGCCGTTGCCGAAGAGAAGCAGCTTGTTGCCGCGGAGAAATGCCTCGGCGATCACCTCGATGACCGAAAGCAGCGTCTCCATATTGTCCCGCAGAAACGCCTTCTTTGTTCGGGCGCTGTCCTCGAAGGCCTTGACGATCGCTTCCTTCATTTATTTATTTTTGTTGTAAAAGCTTGCCATCCGGCTCTCGAGGCCGTTTTTGGCAAGCGCCTCTGCGAACATTTTTCTCACGATCGGATCTTCGTCGTCGTATTCGATCTGGTCGCCGCCGAGCTTGCGGTCCACGGTCCCCTTGTATTTCTTTCCGGCGCCGCGATGTTTCTTGCTGCCGAACGACCTGAGGGCGAGATAGCGCGCAGGGTTTTTCCCGGTGTTGAAGTGCTGGTGCCACCAGCTATCCGGAGGCACGACCATGCTGCCCTCGTGCCAGTCGTATCGCTTGATCGGCTCGCCCTCGGGCCAGATGAGCGAATAGCCCTCGCCGCCGAGAATGATGACGTGGGCGCCGGGACCGTGGCGGTGGGCTTTTTTGTAAGTGCCGAGCGGAAATTCGGAGATGTGGCACGCGGTGGTGTTCTCCGACAGCTCGAACTTGATGTTTTTCCCGCCGGCGCCGCGCACGTTGTATTCGAGCAGTTTAAAGCTCCGGACATCGGGCACGAAGTTGGTTTCCCAGGCGTTGCCCGCGAAACTGAAGCCGTCGTATTCCCCGCCGTAGAGCGTTCCCTTGCCGCTGAAGTATTCGTCCCGGCCGTCGAATCTGTCTTTGAAAGCAAAGTCGTTGTGGAAGATGAAGTCGAGATTGTGCAGCAGGTTGATCATCGTCGGTGCGGTGGTGACGGCGAGATAGCGCGCGCGCTCGCTGCCGCTGCCGTTGAAGAGCTGGTGCCAGGTATTGAGCGGCGGAGAGAAGAGCGATCCGGCTTGCCACTCGAAGGTTTGCTTTTTATTCTCGTCGTTCCATACGGTGGCGGCGCCCTGACCGCTCACGACGTAGATCGATTCTTCGAAGAGTTGCCGCTGCGGCTTGAGGCTCTTTCCCGGCGGAATCTCGCAGAGGTAGCAGTTGTTGACCTGGCCGGCGCCTTCCATCTGCAAGAAGGCTCCCGCCCCGCCCTTGCGCTCCCACGGCGCCAACTTGACGGTGCGGATGTCCTCGACAAAAAAGGTCTTGATGATGGGAATTCCCTCGGACTCCACCCACTTCTCATAGCTTGACTTGCCGCCGTTTTCGCTTGCTGTGTTTTTCTGCTCAGCGCTTTTGGCCACGATTGATCCTCCGAACATGGCAATGTTTGTAGCACACGAAAAAATATCGGTAAAGCGGAGCTACTTGCGGTAGAAGCCAAAAACCTTCTGGCGTATCCTCTGCGTAGATCGATCGAGTGTGGAGGCACGGGATGCAAAAGGTTAAAGTCGGCGTCATGGGAGCGTCGGGCGGAGAGTTGTCCGCAGGAGAAAAAGCACGGCTGGAGATGTTGGCCGAGCAGTTGGGCGCGGCGATAGCCGACCGCGGCTGTATCCTGGTGACCGGCGCAACCACGGGTCTCCCCGATTTGGTCTCGCGCGCCGCTCGAAAGCACGGCGCTCTCACCGTCGGCATCTCGCCCGCCGGCGCGTCGGAAGAACATGAACGTTTCGGCCTGCCGCCGGACGGCGCGGAGATTATTCTCTATACCGGTTTCGGCTTCAAGGGCCGCAACGTCGTCAACATCCGCTCTTCCGACATCGTGATTATTTTCGGCGGCGCCACCGGCACACTGAATGAATTTACCATCGCCTACGACGAGGGCAAAGTCATCGGCATCCTCGAAGGCAGCGGCGGTATCGCCGATCACATCCGGGAAATTCTTGCTTTCTGCCACAAGCCGACGCGCGCGCGTCTGGTCTATGAATCGGATCCGGCAAAATTGCTGGAAGCTTGTCTGAAAGAGACGCGATGAGAAGTTATTTTCTTCGCGCTCGCGTCACACGCTCGTCGCCACCGCCGGCGCGGCGCCCTTGAGCGCCGCCTCGGCCACTTCGGAGAGCAAACGGTCGTTTTCGTGATCGAGGGCGAAAACCCGGTACTGGACGACTTTGGAAGGGATGAACTCGAATAACTCCGAGAGCGATTCTTTGGTGATCTCGCCGCTCGAAGGATCGTAGATGTGAATCTGTTTTTTTCCCATCGCGAACGGGTTTTCCGGCCGGGGGTCCTGCGTTGCGGTGTCCACGCGAAAAACGAGGTCCGCAGCGGACGCGGGCAGGGCGGCGCGGATTCTTTTCTCCCAGTCGGTGTCCTGGATCAAGGCCATGCCGTAGCGCAGCTCGTTGAGCGATAATGTCCGGTCGTAGGCCATTTTCCATTTGATGTCCCGGTCCACGATCCGGCCCCACTCGCGCGCGAGCGCATCGTGCTCTTTCGCGCGTCGCCAGCGCGAGACTTCTTCGAGCAGCGACCAGTCCGTGAGGCGGAGATAATCTTCCATGTGCGCGAGCGGATTGCCGCGAAAAATAAGTTTCATCGTCTCGGGAAATATCTCGCGCAGGTGGAGATCGATGGCGCGCGTCGTGCGGTGGTAATAAACATTCGTATAGAGGTAGAGCCGGGTGTTCAAAAACATCGTCAGCGCCGCGTTGCCGGCGCGGTGGAGCGTAAGCCCCTTGGGGGAGAAAAAAGTGTAGTGTATCAACCGGGCGCGATCGATCGGGCCGACGGCGACGCCGCACATATACGAGTCGCGCGAAACGTAATCGAGGTTGTCGAACGTAAAGATCCCGCTGGTGAGCGGCTGGAGTAGCCGGACCCACTTGGGCTTTTTCTGGTCCTCTTTGCCGTTTTTCTTGATCGGAAACGCGATCTCCTCCGGCTTCAACTCCTCGCCCGGCGCGAACGGCCCGCTGGGGCTCCGGCGCAACTGCTGGATCAGCTCTCCGAGGTGTTCCTGGATGATCGCCTGGCCGATGTCTTCATGGGTTATTTTAAAATCGGCGAGAAAATTGTCGTCGAAGAAGTGGCCGAAGGGGCCGTGGCCGACGTCGTGCAGCAGGCCGGTGATGCGCATGTAAGATTCGACCAGCGAGGCGGAAGGACATTCGTCGCCCAGGACCTGGCGTAACGATGGATAGAGATGCTTGGCGAACTCGCCCGCGAGATGCATCGCGCCGAGCGAGTGCTGAAACCGGCTATGCTCCGCGGTCGGGTAAACCCAACGCGCGCTTTGGAGCTGATAGATGTAGCGGAGTCTCTGCACCCATGGCGAGTCGATGATCTGTTTTTCCGTCACCTCGCCTTTCCTGAGAGGAACCGTGAATTGGATATAATGATGGATGGGATCGGCGAGGAGCGCTGTGCCTTCGTATTCGTTGTCCAGCGGCCGGGACATGGTCTTCATAGTTCCAAAACGACCTGGGCGGTCCATTGATCGCCGGTCTTTTCCATCCGGCTCTGGTGCGACACCACCGCGCTGATCTCGCGCTGGATCTCGTGCCGGTCGGGGTCGAATTTTTCTCCGGCGACCTCGCCGCGGATGTAGTTGTCTTTGACTTCCTTAACGGCAAATTCCTTGAGCAGGTACCCGCTCCGCTGGTAGAGATAGAGCAGCTCGCGCATCCAGTTCACCATCAAGTCGTCGCGGTCGGTCCCTTCCACTTCGAGAGTGAGATTCTCTTTGGCCTCGACTCGATCGATGTGCGTCAGCAAATCGAAAAGAGCGAAGCCCGAGTTGGCGAAAAGCTCGGCCTGGCTCTTGCCAAAGATCTTGACCGCCAAGTCCGACGAGCGGTTAAAGGTCCGATATCTTTTTGGCTCGCTCATGATGAATACGACTGCGACCTTCTCTCAGTCCCTATGGCCCAATGCCTTTATACCCGATTGATCAGGCCGGCTGCAAAGCCCGCCCCGAAGCCGTTATCGATGTTCACCACGGTGACGCCCGCGGCGCAGGAATTGAGCATGCCCAGAAGAGCGGCCAAACCATTGAAGCTGGCGCCGTAGCCGACGCTCGTCGGCACCGCAATGACCGGTTTATCGACGAGCCCGCCTACGACGCTCGGCAGCGCGCCTTCCATGCCCGCGACAACGATCAGGACCGAAGCGGAAAACAGCTTGGCGCGATGATCGAGCAGGCGGTGCAGTCCGGCCACGCCGACGTCGTAGAGCCGATCGACCCGGTTGCCCATCATTTTCACCGTGAGCGCCGCTTCTTCCGCTACGGCGATGTCCGACGTTCCGGCCGAGATCACGAGCACCGGGCCGCGCCCCGTTATGCGAATCGGTCTTTCCAGCCACGTGGCCGCCCGCGCGCCCGCGTGATAACGGAGTCCCCTGATTTGTTTTTTTAATTTCGTCATCTTCTCGGGAGAGAGCCGGGTGATCAGTACATTGGCGCGGCGCCGGCGCAGCGCGCGCGCGATCGCGGCGATCTCGGCCGTGGCCTTGCCTTCTCCCATGATGACCTCGGGAAAACCCTGCCTGAGCGAGCGGTGATGATCTATCTTGGCGAACCCCAGGTCTTCGAACGGAAGATGGCGCAGGCGCTTCAATGCCTGCGCGACGGAGATCCTACCCCGGCGCACTTCCTCTAAAAGCTGTCCCATCCGCTCCGTGTCCATCGACCAATTTTTCTAGGATTTTTTAGCGCGTAATTATAGCTCGTCGGGAATTATTTGAGGATCGGTGTTGGTTTTTGAAATGGTCGTAACCTCTGAGCGAAAGCGAAACCGCCCCGCCTCGGCCGTCGACTACTTTGACTCCTTCACCGGCGCGAAGACATTTTCCGATGCGCGTGATCGGCACTCCGAGCCGCCGTTTGATTTTTTCCAACCTGCTTTTGTCTTTTGGCCTCACAGAAAAGAGCAGCTCGTAATCTTCTCCTCCGGCCAAGGCGTACGTGTTGCGTTTTTTTCCGGCAAGCATTTTGTATGCCGGAGAGAGAGGCAACACCTTCTCCCAGATTTCCGCGCCGACCACGCTGGCCTTACAGAGGTGGCTTAAATCCTGAAGCAGCCCGTCGCTCACGTCGATCATCGCCCGGGCCAATCGCTCGCGCGCCAGCAACGCGCCCGCCTTGAGGCGGGCGCTGGGAAAGTGATGACGGCGAATGAGATGCGCCGCTGCGCCGCTTCTACCGTGACGCTTTTTTTTCTTGATCAGCTCCAGTCCCAGGGCGGAGTCACCCAGAGTTCCGGTGACGTAGAGATCGTCGCCCGGTTTTGCGCCGCTGCGCAATACCGGCGCATAGGGGCAATGACCGATTAGAGCCGCGCTGATAAAGAAGCGTTTCGCCGCGCTGGTATCGCCGCCGACCAAAGAGACGCCGCTCTGCATCGCGAGAAATCTGATGCCGCGATAAAATTCGTCTATATCCCTGGTTGTGAAATCGCTCGGGATGCCCAACGAGAGCGTCAGGTAGGCGGGAGTTCCTCCCATGGCTGCGATGTCGCTAAGGTTCACGGCGAGCGTCTTGTAGCCCAGGGAATAAAAGGTGCTCCATTCGAGCTTGAAGTGAATGCCTTCGATGAGTAAATCCGCCGTGAAAAGGAACGTCGGGCTCCGGCAATCGAGCCATGCCGCATCGTCCCCGATGCCGACCCTAACGCCATGACCTTTAGGGGCGGCCTTGCGAATTCTCTCGATCAGGCCGAATTCCCCGAGCTTTTCGAGTCTCATTCTAGGCGCGAAGCGGAATGGCTCTTTCCCTACGAAGCTTGTCGAGCGATTTGTCTTTCCTCTTCGGCCGGCGCTTTTTCGCCGTTTTGTCGCGACTGTCTGAAGCCACGGAAACCTTTCGGCTCTCTTTGTCGAGGAGGCTCGCCTTGAGCACGTCGGACATGTTTTTAGCGGTTATCAGCGTGAGCTTGCGGCGCAGCTGCTTGGGGATCTCGCCCAGATCTTTTTCGTTTCTTTCCGGAACAATAATGGTTTTGATTCCGGCGTGCAGGGCCGCGAGGCATTTTTCTTTGAGGCCGCCGATCGGGAGGACTCTTCCGCGCAGCGTGATCTCTCCGGTCATGGCCACGTACCGGTTCACCGGCCGCCGCGTGAGCGCGGAGATCAGGGCCGTCGCCATCGTGATTCCCGCCGAAGGTCCGTCTTTGGGAATGGCGCCGGCCGGCACATGGATGTGGACGTCGAGCTTCTGATAAAAATCTTCCTCGATGCCGAGTTTCTTCGCGTGCGAGCGCGCGTAACTTACGGCGGCGTGCGCCGACTCTTTCATCACCTCGCCCAACTGGCCGGTGAGCGTGAGATTGCCCTTGCCCTTCGAAAGCGACGCTTCGACGTAGAGCACCTCTCCGCCCGCGCTGGTCCAGGCCAGGCCGGTCGCCACGCCGATCTCGTTTTGTTCCTGTTCGGCCTCAGGAATGAATTTCGGAGGGCCCAGAAAAAGGTGGAGGTTGGCGCGTGTCACGCGCGTCAGATCTTTTTTGCCTTCCGCAATCTTGCGCGCCACCTTGCGGCATATGGAAGCGACTTCCCGCTCGAGATTTCGCAGGCCCGCCTCTTTTGTGTACTGCGCGATGATCCGCAGGACGGCGTCGTTGGAAATCTCCAGGTGGCCGGTGGAGATCCCATTGTTCTCCAATTGCCTCGGGACCAGGAACTTGCGGGCGATCTCCAGCTTCTCCTCGCTGGTGTAACCGGACAGTTGAATGACTTCCATGCGGTCGGCCAGAGCCGCCGGAACTGGATCGAGCAGATTGGCCGTGCAGATGAATAGTACGTTCGAGAGGTCAAAAGCCAGATTCAGGTAATGATCGCTGAAGGCGTGATTCTGCTCGGGGTCGAGCACTTCCAACAGCGCCGCCGACGGGTCGCCGCGAAAGTCCGTGCCGAGCTTGTCGATCTCATCGAGAATGAAGACCGGGTTGTTGGAGCCGGCTTGTTTAATTCCCTGGATCACCCGTCCCGGCAAAGCGCCGACGTAGGTTCGCCGGTGGCCGCGGATCTCGGCCTCGTCCCGGATGCCGCCGAGCGAGATGCGGACGAAATTCCGCCCGAGCGAGCGGGCGATCGATTTTCCTAAAGAAGTCTTGCCGACGCCGGGAGGGCCGACAAAACAGAGGATAGGCCCTTTGATTTTTTTCTTAAGCTTGTTGACGGCTAGATACTCCAGAATTCTTTCTTTGACTTTCTCGAGATCGTAGTGATCTTCGTCGAGGACCTGCTGCGCTTTTTTGATGTTCTGGTTGTCCTTGGTGCGCTTGCTCCAGGGGATATCCACGAGCCAGTCGAGGTAAGTCCGGACGAGAGAGGCCTCCGAAGATTCCGGGTGCATCTGCTCCAGCCGCTTTAACTGCTTCTCGGCTTCGCGCTTCGCCTCGAGCGGCATCTTGGCTTTTTCGATTTGCTTTTTGAGATCCTTGATTTCTTCGGCGCGCTCGTCGCCTTCGCCCAGCTCCTGCTGGATTTGCTTCAACTGCTCGCGCAGGAAGTAATCCCGCTGGGTTTTGCTCATCTCTTCTTTCGCCTGATTCTGGATGCGCGCCTGAACCGTGGAGAGCTCGAGCTCACGGCTCAAGAGATCGTTCACTTTTTTCAAACGGGTCACTGCATCGAAGATCTCTAGAATTCCCTGGCTCTCCTCGATCTTTAGACGAAGATTGGAGGCCACCAGATCCGCGAGCACGCCGGCGTCGCTGATGTTGTCGGTGACCATGACGATCTCCGGCGGGAGATTTTTGAGGTTCAGGATCTGCTCGATCTTTTCCTTGACGTTGCGCATCAGGGCTTCGACCTCGATCGAAACGTCCTGAACGGCGGGCTCGACAATCTTACGGATCTTCGCTTCGAAAAACGGCTGCTCTTTGAGATAACTCTCGATCTCGCCTTTAGCCAGCCCCTGCACGAGGATCTTTACCCGCCCATCGGCGAGCTTCAGCATGCGCATGATCGACGCGACGGTGCCGACCTTGTAAATGTCCTCGGGAGTCGGACTGTCTTCCGCCGAGTTTTTTTGCGCGACGAGAAAGATCAGACGCTGGCGCGAGAGCGACTCTTCGACGGCGCGAATCGACATCTCTCTGCCGACGAAGAGTGGAAGCATCATGTAGGGGTAGATGACGATGTCGCGGATCGGGAGCAGCGGCAGGACTTCGGGAATCTCGACCTGCGTCTCTTTACTCTCCTGGCCTTCAAGGTTCCATTGAGCTTCGCTCATTGTTTTCAACCCTCTGGGATAGGTTAATCACACCTGCTGCGGTCGTCAATAGAAATCTAAAAAGTTTCTAGTGGGGGCGGATAGTAGAGGAATAGGCCGGTTTAGCGCGCTTTACCCAAATAGTTGCTTTACTTTGTCAAAGAAACCTTTCGAGAGAGGATGAATGTCCTCTCCTCCAAGAGCGGCAAACTCCTTGAGCAGCTCCTTTTGCCGTCCGGTCAGGTGAGTGGGAGTTTCTACCGTTGCCCGTAGGAGCTGATCTCCCTGGTGATAGCCATGAACATCGCGGACTCCTTTTCCTTTGAGGCGGAAGATTTTTCCCGATTGCGTGCCGGAAGGGATCTTCATTTTGACTTTGCCTTCGAGCGTCGGGACGTCGATCTCCGCGCCCACGGCCGCCTGAACAAAGCTGATGGGAACCTCGCAGATAACGTCCAGGCCCTCTCGGATAAAAAGCGGATGCGGCTGGACCTGGATGACGACATAGAGATCGCCCGCAGGACCGCCGGCGGCGCCGGTTTCTCCCTCGTTGCGGAGCTTTAACCGCGAGCCGGCATCGACGCCAGCCGGGATTTTGACGCTCAGAGTATGCAGCCTCCGCACCCGTCCGGCTCCTCCGCAGGCGGAGCAAGGATCGGCGATGAACGTTCCCTGGCCGTGGCACCGGCTGCACGTTCGCGAGACGGTGAAAAAACCTTGCTGGAAACTTACCTGGCCCCGGCCATGGCAGGTCGGGCAGGTTTTTGCCGAGGTCCCCAGCTTGCTCCCGCTGCCGTGGCACTCATCGCAAGCGCCATGTCGCGGTATCTTGATCTTTTTCTCGGTGCCAAAGGCGGCTTCTTCGAAGGTGATTTCGAGATTGTAGCGAAGATCGTCGCCCCGAGAGCGGCCGCGCCTGCGGCTCTGCCCGGCGCCGAAGAACTCACCGAAGATATCGCCGAAGATATCTTCAAAGCCGGAGGTAAAATCGAAGCCCCCTTGAAATGGGCCGCCGTTGGCAAACGCGGCGTGGCCGAATTGGTTGTACTGGGCGCGTTTTTCAGGATCCGTCAGCACCTGATAGGCTTCCGACAGCTCCTTGAATTTCTCCTCCGCCTGCATGTCTCCGGGGTTGCGGTCCGGGTGATACTTGAGCGCCAGCTTGCGGTAAGCCTTCTTGATCTCTTCCTCGCCGGCATTGCGCTGAATACCGAGCACTTCGTAATAATCTATCTTGCCGTTCAATGGCGTCCCTCGCGTATTTAATGTTTGTTATACAACGAAAAAGCCCCTCTCCTCAACGCGTGAGGGAGCAGGGGCTTCCGTATTCAAGGTGAAGAACGGTTCTCCCTCGAAGGTTACTCTTTGACCTCCTCGAAATCCGCGTCGACGACGTCTTCTTTTTTCCTTCCCTCGCCGTCGGTCGTCTGTCCTTGATGGCCTGTCGAAGAATCTTGCGCCGAGGACTGTTGTTGCTTCGACGCTTTGGCGTACACTGCCTCAGCTAGCTTGTGCGAGGAGCGGGTAAGCTCCTCGGCCGCCGCGCGAAGGGTCTCGGCGTCCTGGCCTTCCGCCGCTTTCTTCGCTTTTTCCAGCGCCGCCTCGATTTCCCCTCTGACCGCCGCCTCCAAGTCTCCGCCGTGTTCTTTGAGGGACTTCTCCGTAGAATAGATCAGCGAGTCAAGTTGATTGTGGGCTTCCGCGGTCTCTTTTCGCTTCTTGTCCTCGGAGGCATGCGCCTCGGCGTCTTTGACCATCTGCTTGATCTCGTTCTCGTTGAGTCCGCTGGATGCGGTGATCTGGATCGACTGCTCTTTGCCGGTGCCGAGGTCTTTTGCCGAAACGTGCACGATGCCGTTCGCGTCGATGTCAAAGGTCACCTCGACCTGCGGCACGCCCCGGGGCGCCAGCGGAATTCCCACGAGATCGAACTGGCCGAGAAGCTTATTGTCCGCCGCCATCTCCCGCTCGCCCTGAAAGACGCGGATGGAGACGGCCGTCTGATTGTCCGCCGCCGTGGAGAAAACCTGGCTCTTCCGAGTCGGGATCGTGGTGTTGCGCTCGATGAGTTTGGTGAAAACGCCTCCCAGCGTTTCGATTCCGAGCGACAGCGGGGTCACGTCGAGCAAGAGAACGTCTTTCACCTCGCCTTTCAACACGGCCGCCTGAATCCCTGCGCCCACGGCGACAACTTCGTCCGGATTGACTCCTTTATTAGGTTCCTTGCCGAAGATTTTCTTGACCCGCTCCTGAACCGCCGGCATGCGCGTCATTCCGCCCACGAGAATGACCTCGTTGACGTCGCTCGCGCTTAACCCCGCGTCTTTGAGCGCTTGACGGCACGGGCCCTCGGTCCGGTCGATCAGGTCGGCGCAGAGCGCCTCAAGCTTGGAACGAGTCAACTTCATATTGAGATGCTTGGGCCCGTTCTGATCGGCGGTTATGAATGGAAGATTGATATCGGTTTCCATCGACGAGGAGAGCTCGCACTTCGCCTTCTCGGCCGCTTCTTTCAGCCGCTGGAGCGCCATGCGATCCTTGCGCAGATCGATGCCCTGATCTTTTTTGAACTCGTCGGCCAAATAATCCATCACCCGCTGATCGAAGTCTTCTCCTCCCAGGAAAGTGTCGCCGTTGGTCGATTTGACCTCGAACACCCCTTCTCCGAGCTCCAGGATGGAAATGTCGAACGTGCCGCCGCCGAGATCGAAGACGGCGATTTTCTCGTCCTTCTTTTTGTCGAGACCGTAGGCGAGCGCCGCGGCCGTTGGCTCGTTGATAATTCTGAGGACATTCAGACCCGAGATGCGCCCGGCGTCCTTGGTCGCCTGTCTCTGGCTGTCGTTAAAATAAGCGGGAACCGTGATGACCGCCTCGGTAATTTTTTCGCCGAGATAGTCCTCCGCGGTTTGCTTCATCTTTTGCAAGATGAAAGCCGATATCTCGGCCGGACTGTATTTCTTCTCTCTGATTTCCACCCAGGCGTCGCCGTTGTCCCCGCGCACGACTTTGTAGGGCAGCACCTTCGAAGCTTTTTGCACTAAAGGGTCGTCGTAACGCCGCCCGATCAACCGCTTGACGGCGAAGATGGTATTCTCCGGATTGGTTATGGCCTGCCGCCTCGCGATTTGACCGACCAGGCGCTCGCCGCTTTCGGAAAACGCTACGACCGACGGCGTGGTGCGGCTGCCTTCGGAATTCGCGATGACAACGGGGTCTCCCCCCTCCATAATCGCGACGCAGGAGTTGGTTGTCCCTAAATCAATTCCAATAACTTTTGCCATGTTCAGTACTCCTCATGTGACTCGACGCGATTTTTATTTAATCATCCCTCTGCCCGTTTTCAACTCCGCTTATTCCTCGTTATTCTCAGGCGGTTTCGCCACGCTTACCTGAGCGGGTCGGAGCAGGCGGTCCAGGAGATAATAGCCTTTGTGATGCTCCTCGACGACGGTGTTAGGCTTGTGTTCCTGGGTTACAACCTGTGCGATCGCCTCATGTTTGTTGGGATCAAAAGGTTCGCCGACCGCAGATATTGGATTGACTCCGTGCTTGCCCAGAATTTCCACAAAGCCCTTGAGAACCATTTCGATGCCCTCGAGCAGCGGCTTCCCATTTCCGCCTCCCTGGGCATAGTCGAGCGCGCGTTCGAGATTATCCAGCACCGGCAGCAGATCTTTGACCAGACTCTCGTTCGCGTAGCGGATCGCTTCGGTCTTTTCCCGCGCAGCGCGCTTTTTATAATTTTCCAGCTCCGCTGCCTGGCGCAGAAGGCGATCGTAATTTTCTTTGGCCTCAAGCTCTTTCGCTTCAAGCTGCCGGCGAAGCTTCTCGCATGGTTCTGCTTCGCCTTCACCGCCGCCGGCCGGGAAATATTCTTTGTCCTTGTCTTCTTCCACTCGGATGGACTCGTTTTCTAGTTGTTCAGCTTCGTCATAACTACCAGCAAAATCTAATCACCACTCCCTTAGGTGTCAAGGCGCATCTTTCATAAAAACCCCCAATATTTAAACAATTTGCGCGTTTTCCATAAAAATGTTAAAACCCAGATCCGACCATGCCGATTCCCTTGATAACCCCGGCCATTGTCCTGCGCGCTTGGTCCTATGGGGAGTCCGACAAGATAGTTTGCTTCCTGACAGAGTCTCACGGCAAGATTACCGGAATCGCCAAAGGGGCCAAGCGCTCCCGCAAGAGATTCGCCAATTCACTGGAGCCGTTCTCGTTAGTCAACCTTCGCTTCCAGGATAGTCGGAACAGCTCGCTAGCCTTTATCCACGGATGCGATCTGATCCAGGTTTTTAAGAATCTTACCGCGAGCCTGGAGAAGATCGCTCATGCGTCTTACTTGATGGAAATCACCGACGCGCTCTCCGGAGAACGCGATGAGAACCGGGAACTCTTCGCTCATCTCCGGAATGGACTCAGCTTCATAGAGGAAAACGGGACATCGGTCCTCTTGCTTGCGGCTTTTGAACTCAAGCTGCTGAAACTCGCAGGCTACCAGCCGATGTTGGAGCATTGCCGTCGTTGTGGCAAGGGCTGGCGCGGCCGGATGTTGGAATGCTGGGGTTTCAGCCTGCGCGACGGCGGCGTGCTTTGCGAGGGCTGTTCCGCATTGAGAAGAGAGGTTGCTCCGCTTTCGCTGGAGACGCTCGGGGTCATGGGGCAACTGCAGCAAGCCCACGGGCTCTTTTCTCACCCTTCTGCTTTTTCTGCCGCGGTGTTGCGCGAAAGCCATCTTGCCTTGCTCAGTTTCATCCAGTACCAAATAGGCAGAGAATTGAAGTCCGCTCCATTCCTAGACGCATTCTCATCGGAGTCCTAAGCGCGTTTTCGACGCGCATAGTGAAAAAATTTATCGGGGAATTTGTTTAAGGGCGGAGGAAAGATGGCAAAGAAAAAAAAATATGCTTACTTCTTCGGCGGGGGGAGAGCCGAGGGCAAAGCCTCGATGCGCGAGCTTCTGGGTGGCAAGGGCGCCGGGCTGCATGAAATGACGCGGATCGGAGTTCCGGTCCCGCCCGGATTTACCATCACGACCGAGGTTTGCACGTATTACTACGATCACCGGCGGCAGTATCCTAAAGGTTTGGCGGACGAGATTGCGATTTCTCTCGGTCGCGTCGAGAAGATCATAGGAAGAAAGTTCGGCGATCCGGAAAATCCGCTTTTGGTGTCGGTGCGCTCCGGAGCGCGGGAGTCCATGCCGGGCATGATGGACACGGTCTTGAACCTGGGCCTCAACGACGAGACGGTTCAGGGTCTGGTTCGCCGCACGAACAATCCACGCTTTGCCTATGATTCGTATCGCCGCTTCGTGCAGATGTATGGCGACGTCGTGATGGGTCTCAAGCCGGCGGATAAAAAAGAGCGCGACCCGTTCGAGCTTATCCTCGAGCGAAAAAAAGAAGCGCGCCGGGTCCGCTACGATACCGAGCTTACCGCTGAGGATCTCAAAGCTCTCGTTGCAGAGTACAAAGCGGAGATCAAGAAACGTTTGGGGCAAGATTTTCCCAATGATCCCAAAGCGCAGCTCTGGGGCGCGATCGGCGCGGTCTTTGGCTCCTGGAACAACGACCGCGCTATCGCTTACCGCGAAAGTTTCCGCATACCGCACGACTGGGGCACTGCGGTCAACGTCCAGGCGATGGTCTTCGGCAACATGGGCGAGACTTGCGCGACGGGTGTGGCCTTCACGCGCGACCCGGCAACGGGCGAGAAGCGTTTCTACGGAGAATTTTTGGTCAATGCCCAGGGCGAGGACGTGGTCGCCGGCACCCGCACGCCGCGACCGATCGCTGAACTCAAAGACGTCATGCCGAAAAGCTACGCGGACCTCGATCGAGTCTACAAGTTATTGGAGCGGCACTACAAGGAGATGCAGGACATCGAATTTACCATCGAGGATAACAAGCTCTGGATGCTGCAGACGCGGACCGGAAAACGGACCGGCTTTGCGGCCGTGCGCATAGCCGTCGATATGGTGGATGAAAAAATGATCTCTAAAGAGCAAGCGCTGCTCCGCATCGAGCCTGACCAGCTCAATCAGCTCCTGCGTCCGATCTTCGACCCGGCGGCCAAAGAGAAGGCTGGCCGCGAGGGACGGATACTGGCGCAGGGGCTTCCCGCCGGACCCGGCGCGGCCACAGGCCGTGTCGTTTTCCACGCGGAGGATGCCGAGGCATGGAAGAAAAGAGGCGAGCGGGTGATCCTCTGCCGCAAGGAGACCAGCCCCGATGACATCCGCGGCATGGACGCCGCACAGGGAATTCTAACGGCTCGCGGCGGCATGACCTCGCACGCAGCCCTGGTCGCGCGCCAGATGGGAAAAGTATGCGTGGTGGGCTGTGAGGCGATCCACGATGTCGATTACGCGCGGCGCGAGATGCGGGTTACGGATACGGTTTTGAAGGAAGGCGACTGGATTTCCGTCGATGGCACAACCGGGGAAGTGATGCGAGGCGAAATCCAGACTTTCCCCTCCGAGGTGCTGCAAGTCCTCCTTGCCAAAACCTTGGCTGCTAAAGCGTCGCGGGTCTATCAGCAGTTTACGAGGCTCATCAAATGGGCCGACGCAGTACGGAAGATCGGCGTGCGGACCAATACCGACCAGCCGGACCAGGCGCGCGTCGCGATGGCATTCGGCGCTGAAGGCATCGGTCTCTGCCGCACCGAGCACATGTTTTTTGGCGGAGAGCGGATCCGCGCGGTCCAGGAAATGATTCTGGCAAAAGACCAGGCGGGGCGCCGCCAGGCTTTGTCGAAGCTCTTGCCAATGCAGAAAGAGGACTTCAAGGCCATTCTCGACATCATGGGCGCTTTGCCGGTCACCATACGCACGCTCGATCCACCGCTGCACGAATTCCTGCCGAAGACCGAAGAAGAGATCGTCGCGCTCGCCGAGGGCATGCGAGTGCCCGTCGCGGAGTTAAAAAGCAAAATCGAAAGCCTGCACGAATTCAATCCCATGCTCGGCCATCGGGGATGCCGGTTGGGCATCTCCTATCCGGAGATAACGGAGATGCAGGCAAGGGCGATCTTTGAAGCCGCGTGTGAACTGCGCAGGGAAGGAAAGAACCCGTTCCCGGAAGTGATGATTCCTTTGGTAGCGACCCGGCAAGAGCTACATCTCCAGCGTGAGATCGTCGAACGGGCGGCCCACGAGACGATGAAGGCCTATGGTGTCAAGGTCCGCTATCTCGTAGGCACCATGATCGAGCTGCCGCGGGCTTGTCTCTTTGCCGATGAGATCGCCCAGGAAGCGGAATTTTTCTCATTCGGAACCAACGACCTGACGCAAACCTGCCTCGGTCTATCGCGGGACGACGCAGGAAAGTTTCTGCCTAGCTACATTGCGGAAGGGATCTATCCCGAAGATCCGTTCGTCAGCATCGATCAGGGCGGCGTGGGCGAGTTGATGCGTATTGCGGTAGAAAAGGGCCGAAAGGTGAATAGGGAACTCGAGATCGGCATCTGCGGAGAGCATGGAGGCGATCCGAGATCTGTCATCTTCTGTCACCAGGTGGGCTTAGATTACGTTAGCTGCGCGGCGTTTCGCGTTCCCATTGCCAAGTTAGCCGCGGCTCAAGCCGCATTGAAGCGATAGGGATTGGTAGAGCGAGCCAGTCTGGCGGCAATTTCCAAAAGTTGGCGAGGGCACTGTAAAGTTGCCATGCGGTGGAAATTGACAATAAGAGTCATTTCTAGGATAATCGGCCTTTAGACCGCTTGGAAAATATATGGAACCTCGCCTAGGTGAGCTTTTGGTTCGGGGTGGCGTGGTCACCCGGGAGCAACTCAACCAGGCCCTGGAACAAGAGCAAGACAACGGCTCTCACGTTATTCAGGAGTTGGTTCGTCTTGGTTTCACGACCGAAGATCACCTCACCGAATTCCTCGCTACACAATTCGGTATCGAAAAGGTCCAGCTCGAAAACGTTGAGATAAATCCAGGCATATTCGATCTTGTCACGACCGACCTTATCCAGAAACATCAGATCATACCGCTTAAGCTTTTGGGGTCAACGCTCACCGTTGCCACAGCGGACCCCACGAATCTTATCGCGATCAACGAGATTCAGTTCATTACGGGGTACGGTGTCCGTCCGGTCCTCGCCTCACCCTCGGAAATCCGAAAGATTCTCGAACGCCGCTTTGGAAAGTCCAGCTACGACGAAGTTCTCAAGAGATTCGGCGACGGCGAGATGGAGGTCATTAAAGGCGAGGAGGAAATCAACCTCGAAGAGCTTCAGCAAGCGACTCAAGAAGCGCCGGTCGTCACGCTGGCCAATGCGATCTTGGCCGACGCGGCAAGGCGTGGCGCCAGCGACATCCACTTTGAGCCTTATGAGAAGGTCTTTCGTGTGAGGTTTCGATTGGACGGAGTGTTGCAGGAGATCATGACTCCCCCGCAACGATTGAAGAACGCGATGATCTCGCGCATTAAAGTCATGGCGAATTTAGATATCGCAGAGAGAAGGTTGACTCAGGACGGCCGGATTAAGCTCAAGACGGGCCAGGGACAAGAGCTCGATCTCCGCGTTTCGGTGTTGCCGACGCTGTTCGGCGAAAAGATCGTCATGAGATTGCTCGATAAGTCCAACCTGCAGTTGGACATGGCGAAGCTCGGTTTCGATACGCATAATCTCAAAGATTTTAAGGAGGCGATCTATAAGCCCTACGGGATGATCCTCATCACAGGTCCTACGGGAAGCGGAAAATCGACCACTTTATATTCCGCTCTATCGGAGCTTAACAAGGCCGATGTGAATATTTGTACCGCCGAAGATCCGGTCGAGTACAGTATCATGGGCATCAATCAGGTACAGGTCAAGGACGAGATCGGGCTCAATTTCGCAAGCTGCCTTCGTTCTTTTCTGCGCCAAGACCCCGACATCATTATGGTCGGCGAAGTCCGCGACCTGGAGACGGCTCAAATCGCCGTCAAGGCGGCCCTCACCGGCCACCTGGTTCTAAGTACGCTCCATACCAACGACGCGCCTTCGACGATAGACCGTTTGATCAATATGGGGGTGGAGTCGTTTCTCATTACTTCTTCCCTCAATCTGATTGTTGCACAAAGATTGGTGCGTAAGATCTGCGTCAACTGCAAAACCCCGGTAGAAGTCAATTCCGACGTCTTGATCGCCATCGGTGTCGATCCGGCAGAGGCGACGATGGGCTTTCCAACCTTCCGTGGTCAGGGATGCGTGAACTGCAACCAGACGGGTTATAAAGGTCGCGTGGCGATCTATGAGCTTTTGGTGATGCACGATGCGCTGAAGGAAATAATTCTGCGCGGCGTATCCGCCGCCGATTTGAAGCGAGAGGCGATCAAGCTGGGAATGAGCACGCTGAGATTGAGCGCTATCAAAAAGGTTAGGGACGGGCTTACAACCATCGAGGAAACGATTCGGGTTACCGATTCCGATCGCGGGTTCGGATCGGTTTTTTCTCTGGACACCTGAGTGAATAAATTATCTTAAACGGGAGACGTTATGCCAGTTTTTGTTTGGGAAGGAAAGACGGCGCAGGGCAAGATCCTCAAGGGCGAGATGGAAGCATTAAATCAACAGGCGGTGCTCGCGCGCTTGAGAAGCCAGCGGATTCAACCCATGCCCACCCGGGTGCGGGAAAAAGGCAAGGGACTGGACCGAGAGATCACCATTCCGGGTTTAAGATCGAAGGTCAAGGATCGTGACCTGATGATATTTACCCGGCAGTTCGCCACGATGATCGACGCGGGCCTGCCGATCGTTCAGTGTCTCGATATACTGAGCCAGCAAACAGAGAACAAGGTTTTGAGGAATACCATTAGGACCATTAAGCAGGGCGTCGAGGGTGGCTCGACCCTGGCTGAGGCCCTCAAGAAGCACCCGAAAGTCTTCGATGATCTTTACGTCAATATGGTCGCCGCCGGTGAGGCGGGCGGTGTTTTGAACACGATTCTTAACCGGCTCTCCGGGTTTATCGAGAAGGCCTCCAAGCTCAAGCGAAAGGTCAAGGGGGCGATGATCTATCCGTGCACGATCGTCGTTGTTGCGGTGGCAGTCGTAAGTATCTTGCTTCTATATGTCATACCGGTTTTTGGCGAGCTTTACGGCAGTGCCGGCAAGGCGCTGCCGCTGCCGACGCAGATGACGATCAACGTGAGCAATTGGTTTCGCGCCTACTTTTTATATATTGTCGGCGCCGTTGTCGCCATCATTGTTGCTCTACGAATGTATAGCAAGACCGAAAAGGGCAGGCTAATGATCGATGGATTTTTGCTTAGACTTCCAATCATAGGCGACCTTCTCCGAAAAGTTGCGGTAGCCAGATTTTCCCAGAACATGTCGATCCTGCTGAGCTCCGGCGTGCCCATCCTTGATGGCCTCGCGATCACGGCGAGGACCGCGGGCAACAAGATTGTTGAACAAGCCGTCATGAAGTGCCGCATCAGCATCAGCCAGGGAAAGACTATTGCCGAGCCGTTGGCGGAAAGCAAAATCTTCCCTCCGATGGTCTGCCAGATGGTCGCCATCGGCGAGAACACGGGGTCGTTGGATTCGCTGCTTAAGAAGGTAGCCGAGTTTTACGAGGACGAGGTGGATAGCGCCGTGGCAAATCTCACGGCTCTTATGGAGCCTGTCATCATGGTTGTTTTGGGAGTTATTATTGGAGGATTGGTGATATCGATGTATCTTCCGATCTTCCAATTGGGCTCCCTGGTTTGATTGAAATTGGACGAAGCAAAAAGAGAGCTGATCAGAAAAATTAAGTGGCTGCTCTTTCTAAGGGTAGTCATCGTGTCGTTTTTTTTGGGGGCGGTTGCGCTCGTCCATCTCTTCAAGGGAGGAGATCTCGCCCTCTTCCACCAGCTCCAGTTGCCGCTCATCGCCGCTTACGTCGTTTCGATAGCTTCCGCGCTTTTGCTGCGCTGGGCCGGCGATCCAATCCGCTTCGCTCACGTCCAGGTCGACTTCGATATCCTGCTCATCACCGTCATCGTTTGGCTGACGGGCGGCATCGAAAGCCCGTTCGCGTTTCTCTATAACCTGGCCATCGTTGGCGGCGCGATACTGTTGTTTTCTCGCGCAGCGTTTATTACGGCCGGGGTCTCAAGCGTCTGTTACACTGCGGTGCTGCTCTGGAGCCACCACCATCACTTTGGAAGCTGGTTCTCGGCGGCGGGACAGCTGGCTACCAACCTGCTCCTGAACGTGCCGGCTTTTTTTGTCATTGCCTATCTGAGCGGTCTGCTCGCGCGCAAAGTTTACGAGGCGGAACGTCTTCTCAAAGAGAAGCAGAAAGATTACCTCGACCTGGAAGCTCTTAAAGACGCCTTGATTCAGGGAGTCGGAAGCGGCATAGCCATTACGGACATCAAAGGACATGTCAACTATTTCAATCCGAGAGCGCAGACGCTCACCTCGTTGCAGGAAGCGGCGGTAAAAGGAAAGAAGCTAACCGATATCTTTCCCGGTCTCACCTACAACTTCGATGGAGTCTCCGAGGGAAAGAGGATCGTCGTGGATGAATTCGCTTTTACCGAGGCGCGGAAGGGTAATATCCAATTGAAATTAACGCTCGCGCCGCTCAATGACCCGAGCGAACAGGCGATCGGTTATGTATGTATCTTTGAGGATGTCACGAAAAGAAAAGAGTTGGAGGAAAAGGTCCGTCTTGGGGAAGAGATACGAAAGGCGAGGGAACACGAGCTACGCGTTGATGAGACACCGGCGACCTCGCCCAGCTTTCAATTTGCGGGCGTCGTTGGCCGTGGCGGTGGGGTGGAAAACATTTACCGTCTGGTTCAAAAAGTTGCGGCGACAACGACCAATGTTCTGATTACGGGTGACAGCGGCACCGGCAAAGAGCTGGTAGCGCGCGCGATACATACGAATGGGCCTCGCAAAGAGCGCGCTTTTGTAGCCGTCAACTGTGGCGCAATTCCTGAGAACCTTATAGAGAGCGAGCTCTTCGGTCACGTGCGCGGCGCTTTTACCGGAGCGGTCTCTGACCATATGGGTCTGTTTAAGCAGGCCGATAGCGGGACGATTTTTCTCGACGAAGTAGGGGAGCTGCCGCTTCACTTGCAGGTTAAATTACTCCGAGTACTGCAAGAGAAGGCATTCACACCCGTCGGCGGGAGTAAGCAGATGAAGGTCGATGTCCGCGTGATCTCCGCCTCCAATCGGGATCTCCGCCAAGAGGTGGAAAAAGGGCGCTTTCGAGAGGACCTATTTTACCGTCTCAACGTAGTCCAAGTCACTCTTCCTCCCTTGCGCAATAGAAAGGAAGACATACCCTCGCTGGTCCATTTTTTTGTTGAAAAATTCGCCGGAGTACAGGGCAAAAAGGTCGAAGAGGTGTCGAGCGGGGTGCTGATGGAGTTGATGAGCTACAGCTACCCGGGAAATATCCGCGAGCTGGAAAATATTATCGAGCATTCGGTAGCGGTTACGGGCAAGAACATCATTACAGAGGACGACTTGCCGTCCTATATCCGTGGTGTCCCCATCTCCGAAGAGGTCAAGCTCTTCGAAAAGACGACCCCAGGGGGGGCGGAGACTTTTTTCAACCGGACCATCTCGTTGGACGAAGAACTGGCTACGCATGAGAAGTGTCTCCTTCTCAGCGCCCTCAAAAGGGCTAACGGGGTACAAAAGAGAGCTGCCGAGCTTTTAGGGATCAATTACAGGTCTTTCCGGCATAGATTGGAAAAATATAGCCTGCTTGGGATGAAAGGTGTGCCGAATATAGAGGAACCCGCCCCGGAGTAGCGGTTTTTGTCATCCGACTAACCGCGACTTTTTGATACAATTTTTGACGTCGCCGTTATTTGGCACCGCCGAGAAACTGCAATCGTCTTCACGATCAGGGCCAACAACTGAATTTTATTCGGTTTGTTTGATCCCGCCCCTGAAGCACATACCTTGACATGTTCCGCTGATCAGAGAAAACCGGTGGCCTTAGTTTTGCTTTGTGGACCGTCACAAGGCCGTCACGCTTGAATACGCATAGAAGGAGGTGGGTTAGAGATTTCTTACCAATACGGGCGTTGTCGGACAAGGAAATGGAAAAAATCATCAACAATCAAAAGAAGGAGAAAGGAACAATATATGAATAGACTAAGACTAAAAGCCGAAGGGGGTTTCACCCTCATCGAGCTACTCGTTGTTATCGCGATCATCGGAATTCTGGCGGCTATCGCCATTCCGCAGTTTGCTGCGTATCGTCGGCGCAGTTTTGAGGCCCAGGTAAAGTCCGACCTGCATAACGCTGCTGTGGCCGAGGAGGCCTACTTCGTCAGTGGCAATACATACAAGGCTTGCTCTGCCTGCACCGGCACGAACCTTGAGGGATTCAACAACACGGCTAATGTAACCGTTTACTCCGGAGGAGGGGCGGCTGCCTTCACACTTACTGCCAAGCATGCAAACTGCAATACCGGCGATCTCTGGACATATGTAAGCGCCGGCGGAACCATCACGAGTGGTAGTACCCCAGGTTGTAATCCGTAATCGACCAGGGTCCTCACCGGTTGTTCTCGACGAGAAGGGGGAAGTTTTCTTCCCCCTTCTTTTTTTTCTATCATCTTTTAAAATTCTACCATATCATAACAGGCACGAAGAAAATGACCGATCGCAAGGACTACCTGGCCTTATCACTGCTGGCTTTAATGGTTCTCTGCTTTGGCGGTGAGATGGTGTGGGACGACAAAGTACCTTTCTTTCGCGATCTCGGCACCTATTTTTATCCCATGAGGTTCAGTCTGGCGGAGAGTTTCAAGGCCGGTGAGCTGCCTCTCTGGGATCGGCACGTGGCCATGGGTTATCCGCTATTGGCGGATTTTCAATCGGGAGTTTTTTATCCTCCGGCCCTCCTCTACCTGATTCTTCCCTTTTTCGCGGCGATTAGAGCGACGTTCCTCTTCCACTATTTAATCGCGAGCACCGGAACCTACCTGCTTTTCCGTACTTGGCGCTATCCCCCGTTTTTAGCCGTTATTGCCGGCGTTCTTTTTACGCTCGGCGGCACGATGGTTTCCCTGACGAACCTGCTGAATCATTTTCAAGCCGCCGCATGGCTTCCATGGGCGATGTTATTCGCTCATAAACTTCTCCACGGGCGGTCTTGGAAGAACTTTCTGTTGCTGACCATCACCCTGACCGTGCAGTTTTTGGCCGGGTCGCCGGAAATTTATATCATGACGCAGGCGCTTGTCTTGCTTTGCTGCTGTCGCGCAGCCGAAGGGCTCGGCGGCGTCCGCAATTTCTTTTTGATGCTGGCGGGCGCCAATCTTATCGTCGCCGGACTTTCCATGGCGCAGATACTGCCGACGCTGGAGTTATTCGCGGAGTCCCGCGCGCGCGCGCCATTTACTCTCGGCGAGGCGAGCGCCTGGTCTTTACGGCCCGTGCATCTCCTCAACTTTTTTTTCGTCGATAAGGAGATCGATATCGGCAGCTATACTTCGCCGAAACTGTTTTTCAGCAATCAGACCCCTTTTATGATCAGCTACTACATGGGAGCGATCGTTCCGATCGGCCTCTGGTTCTGGCTCTATTACGGGTCGCGCAGGGAAAAGATCGTCGTTTCGGCGTTGGTCGCCTTCTCGCTGGCGGCCGCGATGGGGAGTCACACCCCGTTGTATCCTTTTCTCTTCTCCCATGTGCCCTTATTTAATATCTTTCGCTTTCCCGAGAAATTCATTTTTCTAACCTACGCGGCGCTTCTGTTCGCCGGCCTGCGAGGGCTGCGGGACTTCCTCAAGTCCGAGCTGGACTGGAGACGGGCTTTTTTCCTGGCATCGCTGATGGGCCTTGCGGAGCTTCTCTTGTACGGCTACCTCCGTTGGGATCCGGCGCCGCTTAGCCGATTCATCGAATGGTCCATTCAGAGCTCGGTCGGCGCCGTTTGGACGCTGAAGCGATCCTCCTTGGTTTTCGTGCAGTTGGAGACGCAACTGGGCCTGGTCTTTGGGATTCTTCTTCTCCTGCTGCTCAAGAAATCAGGAAAATTGAGGCAGACGCTTTTTGCCGCGCTCTTATCGACCCTGGTCTTCATCGATCTCTATGCGGCCCATCGCTCGTACCAGTTCCTCCTCAGCCCGGAGATCATGTACCGAAGCCCGAGGGTACTGGAGCAACTGGACCCGCAACCCAACCGCCTCTTTTATTATCCCGGATCGTCCGATGTTCATCCCAGTTATTTTACGCTGCCCAGAGAGCTTCCTTTGGAACAATTCCTTTCCCTCGTGTTCAGCAACCTGTTGCCCAACCAGGGAATATTCTTCGGATTTGAATACATGCAGGAGCTGGATGCGCTGGGACGGTGGCCGTACCTCGCGTTTCTCGGGGAGGCGAGCAAGCTCGAAGCCCGCCAGCTTTTCCGATTGCTGGAAGCGCTCAATGTGCAATACATAAATGCGTTTAACGCCCTGCCGGAGTCGGGTATCAAGCTTTTCCGCTCCGCCCCGGAGCGGTATTCGTGGCTCTACAAAACCGAGCGGCCGGTCCCAAGAGCCTATATCGTCGCGCAGGCGATTCAAGAAAAAGATGCGCGCAAGACCCTGCAGCGGCTCGCCAGCGCCGAGTTCGATCCGTTGACGGAAGTCATCCTGAACGAGGCTTCGCCCCCCGCGCCCCGTTCCGGCCTGCGCGCGCGCGCAGATATCACGCGCTATAAAAACATGGTCGTCGACATCGAAGCCGTCCTCGACGCCCCCGGCATTTTGATCCTGGCTGATTCTTATTATCCCGGTTGGCACGTTTATGTGGACGGGAAAGAAGAAAAGATTTTTAGGGCGAATCTCTTTTTTCGCGGCGTCAAGCTCGCGGCGGGCGGGCATCGCGTCGAGTTCCGTTACGCGCCGTGGTCCTTTAGATTGGGCCTAATCATTTCTCTCACCACACTTTTTGCGCTCACACTGGTCTCGGCGATTCTTTTCGTCAAAAGAAGACATCAGCATCGTCCCGTTAATGAAAATGGCTCGTCTCATAAACCATAACGAGAGGGATGCCTCCGAGAGATACGGAAGCGTAGGGTTTGACGTTTTGATCCATAAAGGCCATCCGCTTTAGAGACAAAATGCTCCGGCGATTGAGCACGACGGTGTAGTCGGACGGTTCCTTGTCGGTGACTTTAATGTCGGAGCGTAATTTTCCTTCCTTTTGGTAATACTCGAGCATGAAGCTGCTGAAAAGGCCGTTGACCACGGCATTGGAAGGCAATTTTCGGTTGAGATAGCTGAGAAACCCAGGGGTTATCGCCTCCATAAAATAAGTGGCCTCCAGGCCCCGGTCGTAGGCTCCTCGGAATCCACCGACGAATCGGTTGTAGTAACTGAGTTCGAATGGATGGTAGAGAATCAGGTCGACGAGCGGCGGGAAAAGAAACAAGACGGTCAGGATGGCGCCCAGCTTCGCTCGGATATGTTTGGTCTGCTGAAGCCATTTTTTCCGCTCGCTCCAGCCGTTCAAAGCCAGCAAAAGAAAGAAAAAGCCTGTCCCGGACAGGGCCGCTAGAAATGGGTAAACCGAAAGCAGCTGCCTCATGCCGTCGTGCAGGACGGCGCCGGGCAAAAGACCGAGGATCAGCAGGAAGAGCAGATTGATTAGGAAGAGCATGACGACTCTTCGTTCGGACCTATGGCTCCGTAGCGCGAATATGCCGATCAGGCTTAGTCCCAGGATGGTTTCCGGTGTCGTTACAGCCGTGAGAAAGAAAGGATAGTATCGCGGAAGGTCATGGGTGAAATAAAGCCGATGGAGAAAGAAAACGGGAAAGTTGGCATCGGCTCGATAGCCCCGGCTCAAGCCTTGATATAAAAAATCCAAAACCCTGAGGGCGGTTTGATGCCACAAGTATGGCTGTGTGGCGATCATAACAACTGGCCCGAGAAAGATCATACAGAAGAGATTATTGGAGTAGGAGCGGCGGTGATAGAGATGCGCCCAAAGGATCAGCGGGACGGGAATCAAAACGGCGGGAAATTTAGTGGCGAGCGCAAATCCCCAGACGATTCCGAGAACGAGACTCCACTTCCAGTTCTCAAGACCTTTCCAAAAACAATAAGCCGTCAGAAACCACAGGCTTGCCAGCGGCATGTCTGCGACCGCAAAGTGGGCGAAGCCGAAGAGATTGGGTATCAGCGTAAGGCTCAGAGCTGAGAACAGCCCAACCAGCCGACCAAAAACTTCGGTCATCCAGAGATACATGACAGTGACTAAAAGGGAAAAAAAAATCGCGGGCCCAAATCGATAGGAAACGAATTTATCCAGGAGCGGAGAAAAGATTGCTTTGGTCGTTCCGGAAACGATGCGAGAGAAAGGAGGATGCGGAACGTGGTAGGGGTCCCAATACCATGCGGCCTTGATAACGTCATCCTGAAGGCTTTGCCCAACCCGACCATGGAGTAGGTTCTTCCCGAAATCGGCCATCCACTGGATATGCAGGCCCGATGCGTGGAAGTAGGCGGGCTCGTCCCAAGTCACACCGTAATCGGCGTTTGTAAACGCGATAGTTAGAAATGTGCCGAGAAATATCACGATGGGTATCCATCGCACGCTTAAAGCTTTCGGGCCGGAGAAAGTGTCGGTCATTTATAATTACCTAAGAAATGGTTGAGACGAATTTTAAAAAGACCGAGAAATGATGAAGCGACGTCCCTCCCCAGGCGAACCTTTGTTGCCCCGTCGTTTCGCCACACAACGGGAATCTCATCCAGCCGGTAGCCTTGGATCTTAGCCAAATAGAGAATCTCGGAATCGAAGCTCCAATCTCGGAGCCGCTGCCGGGAAAAGAGTTCCCTGGCCGCCTCTCTGCGAAATCCCTTAAAGCCACAGGTGAAATCAGAAACACGTAAATCCAGAATCCAATTCGACAGCCACGTGAATACTTTCCCCATCAATTCGCGGTAAAGGGGTTGATGAACCTCAAGTACTGCTCCCGGCTTCCGGCGAGAACCAACCGCGACATCACAACCGTTTTCCAAAATCGATAGGAAAGTAGGCAGCGCTTCGATTGGAACCGAAAGATCGGCATCGGAAAAAAAGAGATAGCTTCCGTTGCCCTGGAGCATGCCTCTTTTGATCGCTTCCCCCTTGCCCAGATTGTGGGACTGGCGCTCGATCCTGATTGGGGGATTTGAGTTTGAACGTTGCTGAACAACATCAACAGTCCGATCCTGACTGCCATCGTCGACGATAATAATCTCGGACGGGTAAGGCTGAGACTGCAAAAATGTCAAAATATGGTCCAAGCTCTTCCCAATTCGCCGTTCCTCGTTAAAAGTGGGAATAATTAAGGACAAATGGATTTGCTGGGGTTTCACCATAGTCGGTATTTTGTGATCTGTACCACATCAAGCAAGCCGTACGCCACTTTAACCTTGAAGGACTTCTGTTTCAGGAATCGATAGGATCGAGGGCTACTTTTTTCTTGCCACCGAAATCACCGATAGTCCAAATGGGAAACGGAGGTTTAACTTAGTCGTCATCCATTGTTCCAGATGCCCAAGGCCGACGAGGAATCTGTTTATTATGCCGGGCAGTGGCATGAAGTCGGAAGAATAAATTCTGGCATCTTTCTGGAAAAATCCTTTCACGCGTCGGATCAAAATGGCTGCGGGAAACACAAAAAAGAAAATGTAGGTTGACCTCGCCACGCCGAAACCCACTTTTCGCAAAGCATAAAGGAGTTGGGGAGAGGTGTATCGTCGTTTATGGCCCAAACTTTCATCCCAAGGACTCCATAGAGCCATGAAAGCCGGAACCGTGACTATTAACAACCCACCCGTTTTAAGAATACGATAACATTCCGTGAGGGCGTGAATATCGTCCTCAACGTGTTCGATCACGTCCAGGGCCAAGACTAAATCAATTGAATTTGTCTTGAACGGGAGCGAAAAGTCCGTCATATCGATCCGGCATAAGTTCCGCAGGCCGCGGCTCTTGCAAAAATCGAGGGCGTCGCGCGAGATATCCGCGCCGACCATCCGCCAGTTGCGGTCAAAAACCTTTGTGGTAAATCCCGGCCCACAGCCGATATCGACTCCGATTGCCAAGGTACGTCGGTTTGTTTGGCCTGCTACGGTATTCGCCAGAGCAAGAACGATTTCCCGTTTGGCAACGTTCCACCAGTAAGTTCCTTCCTTCTCAAAAAGATCGGCGATCAAGTCCGGACGCATGGGTTGTTTATCTTCGCTAGATCTTTAGGCGAGGGGTTTTCACCCTCGCGGAAGTAACGTGGTCGGAATGGACAATTTAGGTGAGAGCAATGACGGTTTGGAGGACCTATTCGTGTTTCGCCCCGGCCTTTTCTTCCTTGATGAACTCATAGATCAACTTGGGCACGGCGCCGCAGGTAATGCATCTGGGAGACTGAGGCTTTGTGCCGTCAGGATATCTCATGTGTCTCAGATAGAAAGGCTTTTCGGTGCCGACGTAGTCGTCATAGTAAAAGGCGAGTTTTCCGCACTCGCTGCATTGGAGATATTTGGCCATCGTGAAATCTCCTCTGATTAATTAGCTGCTCAACGTGCCGGTAATTTTCTGCCGGCCGCCGTTTGTCTCGTAGGGCTCCTCGCGGTAAAGGCCCAGCGCCTTCATTACCGGCGTATCCTGTATCGAGAACAGAATAGCTTCTTCCTTGCTCTCATTGACATGTTCATGCCACGCCCACGTTGGAACGACAAAAAAATCTCCGCGCTCCCAATCGAGCCGCTGGCCGTTGATGACCGTGCTGCCGCGCCCTTCGAAGACGTGGTAGACGGCGCTGTTGACCTGGCGATGCGCCTGAGTGTGGATACCGGGGCGGATCGATTGAATATAACAGCCGATCGTCGGTAACACGGGTCCGCCGGTATTTTGATTTAAATACTCGAAGCAGACGTCGTCGAACGGGCTGGCGGCGCCTTCGCCGATCTTCTTGAGCGCTTGGTATGTGGGTTCCCATTTGTAGTTTAGAAGCGGCGAATAATTCTCGCTGGGTTTTTCCCAGGTCGGCTGCAGGTGTGGGGCGCTGAATTTTCGCTCCGAATCGTTGACGTGCGTGACCGGTTGGCGGTCTTTTGGATAGGGCTGGAAAAAGACTGCGTCAAGATCGCCTACCAGCGGCAGATCCAAACCGTCCATCCAGATCATGGGTCGATCCGATTCGCATCCATGATCGTGCCAGGTCCAGTTGGGAGTCAGAACGAGATCGCCCCGGCTCATCATGCATTTGTCACCGTTCACGTTGGTAAACGAACGGTCCCCTTCGATGATAAAGCGGATCGCCGCGGCGGTATGGCGATGGCAGGGCGCGGTCTCGCCCGGCTTGACTATCTGCACCGCGGCCCAAAGAGTATGCGTCGCGGCGTACTTCCCGCCGAGGCCTGGATTAACCAACCCCAAAACCCTTCTCTCTCCACCTCGTTCGATCGGCACAAGATCAGCGGCGCGATAAGCCATGCGGCGCAGGTCCGCCCACTTCCAATGGTACGGAAGAACTTTCGTCTTCGGTTCAGGCGGCAGAAGCCGCTCGGTAACCTTCCATAGAGGAATGAGATGCCTTTGGTCGGCTTCCTGGTAAAATTCCTTCAGTTCCGTATCGCTCTCTATAGCAGGCTCACTCATACAACCTCCTACGCGCCTTATCCCAATCTCGCGTTGATTAATCTTATAGCGCGGCTCTGGAAAAATATCCAGAATTAGCGGCGCGGCGCGATGGCCGGGCGATTTTTGTTGCAAGTGCGCATCAAGCCACTTAAAATCACTTTCGGTCGAGTGGTTGTTCACAAACTCTTGAGGTGAATCGCTTGAAAATGGAAGTCATCATCCCGCGTTTAGGATCGAGCGACGAGAGCGATGAGGTCAAAATTTTGCGCTGGCTCAAAGCGAAAGGCGACATGGTTAAAAAGGGAGAGCCTCTACTCGAAGTTGAGACGGATAAGGTAAACGTCGAGATCGAGGCGCCGGCTTCCGGGATCTTGAGTGAGATCCGCGCCGAAGAGGGGTGCGCTGCGAGCTTTAACTCTGTCGTGGCGATTATCGATGGGAAAGATTAGCGGGCATCCGCCGCATCTTGCGAAGATCGTTCCAGTCATTGCGCGATGTCTCAACGGTTGGGAGAAGAGCGGCTGATGGCCGAGCGAATTTCATTTCTACTTTATCGAACCTGTTTGTTGGGTATCGTGCTCGGCGTGGCGGCGGTGCTCTATTTATTGAGCGGTTTGAGCGGTCATATCCGAGACCCCGTCGCGAATAGCCTCACGGCAGCCGCCGTCGTCGGGGTGGCGATTTATTTTCTTTATCTTTTTTTTGCTCGATTATTCGACAAGAGTTGGCTGGGTTTTTTTCTGTGGCTTTGCATATTTCTTGTCATGGTTGCCGAAATCTGTCTCGGTTTGCTTCCGCCTACGGCGCGGGACGAGCTCACGCATCATCTAGCCGTCCCTAAACTGTACGCGACGGCGGGAAGGATTTTTGAAATTACCTTTGACTATCCATCTTTCTATCCCATGCTCTTGGAAATGTTATTCACTCCATGGGTGACCTGGGGCTGGGATTTCGTCCCCAAACTCATTCACGGTCTTTTCGGCTTTCTCATCGGACTACTCCTTTATTGCCACCTCGCGCGCCGGCTGAGCCCGCTTTACGGTCTGTTGGGTTTTTTCCTGTTTATCTCGACGCCCGCGATTCTCCGACTCGGCAATTGGGCCTACGTCGATCTTGGGCTGGTGTTCTATTCCACAGGGTCTTTGCTTTGTATTTTGAAATGGGTAGAAAATCGTAAAATCGGCAAATCCGAGCCGCGCTGGTTCGTGTTGGCGGGTCTACTGGCGGGGTTTGCCGCTGCCACTAAGCCGAACGGACTTTTGTTGCTCCTGCTTCTCTTTTTCGCTCTGGCGTGGGGATTGGGACGAGTGAAAACGGGGATTGGGACGACCGTCGTTCAACTCGCGCTTTTTGTATTTTTGGCTATCCTACCCCTGGCTCCATGGCTGGCAAAGAACATTGTCTGGACGGGAAACCCTTTTTTCCCTTTTTTTTCTGCTTTTTTTGATGGGATCAGAGGCGGTGGGGGAGGAGGCGGGAGTGAGCCCGCGCTCGGCATCTTTGCCAAACGGCATCTCCTTTACGGAGAGAGCGCCTGGGAAATCGCCGCCTTGCCGCTCAGGCTTTTCTTTTCCGGTCGGGACGACAGTCCCCAATATTTCGACGGAGTGCTCAATCCGATGCTGATTTTGTTTATTCCCTGGGCGTTCAATGGGAAGTGGATGGAGGAGAAAAAAATACTCCTTGGCTTTGCCGCGCTCCAACTTTTCTTTGGTTTATTCATGGTGGATCTCCGCGTCCGCTATATCTTGCCCCTCGTCCCGCCACTGGTAATCCTGTTGGTGTACGGCGTCCATAACATCTATCTAAGAATCGCGCGCCCTGCGTATCTCTTTGCCGCGATTGTTTTTCTCGTTGCTATCAACGGAATATACTTATGGGACTACGTTCAGAGCGTATCCGCGCTGAGTTTTTTAACCGGCCGGGAAAACCGCGAGGAATATCTGACCCGCGTAATGCCTGATTACCGGGTGATGCAGTATGCTAACCGGAATCTCCCTGGCGCAGCGAGAATTTATCTTCTCTTTATGGGACGAAGAGCGTATTATTGCGAGCGGGACTATTTCCATGATGGAAGCGATAGTGCCCCGCTTCTACTTGCGGTGATCCGGGCCGCAAAGAATAGCGAAGAGATCGAAATCGGGCTGCGCAAGAAAAGACTCACTCATCTCATGGTGCGGAAAGATCTTCTCATCGGGTTCTTGGAGAACAATCTCACGGCCGACAACGCGAAAAAGTGGGACGGCTTTGTCCGTGTCCACCTGCGATCGCTCTATCAGGATGAGCGCTACGCCGTCTTTCAAATACATGTCTGAGCGCCGCGATATTTCCATTATCATTCCGGTTTTCAATGAGGCTCAAAACCTCGGACCGCTGCTGGATCGCCTGCGTTCCATGCAGTTGCCTCCAAACGAAATCATTGTGGTTGACGATGGTTCCACGGATGGAAGTGCGGAGACCGCAATCAAGGGCGGCGCCAACGTTGTTTGCCATCCGTACACAATCGGCAATGGAGCGGCGGTGAAGAGCGGTATCCGGGCAGCGCGGGGAAAACTTTTGGTGCTGATGGACGGGGATGGGCAGCATCGACCGGAGGACATTTCGAAACTTCTCGCCGAGGCCGGGCGCTATCAAATGGTCGTCGGCGCGCGGTCCAAAGGATCCAAGCTGCGGGTTCATCGCTATATCGCTAACCACCTGTATAATGCGTTTGCGTCGTACGTCACGAAATTCAAGGTCGAAGACCTCACGTCCGGCTTTCGCGTCCTTAAACGAAAAGATGCTTTAAGATTTATCGATTTGCTGCCGAACACGTTTTCATACCCTTCGACCTTGACTCTGGCGTTTCTGAGGTCGGGTCTCGCCGTAAAATATGTTCCAATCCAAACTCTCTATCGCAGCGGTCAGAGCAAGATCAGCTTGATCACGGACGGCATTCGCTTTTTGCTGATCATCACCAAGATCGCCACGCTTTTCTCGCCCTTCCGCGTTTTTCTCCCCGTAAGCGCCTTTTTTTTCTTCACCGGCGTAGGTTACTACGTTTATACGTATGTAACGCAGCACCGCTTTACCAACATGGCGGTTTTTCTCCTGACGACGGCGGTGCTTATTTTTATGATGGGCCTGGTGTCGGAGCAAATCGCCCTGCTTAGAATGGAGCAGCGGTCGCCTGGGTTGGAATGGGACCCCGACAAGGAACGCGAGTGAGCTTAGAGTAAATTTGCGATGGACGGCAAGCGTTAATAATAACGCGCTGATGCGGAAGAGCGACCTTCGTTGGGTTGCGCAGTTTGCCGATAGAGATCCTCGAATCTCTCGGCAATTTTCTCCCAACCATAGTCTCCGACCCTGGCGAAAGCATTTTTTGCAAGTTTTGCGCGCAGTGAGTCATCGCTCAGTAGTCTTTCCATGGCACTGGCCAACTGCTTCGGATCGTGAGGCGCCGCCAGCACGCCAGTAAGACCGTCTTGTACTACCTCTCCGATCCCACCCACGCGGGTAGCCAGCACGCATGTCTTGGCAGCGAAAGCCTCCAACAAAACCACGCCTAGACCTTCAGTGTCCCCCGACTCAGCCTCAATCGAAGGGACGGCTAACAGATCGGCCGCCGAGTAAAAATCCGGTAACAGGGAGTTGCTTATCGTTCCCCAAAAGCGAATTTTTGCTCCGGCTCCTATGCACACGGCGTATTTCTGGAGCCTGACGCTCTCATCACCGTCGCCGATAATCCATAGGTTTGTCCTACCACGGAGGCTAGGGGACAGCAGTGAGTATGCATGTAGCAGGTCATAACACCCCTTTTTTTCCACCAATCTTCCGACAAATAGGACAAGGAGATCATCTTGCGGCAGTTCGCGGCGCAGGCGCGTTCGGTCGCCGCCGGAGAAAAACTTTACGTTTACACCCATGGGGATCACGTGAGGCTTGGGAAGTGAAGCACTCTCTCCGAAGGCTTGAGAGGTAGCGTGCGTGTTTGATGTCCAGGCGTCGCTTTTGGCTACGACAAACTGTTTGAGCCGGTTGGTTACTTTACCTTGGAGCGCAAAGGTGTCTGCGCCGTGCGCAGTGGTAACCACGGGAATTCCATAAAAGCGTTTTGCGAACACGGCGATTAGTCCTTGCGGGAGAACCCAGTGCGCGTGGAGAAGGTCGGGGCGGTGTTTGCGGATTAAGTGTATCAAAGTGCAGGTCATAAAAATGAGGAAGAAGGGGACTTGAATCCAGAGCCAAGGTTTCCGGCGGAGATTGGGTAATATTCCGGAGCCGTAAGCTAATTTTTGGAACCTCGCCGGGAAGTACCAGAAGCGGTGCACGCGAATGTTCTTCTCCATCTGCGTTCCTCCTTCTCGGTCTGCCGGCGCTAACACTTCTATATGGATGGAGCGGGCAGCGAGGCTCTCGGCAAGATGGCGAAGGAATATGGAGGCGGTATCCTCGTCGCTTCGAGGGTAACTGGAAGTTAGCATCAGGACTTTGAGTGGCGACCGGGTCATTGTTCTGCTTTCAGTATTCCCAGAAAAAATCTCTCCAGTTGTTGGGCCGCGTCCGACCAGGCCGGAACTTGAACGCCGATGATCGTCGGGTGGGCCAACTGCAAGCGGATTGATCGGGCGAGGCTCTCGGCACTCTCCGGGTCGAACAGGCATTCGGGATGTGAGGACAGCAGGTCGGTCATTGTGCCGACGGCTGCGGCAACGAGGGGTGTTTTGCAGGCTATTATCTCACGCGCCTTCTGCGGAAAATTGTAGAGGCCGAAATTAGAGTTGCGGTTGCAAACAACCGCGACATCGAGGGCGTTGAGCAAAATCGGGACTCGCTCTAAGGGCAAAATGCCAAGGTCGTGGACCCTGGGGCCGTACGGAATATGAATATTAGAGTCCCGCGGACCGGCGATTGCCAGGTGTAAATTTTCTTCAGACGCGAGTCGTTCGAATCCTCGGAACAGTACATCGATACCGCGACTGGCATATAAGGCGCCTGCCGTTCCAAGGATCTTGACTTCCTGGGGCAGCCCGAGCCGGTCTCTGCAAGCGGTTCGTTCACGATGGTAAAACAGATCCCGCCGGACGGCGTTTTCTAAAATCATTACCGGACCAGCTCTGTGGTAGCTCCGCACAACGAGGTCGGCTAATCGATGGCTTACACACGTGACGCCATCCGCAGCTCTCACAGCCCTGCGAAAGAGCGGCCGGATTCCGGGAATCATGGTAGCTTGAAAGCTTTCAAAATTATCGTACAAGTCGACGACACACTTTGTTCGACAAAAGGTTGCGAGCCATACTCCAAAGATGGCGTGAAAACTATCCGAGCATGCCCAGATCAAGTCTGGTCTAAATTGCTTCACCAAAGAAGCAGTTCGCGCGAGGTGCTTGATGATTCCGGGAATGACGCCGCGGCCGAGGTTAAAGCTATACCAGGTGACCTTCGTGTGGCCGTCCGGAGCAAAGTCATCGGTTAATCCAACCTCTCGGGAACTATAACTCAGACAAATTCCTACGACCTGATGACCGAGCTTAGCAAGCTCCAGCGGCACTTCCCGGAACCTGCCGAACCGGTCGTCCAGCAGGTCCTTAGCCATATACTGCCGCTTTGTCAAAACGAGGATTTTCATCTCGTCTTAGTAAGAAAATCCAACAGCTCGCCGTACGTCTTGGAAGCAGACAGATGCGCGGCGCTAAAAACAGTCGCAGCCTCAGCCAACGAACTTCTGGCTTTTGTATTCGAAAGAAGATGGACTACGCTATTCACCAAGTCTTTGTCTTCAGTGGCGATGATACAAGCTTTGGCTACATCGGGATGCATCCCTTCCGTTCCCTTGTAAGTTGTTACGAGCGGCTTGCCGAAAGTGAGTGCCTCCACAGTTTTGATCTTTAGACCGGTTCCAATCCAAACTGGATTAATGACCAACTCCGCCTCGGCGTAATGCGGCGCTAGGTCCTTCACGTGACCAAGAAACTCGACATTTGAAAATCTGTCGTTTAGAAAGCCGCGATAAACATAGCCGCAGACGTGCAGACGCGCATGAGGGCTGTTTTGAAGGATATGTGGCCAGCAATTTCTCAGGAATCGGCTAAGACCGTCAACATTGGCGCCGTTGTAGCCGCCGACATAAAGAATGCGGCCCGAAACAGGCTGATCCGCAAATGGGCGAGAATCGGTGCAGGCAGTTCCGACGGTGAGTACCCGCAGATTCCGACACATTCCTCGAATCAGTGCGGCTTCTTGCGATTGTATTGCGATGACTGCGTCGAAGGAATTAAAGATGCGCGATTCTTCGTCACGCGTTATCTCCAAAGGAAAGTTGATTCCTCGGGAAGCAAAATCTTCTAGTCTCTTGTGCTGAATATCGTGGGTGTCAAGAAGCCGCAGGATGTTAGCAGGCAGATGATTAATAGCAGAATGAAGCCAGATGAACTCCACGATAACTGCGTCCCACTGGTAGGTTCGTGCCAGGCCAGCCAAGAAAGTGTCTAGACCGTTTGGATAGCGTTGCCAGTAGTTAATCACTAACGGCGTGATACGTCGACCGAGCATCCAGTTTGCCATTTCCTCCGCAGGTGGGATACCGAATGCTTTGCCGATCCTGTCAGCCAGACGAACTGAACGCCTTAACAGATTTCGGCAACGTGTCCTAAAGCCTTTACCGTTGTAAACGTGCAGAGTATCCACTCGCTCGTAACAGAGCTTTCGTGACCGACGGTCCATGAGAGCGGTGAGAATCAAGTGTACGCGCCATCCTCGCGACCGCAATATTTCAATCATTTCCGATAGACGTTTATTGTCTCCCGATCGAACTGGATATGGAGCCGTATCGCAAACGATTGCGATGGTCGGCGGTGCAGCATCAGTACCGGACTCGTCGCAATTCATGCCGGCTGGCCTTGAGTTGTAGTTCGCACGTATTTGTGCAGTGCGCACACAGAGGAATGGGATAGTTTTATTGAAGATTGTAAATGAAACACTAATCGGTAAAGAAAAATGAAAATCTGTCTCCGAACGTCCTCCCGCCTAACGAAGAGGCCAGACTTTTTCATCGTCCACCAAAAACGGAAAAACTATACCACGAGAATGTACTCAGAGGAAAGGAACGGAGAAGGTAATTGTGCTTTGTACGAGGAAAGTTCTTTACGAGATCGCGAGGGTTGTGTAGAATTCCCCAGGACAACGCTTTTGGAGAGAAAAAAAGTGATCGCAGAAATAGTGAAATGGATGCTGCGACAATTGCTGAGAAGCGTAAAGATTACCAGGTATCTTGAGGGGCAATTATCGGCAGCAATCCTAAATTTACCGCAGATTAGGTTTGTTCAGCCGGGACACTTTTACTCCCCTCTACCTGACCTGACAGAAGTCGAAGCGGAGCAAGAAAGAATATATCGCTTGCCTCAAGCGATCAATGGCATAGATCTTCAACCAGAAAATCAGCGGGACCTTTTAGCACAACTATTAGCTTATTATCCATCATTTCGATGGACTGAGGAACCGTTGAGAGGACACCGTTACTGGTTAAGGAATGATTATTTTGGCTATGGCGATGCGGTCATTCTTTTTTCAATGATGCAATGCTTTGCCCCCGGTAAAATCATTGAGATCGGCTCCGGCTTTTCATCGGCGCTTATGCTTGATACGAATGATTTCTTCGGCGATGGAGGTACGAGGTTCAGTTTCATTGAACCCAATCCACAAAGACTTTCTGGATTGCTCACACGAAAGGACAGAGAAACCGTGAAAATCTTCGAAGAAAAGGTTCAGAAAGTGCCCTTAAATTTCTTCGATCAACTGGAAAACAACGACATATTATTTATTGATTCTTCTCATGTGTCGAAAATCGGCAGCGATGTTAATCACATCGTATTCGAGGTACTCCCAAGGCTTAAAGAGGGCGTTTTGGTACACTTCCATGATATTTTTTATCCCTTTGAATATCCGCTCGATTGGGTTCGCGAGGGAAGATCATGGAATGAGGCCTATCTCATCCGGGCCTTTCTACAGTATAACGAAGTCTATGAAATCATCATGTTCAATAATTATGTGGGCCAGCGCTTTCGTGACTACATTTTGGATCACGCGCCGCTAATGTCAAAAAACTCAGGCAGTTCTTTGTGGCTGAGGAAAAAAACAAACTGCTGAACTAACCTATATTTAGTTCATAGAGCAGAGATATTACGTCTTCCTTCCGGGTCATCCTGAAATGACAAATTACACTGGCCACAATTTGATTTTTGTCGTCGGGTGTCCTCGTAGCGGAACGACGTGGCTACAACGCTTACTGGCCAGCCATTCTCAAATCCGCACCGGTGAAGAATCACACTTTTTTGATATGTATATCGGTCCACAATTACGAAATTGGGAATTCCAGTTCAAGAATCTATCTTCAGTTGAAGGAGGGCATCTTGTTGGCCCTCCCGCGTACTTTGGGGAAGAAGAATTTGTACGTATCGTGAAAAATTATCTCATTCAATTACTCGACCCCTTGGTCAAGCAACTTCAGCCGGGAGAACTGTTCGTAGAGAAAACTCCTTCACACGCGCTGTTCATCCCTGAAATAAAGCAGATGCTTCCCGCCAGCCGGATCATCCACATCATCAGAGATCCAAGGGATGTGGTTGCTTCATTGCTTGCAGCAGCACAAACGTGGGGCTCAAATTGGGCGCCCGAGCGAGCTCGTGTTGCAGCCCATATTTGGCGAGAACACGTTAGAACCGTGAGAGAAGCTGCAAAAAAATTGTCAACTGATGAGTTCTACGAGATCACGTATGAAAAACTCTGGAACTCAACCGAAGAAACACTCATTGAACTCTTCCAGTTTCTAGATCTTCGCTGGAGTCCCGACTCGATCAGAAAGTCCATAGAAGCTAATCGACCGGAGGCAATGAGATCGGGGGGTACGCCTATTCCTGTATATGGGGAGGTTGCCAGACGCGTTGGGCCGGTGTCAAAGCTTCCCCACGGCTTTATTCGCACAGCTCGCCCTCATGGGTGGAAGCGGGAGCTGTCTTTGCCGCAAAAACTGCGTGTTTGGCGTGTAGTGTGTAAGACTATGCGGGAGTTCGGATATGAATGGCCGATTCGTGACTGGTTATGAGATGGTCCCTGCCCTGGTTCAAACCGGGGTTTCGTATCTCCCCAGAAAAAATTGCTCGTATGTCTTAGGACGAGGAGCAGACGAAAAACGTTGATGCAGTATTTTTCGCCACCTTCATTTTGGCTGCTTGCCTTTATCTTTGGCGCCATGCTCGGTAGTTTTCTGAACGTCTGCATCGTAAGGCTGCCAAAAGGCGAGTCGGTCGTAAGCCCTCCATCACATTGCCCGAGCTGCAAAGCACAAATCCCATTTTACCAGAATATTCCATTGGTCAGTTATCTGTTTTTGCGCGGTCGGTGTCGGTTTTGTGCGGAGAGAATTTCTCCGCGTTATTTTTTCGTGGAACTTTTGATGGGGATTCTCGCTGTAGCTTTACTGTTTCGCTTTGGCCTGAGTGCCGCTTTTTTTGTCAATCTTGTCTTTGTCGCGGCTCTTGTGGTCGTATCCTTCATCGACTTGGAAGTCCAGAGTATTCCCAACGTGATCAGCCTTCCGGGTATCGGCTTGGGTTTTGTTGCTTCATTGGCGCAGTACCCCTGGCAGGCAGATTCTCTATCTATACCTCCGTCTCCACTGAGCTCGTTCATCGGAATTTTGATCGGCGGAGGCTTTCTCTGGTTGGTAGCCTGGGTTTACGAATTTTTTACCGGAACGGAAGGCATGGGAGGGGGAGATGTGAAGCTGTTGGCCATGATCGGAGCTTTCTTGGGATGGCCGTCGATACCCTTAACGCTCTTTTTCGCCTCAGTGATCGGCTCCGTCATCGGTGTGTTTTTGATGGTCAGAGCCGGAGCAGGCGGGAAGTACGCGATTCCATTTGGTCCGTTTCTTTGTCTCGGCGCCCTGTTTTATCTCTTTCTAGGTAGAATCGTTCTGGACTTTTATTTGCCTGCCGGATGAATCTCATCCGCATTTTGTTAACCTGACGCATTTTGTCACTTCGATTTGCCTTCCATTCTCTATTCATTTCTAAAAAACCCTAGATTTCCGGTCAGTTGTACATCGGTCATATCAACACTGAGGTTGGCACACTTCTGGCGATGACCTTCTCCCAAAGCACGCTATGAAACTGCGAAAAATTGCTCAAGAAGTTAGAGGATTTACTCTAATCGAGATGCTTACGGCCCTCACAGTCGCTGGGATTCTTATGTCGATTGCTATCCCTCGTTTTTTCGCGTTGCTCCCAACGATTCGAGTTTCTTCGGCAGCCCGGCAAGTTGCAACCGACTTGCAATTAGCGAGGATGAGGGCGATCTCGCAGCGTGCTCCCCAAGGCCTAACGTTCAGTACGGCAACCACCTATAGCTTTACGATTGGTCCCGATACACGGGATCTAACTCTGCTCTACCCCGGAACCACGGTTACGGTTACGCCCGGGAATCCAACTTTCACTACTGTCGGCGGTAATAATGCTAATGCCACGACGACGATTACACTGACCAACAATGGTCTCCTTAGAACCGTCACGGTCAACGCGGCCGGTAAAATTTTCACCCAATAGTCAGGACAAATGATGATTTCTAAATTATCGATAGGCAAACGACTGACAGCGCATGAGGGCTTTTCGCTGATTGAGGTGCTCGTCGCGATAGGGATCTTTTCTATCGCGATTCTCGGTCTGGCGGTAGGCGCAATAACTATCACAAGGGCCAACAAGACAAGCCAATTTCATACGGTTGGGACCAACTTGGCGCAAGACAAACTGGAGCAGCTTAAAGCGAGCGCGTTTGCCGCCGTGGACGCGGGTGGCGATGTTCCTCCTCCTGTTCAGGGTGTGGATTTCACGCGTAACTGGACGGTGACAAACAACACAGCTACGTTCAAACAAATCAATGTCACGGTGCAGTGGACGGATTACACGCCTCACAGCCTAACGATCTCTTCGGCGATAGCGCAATAAAATGGAGACAGAAGAGGGTTTCATTCTGGTGGATGATTTCATGATTATCAAAAATCAAAAAGGCTTTACTCTCACGGAGCTGCTGGTGGCGATGGGCCTTAGCCTGATGGTCTTGAGCGCGGTGTACGGCGTCTATCGGGTTCAGGCGCATACCGTGAGAGCGCAGGAGTTCAAAATGGAGGCGCAGGAAGATGCGCGCGCAGCGTTGGATATGATGACGCGTGAAATCAGAAACGCCGGGTTTTTTCCGACTCTTACACCCTGTGCCGCTCCCGCCAATAATAATGGGGTTGCCACGGCCACCGCCGCGAGCGCTACGACTCTGCGGTTCGTTTATGATGCCGACCGGGATGGTTTCTGCACGGGTACATTAGCCGGGCCAGCGGGAGCGGATGAAGATGTTACATACTCCTACACTGGTACGGATATCACGAGAACAGTGGGTAACGGTGCGCCGCAACTTCTCACGGCGGGGAATGTTACGGCTTTTTCCTTTACTTATTTTGATTCTGCCGCTGCTCCAATTACCGTCCCCGCCAACATTGCGCCCTTGGCCAAGAGAATCTCGATCAGCTTGACCGTCCGATCCAGAAGCACCGATGCCCAATTCGGCGGCGGTCAGCTCATCACGATGACTTCGAACGTGGATCTGCGCAATCGGTGTATTCCAGGTCCCTGCACACAGATGTGAAGAAATCGCGAGGAAGGAATCCGATGAGAACATTCTGCGAAGCGAAACAAAAAGCGGCCATGTTAGTAATTGCCGCCCGGGCGTTGCGTTCCGAGCGCGGCATCTCTCTCGTCGTCGTCATCATGCTGATGGTGATTATTCTGGCGATTACCGGCGCCGGCCTTCTTTTCAGCAGCGTCGAACTCAGAGTCAGCGGCAATTACAGGGTCGGAACGCAGGCCTTTTATGCTGCCGATACGGGCGCGAGCTACGCTTTCGCACGGATTGTATTGGATCCGACAATATCGACCGCGCCATTCAGCGGTACTCTCAACAATGGGTCATTGACCTACTGCAGCGGTACGCCAACCACAAGTACCAATTGCACCAACCCTCAGCCATTGACGGTCACTTCTATCAACTCACCGGGATATTCCCTCGGAGCCGGGACAGGCTACAATGCATCCGGGTTTTCCTTCTATCTATACCAGATTGACGCGACAGGCGTGGGACCGCTGGGCGCCACACGCCAGGTCCAGGCGTTGGCACAATACGGTCCGAAGTGAGGATGAAAGTATGAAAAAAGCCGCTGCATGGTTCTTAATTATTTCTCTTATCCTGGGCGGATACTTGCCGGGGGCGCTAATGCCGGCGGCGCGAGCCGACGACAGCGACATTTTCGGGGCGAACGTCAAGCCCAACGTGATGTTCGCGCTCACCAGCTCGACGAAGATAAACCCACCGCCTGACGGTGTGCTAATTTCGTCTGAGCCTTATGCATCGAGCACCACCTACAGCACTCCGTTGACCTACGCAACGCTCAAGGTTTATAAATATGTGAACTCCACGCCGGGTTGTAAGCCCGCCCCCAAGCCCTGTTATCTCGTCTACGCAAACACCATCAGCGCGGTCACCGACACCGGCGCGCGGACGGCTCTGTCTACCGTGGGATACTGGAACGGCACCATCAGCGGCACGTCCCTCAGCCTCTATTACGGAAACTATCTTAATTACACCCTTTGCACGACCTGTGGAACGTTCCAATCGAAGATCAGCATCATGAAGACGGTTTTGACCAATCTCGTCAACAACACCACGGGAATCCGTTTCGGCGCGATGAAATACGCCGCCGGCGGCGGCAAGATCATGGACGAGATCAAGGATATGACGTCCACGAACCAAACCACGCTGGTCACGGACATCAACGCCATGGACGCGCAGTCGTCGGGTAATCCGATCGGCGACCAGCTGAAGAGCGCGGGCGACTATTTAGAAGGCCACTTGACCGGCCTGGACAGCCCGATCCAATATTCCTGCCAGCCGAATTTCGTGATCGTCCTTACCGACGACGGCGCTACTGGAAGCACTGATACTCGTCTCGAGGCGACGGCGCTTTACACGCAGGATCACAACTCCACGTACCCCGGCATGCAAAACGTGATCGTACATGTTATCGCTTTTGCGATGCCAGATGACGCGGACAAGCCTACGAAGGTCCAGGTATTGAAGGATACCGCGAAAAACGGCGGCGGTAATTATTACGAGGCCTACAATGCCGCCAGCTTGGAAAATGCGCTCAACGCCGCCATCAGCCAAGTCCTGGCCGCAACCTATTCTTTCGCTACGCCGGTGGTGCCCACTACAGGTACGAGCAGCAACGCGCGCGCCTATCTCGCGTCGTTTCAGTCCAATCCCTCGCATCCTTTCTGGAAAGGCTTCCTGAAGGCGTACAATCGCGATTCCAACGGCTTGATTCAGGTGGATGCGAACGGTATTCCACTTGCTTCGACTCAGGCATGGGACGCCGGCCAACAGCTTAGCACGACGACGGATAGCAGCCGGACAGTCTATACCGGTATCAGTGGAACCCGAGCTAGTTTTACGACCAGCAATGCGAGCATCACGAACACGATGATGAATGCCTCATCGACTACCGAAAAAAACAATATTATCAATTTCACCCGAGGCTACGATACGTACGACGAAGACGATGACCTTAATTTCAGCGAGCAGCGAAACTGGAAACTCGGCGATATTTTTCATTCTACGCCCGTTTTGGTTACGCCGCCGTTTCTCGTCTCCACGGATGCGACTTACAACACGTTTAAAACGACGAGTAGTGTCGCCAGCAGGCCGACCGTGCTGCTGGCGGGGGCGAACGACGGTATGATTCACGCCACTCGCGAGAGCGACGGCGCGGAACTGTGGGCTTTTATCCCGCCTGACATTCTCGGCGACTTGAAAGACCTGACGGCTGCAATCGCACAGCATGACTTTTACGTCGATGGGAGTCCTATCGCCGCCGACGTGAAAATCGGGACCACCCCGACCTGGAAAACTGCCGCGATATTCGGCCTCAGGCGCGGCGGACGGAAGTATTACGGGCTGGACATCACCGACACGGCCAGCCCCGGCGTGCTCTGGAGCACTCCCTTCACCGACACCAAGATCGGCGAAACTTGGTCGGAAGCGGCCATCGGCAAGGTCAGGATGTCCGGCGGCGGGGAGAAGTGGGTGGCGTTTGTCGGCGGGGGCTACGACACGGCGCAGAACAACAATTCCGGCAAGGCTTTCTACGTGATCGATCTGTCGGACGGCAGCAAACTTTGGGAATATTATAATCCTAGCAGCGTCACGGACGATCGACAGTTTATGAATTTCAGTCTCGCGGCGAACCCGACCGCGGTAGACCTCGACAACGATGGCTTCATCGATCACGTTTACATCGGCGATGTCGGCGGGCAACTTTGGAAGTTCGATGTTTCGGCCGCGGCCACGCTCTCCGGCGGCTTGGCCACCAACTGGACGGGCAAGCGCGTTTTTGCGGCGGCTCCGACGCAGACAAACCCACCCGCTACCGGCGAGTATTATCCGACGCAAGGCATCTATGCGCAGCCCGCCCTTGCTTATGACACGTCCGGCAACCTATGGGTCTTTTTCGGCACGGGGGATCGTAACCATCCTATGAGCACGAGCACGAATCGCTTCTATGGATTCAAAGACGTTGCGAGCTATATGACGAATGGTAGTAATCTCACCGAATCCTCGCTCACGAATCTAACCTCGGGTACCGGCACGGTCACGCAAGGCTGGTATATCGTGCTGGCAAATACGGAGAAAGTTTTGGCGGCCTCGGATGTTTTCAACAAGATCGTTCTCTTTACAACCTTCACGCCCTCGACGACTGTCACCTGCGGCGCCGGCGGCGGAACTGCCAAGCTTTACTCTGTCAATATGACTATAGGGGACGCCGCGCTCAATCTTGCCGACGGAACGCTGTTGTCAGCGGGACAAAGCGCATTGACGAATACTAAGGCGATCGGGACGGGAATACCTTCGAAGCCAGTCATAGTAATCAACACCTTAAACGGTCTGGCCGCTTGGGCCGTCACGGGTACAACAGATCAGCAAATTACCAACACACAGGTACCTGCCCCCCCTTCGGCAAAGCAGCTTGTCGGATGGCGCGAAGTGTTCCAATGAAATCGAGTTTTAGATTTATCGCGGTCTTCGTTTCCCTCGTTTCTTTCCTTGATATAACTTTGGCTCAGGCCGGAGCGGATGAGGCGGTTGAGCGAAACAATCAGGGAGTAGAACTGCTTAAGCAAGGAAAGACTGACGAGGCGATCCTCCCACTCCTCAAAGCGGTGGAGTTGGATCCAAAAAATCCCGACACGCGCCTGAACCTCGCCTTCGCTTACGATCGCCAAGGCCGCATCGACGAGGCCATTGTTCAGTATGAAAAAGCGGTTGAACTTAGCCCGCGAAATCCGACCGCTCGAAACAACCTCGGAGTCCTCTACGACAAAACAGGCCGCAACGATGAGGCGATCCGCGAATTCGAGAAAGCAATAGAGCTGGATCCAAAGAGCGCTACCGGGCCGAAAAATCTGGAGACCGCCAAGAAAAATCAGTCCGCGATTCAGGAGCGCGAGCGACAAATCGCCGAAGCGTTAAAAAATGCGGCTACGCAGCCTAAAGACCCAAGGTCTTCATACAGCGTGGCTCGACTCTATGCGGCCTACGGTAAGAAAGACCAGGCCATCGGCTGGCTAGAGAAAGCACTGAAGCTCGGTTTCAACGATATCGGTTACCTCAAAGTAGATTCAGCGCTGGACAGCCTTCGCAACGAACCCGACTATGTCTGGCTGCTTCGGGGGCGATAGAATCCCCACTTCCCCTCTTTTTCTAAAGCGCATTAGCTTTCCGCTCTTATAATTCCAAAAATTGGTTGCTCATAATTCCGCTTGACAAGCTCTTGCGGGCCAGAGTATTGTCCGCCGCGTGATTCAGCGGGCGACACAATCCATCCTCTCACGAGAGTCTGCTTTTACCTTGTTAGACATGATTACTGCTCTAGCGCTGTCGGGCATTCTAGCGGCTATCGCCATCCCCAATTTGGCCGGCCAGTTGCCCACGTACCGTTTGAATACAGCCGCGCGCCAGGTCCAATCCGAGCTGCATAGAATCAAGTCCCAGGCGGTGGCGCAGAACACCGAGCATCGCGCGGTGTTCTTGCCGCCTTCTTCTTACCGGATCGAACGAAAAACCGGCGCGACCACCTATGAGCCTACAGGCCAAAACAAAACCTTGCCCGAAGGAATTTTCTACGGCAAGGTTGGCGCCGCTAATATTAATTTTACTCCGAGAGGCACGTCTACAACCGGAACGATCAAGCTTTGCAACGGCCGGCATGAGGGTAAAAATCTCATCGTCTTTGGCGGTACAGGACGAATACGGATAGAGCGTGAGATCTGCTAAAAAATAAGCGGAGGAACGGCACGTGATTGGACGTCAAGATGGCTTTAGTTATACAGAGGTGCTTGTTTCTATTGCGGTTATCTCCATTGCAGTCTTCGGATTTTCAGTCAATACGGTCAGCGTGATTCGAGGCAATCTCAATAGTACGAGCTATACCGTTGGCAACAATCTAGCGCAGGATAAGCTGGAGCAGTTGAGCGCAATCGTTGCCCTCAAAAACGTCGATTTCTGTCCCGATTCCGGTGAACACGGCCTTTCCGCCGGCGGCGCTGCCGGAGGAATTTATGATCGTTGCTGGACGATCAAAGATTCGTTCTTGGGATACGGTCTCAAAGAAATCAGCGTTTCCGTGCATTGGAAAGACTCCGAGCCGCGTGTCGTTACTCTCTCAACTTTGGTTTTTATCAAGCCAGCAGGATCATGAAGAAAAGTTTTTCGAATCACCGCGGGTTCACGACGGTGGAATTTCTCGGGGCGGCGCTTTGTGGCGCTATAGTTTTATCGGCTCTGTACGGTTTTTATAGAGAGCAGCTTTTCAGCTTGCTGTTGCAAGAAACCAAAACAGCAACCCTGGAAGACGCGCGCGGGGCGCTCGACATCATGGTGCGGGAGTTGAGAAATGCCGGATCATTTCCAAAGGGCGCCGATGCGACCTGTCTCAAAGACGCTTCCGGCAATCCGCTTCGCGTGGTTTCAGCGAGTTTCACTTCGATTCAAATCCAGGCGGATACTGAGCCAACTACTGGCAACGGTCCGGACGGAGCATGCACGGAGACGGGTGAAAGAGTCACTTACGCTATTGGCAGTGGAACTGATGCCTGTCCTGGCCCCATGACGATCAAGCGCAACGGCAATTGTCTGGTGGCCAACGTCGTGGTCTCTTCCAAAGAACCACTTTTCACCTATTTCGATCTTAACGATGTGCAGCTCGGTGGAAATCCGTCCCTCGATGCTGTCAAGCGGATCAGAATCAGATTCTCGGTGGAAGTTCCTGATCCGACTCCTCAGGGCAAGAGTTTGGGAAAAACAATCAAGTCAACTCTCTCGTCGAGCGTAGAATTCAGGAACTCATAGTGGCAATACGTTTCAACAGTGGATCAAGTTTGGCCGGCGACCAAGGCGTTGTCCTCGTAACGTCGCTTCTCCTCATAGCTCTCTTGATCGGCGCAGGAGCTGCCGCAATCGTAGCGGTGCAGTCCGATCTCAGAACCACTGCGAACCTGAACGGAGGAAATCGGGCCTTTTATGTCGCCGAAGCCGGAATTAATCATGCACGCGGGGAGTTGCAGAGCAGGAGCGGAGCGATGAATTTTGACCGCGCTCTAAAAACGAACGCGGGAACCGTCATTGTATCTAACTCTAACTTTAATGGTGGAACCTACAGGGTCACGCGACTGGCTTGGCCTGCGAATTCAAGCTGGATCAGAGTCGTGTCGACGGCAACGGCTTCCGGCAATTACGTGAGTGAAGTTGAAGCATGGTTCAGAAAAGACCCCGGCCGACCTCCCAAAGCGATCGTTACCAGCGGCGATCTAAAGATAAGCAGCAATCCCAAACTGATCGGCGCCTGCGGCGGAGCCCATTCCAACGACGACATGCAGGTGTCGGGCAATCCCGACGTCCAGATGGCAGACGGCCTCACGGCGGCAAATGTGAACGTTGCGGGAGGTCTCATACCGGAAGGAATGAACATTACGGGTACGCCCTGCGTGGGTAGCGCGCTCTGCGCCAACTCCAACGATCAGCAACCGGCGGCGAACAGGCTTGATTCGGTAGAGAAAAGAGCCGCGTACGAGGCGAGTTATGGCAGCGTGCAATCCTATGACATGCCGCGGATCAATCCCGCTGATTATGCGCCCCTCGTTGCAAGCCTGGGGGAAGAGGGAAAAGGATACATCTTGCATGGGGACGGCACCGTCGCGACAGGACCGCGAATCAGTTGTGACAACGATGGACTCTGCAGCGGAGGGAATCTCGTGCCCCTACCACAGGGCTGGTCATTTTCAGCAGGAAGCTGGCGGGTTGACGGGGCCACAGCAGCGGACGGGGTGTATTACTCGGAGACAAAAGTCGACATCTCAGGAAACATCGGCAGCGCAAGCCTCCCCTGGCAGGCATCCGTCATCGCCCGCGACAGCATTCGCATATCGGGGGATTCGTACCTGCGTCCATATCCCACCACGTCCTTGCCGCTTCAAAACCATCTGCTAGTTACAGGCAACGATTTGGAGATCACCGGCAACATGACAGCGAGTTATACCCCCGGGGCGATTCTGGCGCACCAGCAAATAAGAATCACCAAAAATCCACAGATTGCCGGGTTTGTGATCGCGGGAGATGGTCAACCCGCATGGGCGGGAGATCCATTTACGGATAGCAGCGCCGGGGTCGCTCTGAACGAAATCTCCGGCAACCCGACCGTTGATTACTCCTGTCAGTTCGGCTGTCTCGGGCCGGGCTGTCCCTGGCCTCTTGTTGCTGTTGTTGGGTGGAAACAAAAGTTCTAGACGGAACTTTTGTAGTCGCTTTTTCTCTCCGACACGTTTTTTTGTCGAAAAAGCTTGCAAAATATCGTGATATCGTCCTTTATTGGGGAAGCAAAAGATGGTTTTACATGGCGGTAGGGAGATGGTATAGTTCCACTGGTTAGGACTGGAAATCGATAGACCGGAAGCGTAAGAGGAAAAGGAATGGACACAAAGAAAACCATCATGGTGGTTGATGACAACCCGGACATCATCACCATTGTGCGGACCATTCTGGAAGGCAAGGGCTATAATGTATTGTCCGCCTATAGCGGCGCGGAACTGTTCACCACTCTCGAACAACAGAAACCCGATCTGGTCGTACTCGATATCATGATGCCTCAAATGGATGGACTTGAAGTGCTGACACGACTCAAAGGCGCTTCCGAGACTTCCTCGATTCCGGTGATCCTGCTGACCGCAAAAGTTCAATATGAAGATGTTTTGGGAGGCTACAAGCTCGGAGCCGACTACTATATCACCAAACCGTTTACCAGCACGCAACTGATCAACGGCATCAATCTCCTCTTGGGAGAAGCAAAACCCTAAAAGGGGTATCGATAAGCTGACGCGCATTGCGAACTAAAGCATCCGGGCGTTTATCTTCTTCGTTTCTTCCTTTCCTCTCCTAGTAGTCTCGCTCCATGAGTCGCTTGATTTCCTTCGAAGGCGGTGACGGGTCGGGTAAAAGCACGCAGCTCAACCTGCTTGCGGATTATCTGTCGAGCCAGGGGCGCGCGTGTGTGTGCACTCGCGAGCCGGGGGGAACCAATCTCGGTAAATTGATTCGCAAAGTGCTTCTCGAAGTCGGGGATGAAAAGATTTCCTCGCAGACGGAGATCTTCCTTTATCTTGCCGATCGGGCGCAGCATGTCCAGCAGATCATTCAACCGGCATTGGCCAGCGGCAAAATCGTTTTGTGCGATCGATTCACCGACTCCACCCTGGCGTATCAGGGTTACGGCCGGGGGGCTGACCTTCGCGTGCTGCGTCAGATGAATCTCATCGCGAGCGGCGGGATAGTTCCAGATTTAACTCTGCTGTTGAATTGTCCGGTGGAGCTCGGTCTCTCACGGACGGCGCAAAGAATGGAAGAACAGCGAGCCATGCAGAGCCGGGAAGACAGGTTCGAGCGCGAGCAAGTCGAATTTCACGAACGGGTGCGACAGGGATTTCAGGAGCTGGCTCGAGCCGAGCCCGAGCGCATCCATGTTCTCGACGCTTCGCGCTCGATCCGTGAAGTGCACGAGCAGATCAAAGAAATCGTCGAGCGCAAACTTACCGGACATTAAGCGATGCCTTTTAATTCCGATATTGTCGGGCACGCTCGGCAACTGGCCACTCTGAGGCAGGCTTTGGAACAGGACCGCCTCCACCATGCGTACGTTTTCCTCGGCCCGGAGGGGGTGGGGAAAAAAACGGTTGCGATCTCCATGGCAAAGGCGATTCACTGCCAGGAGATGTCGCGTGATTTCTGCGGTCGCTGCGCGAACTGTCTCAGGATCGACAACTCCAACCATCCCGATGTCCGGCTGGTCGGGCCTCTTTCTGGAAAGAAGGATATCAGCATCGAGCAAGTTCGAGCGTTAGAGAGAGAATTGAACTACCGCGCTTTTTCGAGCCGGAAAAAAATCGCCGTGATCGACCCTGCCTCGCTGATGAACTTTTCCGCTCAGAACGCGCTATTAAAGACCCTTGAAGAACCTCCCGCGGGTTCCGTTCTGATTCTGATCTCCACCAGCGCAGGTGGGCTTCTTCCCACTTTGTTGTCCCGCTGTCTACGGCTTTCCTTTGTGCCTCTTCAGGCGAGTGAGATCGTCGATTGCTTGATCTCGCGGAAAGGATTGAAACGAGAGCAGGCGGAGCTGCTGGCCGCAGTTTCCTTGAGAAGCCTGGGCCGGGCGCTGAATTCGGATTCGGAAGAGCTTGCGCGCGATAGAGCAGAGTGGCTGGACGGGATAGCGTCTCTGACCCAGAGGGAGCGTGCCGATTGGACGGCTTTGGCCGAGAAGCTGTCTAAAGATAGTGAAGAGGCGCTTAAATTTCTCGACTGGCTGGCGGGATGGTATCGCGATATTCTGATTTATCGGGCTACGAAAAACGTTGGGGAAATTTGCAACCTCGACCTTATCGAAAGGGTTAAAGCCGAAGCGTCGAGCAGCAGTCCGGAGCGCGCTCTTTTTCTTCGCTCCCAAGCTCTCCTCGCGGCCGCGCGCATCAAAAGAAACGTGAATCGCCGGATGGCTCTGGAGAATCTCTTTATCGATATGGCCGGGCTGCAGAAGTGAGATCGATGGACCGTATCTATATCACCACTCCTCTTTATTACGTCAACGCCGAGCCCCATCTGGGACACACCTACACGACCATCGTCGCCGACACGGTTAAGCGCTATTGCCGGCAACAAGGACTGAATGCATTTCTTCTCACCGGTACCGACGAGCACGGCGACAAAATCGCGCAGGCCGCCAAGGCAAGCGGCATGGAACCGAAAGCATACGCGGATAAGATCAGCGCAATCTTCCGCTCGACGTGGGACGCGTGCGGGATCGCTTACGATCATTTTATCCGCACCACGGACGACTACCACAAGGAGTTCGTGCGGCAGTTTCTACAAAAGATCTACGACAGCGGCGATATCTATTTCGGCGAGTACGGCGGGTTTTATTGCTTCGGCTGCGAACGTTTCTACACGGAAAAAGAGCTGGTCGGAGGAAAATGTCCCGATCATCAAAAAGAGCCCGCCTATATTCAGGAAAAAAACTATTTTTTCCGCATGGGAAAATACCAGCAGCGGCTCATCGACACTATCCAGGCGCACCCGGATCTGATCCGTCCGGAGCGATATCGGAGCGAAGTGCTGGCGTTTTTGCGCGAGCCTCTGGAGGATCTATCCATTTCGCGCCCGAAGAGCCGGCTCGAATGGGGCATCCCGCTCCCGTTCGACTCGGATCACGTCACCTATGTTTGGTTCGACGCTCTCATCAACTATGTCAGCGCGCTCAAATTTCTCGGCGAGGATGTTTTCAACGCATACTGGCCCACGGCCAATCACCTGATCGCCAAAGACATTTTGAAGCCCCACGCGATCTACTGGCCCACGATGTTGATGGCCGCCGGTCTGCCGCTTTACGAGCATTTGAACGTTCACGGTTATTGGGTAATGGACTCCGGAAAGATGTCCAAGAGCCTCGGCAATGTCGTGCGTCCGTTGGAGATGAAGGAGCGTTTCGGCATGGACGCCTTCCGCTACTTCCTGCTGCGGGAAATGGCCTTCGGCCAAGACGCCACATTTTCTTTGGACGCGTTGATAAACCGCGTGAACGCAGACCTGGCGAATAATCTCGGCAACTTTGTCAGCCGCGTGCTCGCCATGGAGGAGAAATATTTTGCCGGCGCAGTCCAGCCGCTAAGCGGCGAGTGGTCGAAGGAAGATATCGAGCTTCGCGATAAATTTCGCCGGGCGGAAGTTGAGATGAAGCGCCATATGGAAAACCTCCAATTCCATCGCGCTCTCGAGTCGGTATGGGTTGCCCTCGACCACGCCAACCGCTACACGGTTCAAACCTCGCCCTTCGTTTTATTTAAAGATCCGGAGAAGCGCCCCAGAGTCGGAGAGATACTGCACCATCTGTTGGAGGTTATCAGAACGGCCGGACGACTCATCGCTCCTTTTCTTCCCGATACGGCTAAGGAGCTTCGAGTTCTGCTGGCGATTTCCGAAGACGCAGCGAATTCCCAAGCGCCGTGGGGCGGCTTCTTTACACCCGGCCACAAAGTTCTTCCGCCGAAGGTTTTGTTCCCCCGCATCGAATCGACTCCCGAAACGTAAATGTCGTCACCGGATTCACTTCGACTGATCGACAGCCACGCTCATATTCAAGGTCCGGAGTTCGCTGCCGATCTGAATGGCGTGATCGATCGCGCTCACGCGGTGGGCGTAGAAAAGATCCTCGTCGTCGGCGGGACGGGGGAGCTTTCGAGCAACGATGCCGCGGTCGCGGTGGCCAACTCGTTTACCGGACTCTTCGCGACGGTGGGGATGCATCCGCACAACGCAAAAGACGTAAGCGAACAGGATTTCGAGCGACTCGAGCATCTCGCCGCCGATCCGAAAGTAGTCGCCGTGGGCGAAACCGGCCTCGACTTTTACTACGATCACTCTCCCCGCGACTTGCAGGTGAAAGTTTTCACGCGCTTCATCCACATGGCGCGCGCGCTCGAATTGCCTCTCATCGTCCACGACCGAGACGCCCACCGAGATATCGCCGAGCTGCTAAAGTCCGAAGGAGCAGAGAATCTCCGGGGCGTTATCCATTGCTTCACCGGAGATTATCCGGCCGCCAAGGAATTTCTCGATCTCGGATTTTACATTTCATTTAGCGGCATCGTGACTTTTAAAAACGCCGAAGCGCTCAGAGAAGTCGTGCGCGGGATGCCGGTGGACCGAATACTCGTCGAAACCGATTCTCCTTACCTCGCGCCGGTGCCGCATCGCGGCAAGCGCAACGAGCCGGCGTTTGTCCTCCACGTCGTCGAGACGATAGCGAGCGTAAAAGGTTTACCTCTACAGGAAATTGCCGAAGCCACGAGCCGCAACGCCGGCGATCTGTTCGGTATCTAGAAGAGCCAGCCGGAGGACGGACCTATAATCGTGCCGATGAATTTCTCAAGTCCTAAATTGAACTTCACGATCGCGCGGTCGGAGGCGCGGGTCAGGCCGAAGCCGGGCCCGACGCTATACTCGATTCCATGCGACTCGCCCCGGACCACCGGGAAAATGTAATGCTGCTGTTCCTTGGACGGATCCGGATGTTTGATCATGCCGATGCCGCCGTAAAACTCGATGCCCGGCGTCAGCGCCCGCATCCAGCGATAGTAGATGCCGTGGGCGTAACCAAACTCGAATCCCTCCTTTGTTTCGGAACCGACCAGGATTTTCTCGAAGATCGGGTTCAACATCAGGGAAAAACCTCCGAAGTCTCTTTGAATGATCGGCCGGAGTTCCAATTCTAACTTTTGATCGTCAAATTTCGGCGTGCGCTTATAAGCGAGCTCGACATACCAGCCGAGATCGACGGGCAGTTGTCCCTGATCGAACAAGCTCCCGCGCAGGCGAAATTTGGAGCCGGCGTACTGGAGGTCGCCTCCTCTGGGCTTGGCGAGATTTAAGTACGCCGCGGCCTCGATTCGATCCGTCAACCCGTAGGCTACTTCTATAGCGGTGCGCCACATCGACTGACTGGGCAACGTGCCTTTGGAAGTTCCTTCCTCTCCGTTCCGATGGCCGTTGGCCACGTCGCTATTGAGCGATTCTACCTCGAGCATGCCCCGATCGAGAGTCTTCGCGGGATAAACTTCGAATTCAAATGGGTCCAACTGCGCGGAGGCAGGCCTTGCGTGCAAAAGCAAAGCGAGCGATGCCAGTAACGCTAAGCACGAGAAAGTTTTCATTTTGGTCCTCCTATTCGGCGATATTTTACTTGGCGACGATCGTTCCTTCGGGAACGTCCCCGTGGAAATCGTCGTAGAAGTCGTAGCTTCCCGCCTTAAGCGCCGGGACGTTGATCGTGACCGTCTCGCCCGGGCCGATGACCTTTTCACGGTTAATCTTGAAGCTCTCGAACTCGATCGCCTCCTTGCTTGCGTTGACGACCTTGATCTTGAACGGGCGGTTGGCCGGCACGTTGAGCGTCTGCGGAATGAATTTACGATTTTCGAAGCGCAGCTCGATTGCATCATCGGCCGGCGCTCTGGTGGCCCGCGCGACTGTAGTGAGAAGCATCAGGCTAAAAACTACGATGAGATGCTTCATATTTCCCTCCTTAAAAATTAAAGAGCCCGGGTCGCGTGCTGTGCGATTCCGGGCTCGGGGTTTAGAATCTCTGGCCTCTAATTTTTTAGATCTGTTTGATCTTGTCTCTACATCGTTTCACTTTTCTCCGCGCCGGTCTCCACCGCTAACGGTATAACGATCTGGCGTTTACATCTTCGACATTTAAGCTCCACCCCTTCCGGGACCAGCCGTGCCAAGAGACTGCCGCAGAGGCAGCGAAAGGGCTTTTCATCTGCGCTGCCGCCGAGTCTCTTCTTGTCGTCGCACTGCTTCACCGCTGGTTTCCTTTCGACCCGCTCCAGCGCCCCCGGTAAGGCCATAGCGTCGTAGCGATTAGTGCGACGAGCACCACCGCCTGAGCGAGAAGCGTCTCGACGGTTGGATAGATTCCCAAAGCGCTGACTTGCGGCGGAAAGCGGAGCGGAGTGACGCTGAACCAGCCGGTGGCCTGGAGCTCTCTTACTCCCTGTCCGGCGAAGACCAGCGCCAGCAGGTAAAGCAATATGCCCGTCGTGCCGAAGAAGTATTTGATCGGTATCTTCAAGCCCAGCCGGAACAGAACGATCACCAGCAGGCCCAAGGCAGCGGCGCCCACGGCAAATCCCGAAATCACCGGTTTTGGGTTGGCGTCGCTCTGGAGCCATAGCGCTTGATAAAACAGCACCACTTCGAATGCTTCCCGATAAGTCGCGACAAACGAAACCCCCGCTAGCGCAAGCAGCCGCTGCTTCGACAGCGCCCCCTCGACTTTTTCACGGATGAACTGTTGCCACTTTCTGGCCTCGGCTTTGGTGTGGAGCCAATAGCCGACGTAGAAGAGAACGACGGCTGCGACAAGCGTCGTCAATCCCTCTAGCGTTTCCCTGTGCTTCCCGGTCAGCGACAGGAACGATTGGGCTATAAGCCATGTGATCAACCCGGCGGCTATAGCCAGAATCCAGCCCAGGTGAATGTAACGCATGGCCGCGGTGGCGCCCATAATCTTGAGCGAGGCCAGGATGGCGGCCAATATCAGGGCAACCTCAAGTCCCTCTCGTAGAATGATGAGCAGTGCATTGACAAAGAGGTAACTATCGCTGAGGGAATCCTTGCCGGCAGTTAGTTGCCCGGCGTGGTCCAATCCCGCGGTGATCTGATCATAGAGGTGAAGAACTTCTTGGATGTCATCGCCCCGTTTGATAGCGTTCCTAAACGCAGTGAATTGCCCTTCCAGGGCGCGTCCAAAGGAAAGATCCCGAGCAAAGAGGTCCCCCTCGACGCGCTCGAACGCGTCGAGATAAGCTGCCACCGCTTTTTCATAGGCTTTGTCTTTTTCATTTTTTTCATAAAGGGCCAGCGCCTCTTTCAGAAGCGTTTGTGCCGCGATCAACGGAGTTTGACTTGGTTGTTTCTCCAACACGCCTCGTCGGAAATAGGCGAGAACCTGGTGCGCTTGGTTTTCATTCGGAAATAAATTTTTCAGCTTATCCCGCAGCTCAGCGTCGGTGGCGGTAGATAAGGTCGATACGTTTTGGAGTTCCGGCGGAATGGACGCGGTCCGAATAAGACCGGCTCCTTGCGCCGCTTCTTCGGCGGAAAATCGAAGCGACAGAACATAAAATGCTACCTGCCAACGCTCATCCTCTCGGAGTGAAGAAAAATTTGGCATCGCAGTGCCTTCGACTCCAAAAGAAATAATGTTGAACGATTTGAACGGTGAAAGACCGTCCATGATATTCGCATCGGTAAAATCGGTGGGGGGAGGTTCTTTGGGATTCATCGTCGCGCGTCCCGGCCCGTCGCCCCGACCCGTCTCTCCGTGACACTGCGCGCAGTTTTCAGAAAAGACGATTTTCCCCGCCTGCCAAGAGGGAAAGGTTGGAGGATAGGTGGCGATTCCGTAGGTCTTGATGAGATTTTCCTTGATGCGTTGCGTAAGCTCGGACACCGCTTTCTCGTCCCCCTTCTCATCGATGAGCGCCGCTAACCTGTTGACGCTTTGAACGACGTCTTCTTTGCCGGCGGTCTTGAGTTCTTTGGCGAGTTCCACGCTTCTCTGCGAAAACTCCTTCATCTCCTGATATTCTTGCTGATGGACCACCTTTCCCGCCTGCACCGCGTTTTTGTAATCGCCGCCGATGTAGTCCACGACGGTCACAAGCTTCCTCGCTTGGTCCGCGGCCAAGGCCGGGTCTGGAATCAGGAGCAAGAGGCAGAAAAAACCCAAAAGATATTTCATCGCCGCGTCAAAAGGTCATTGGGCTGCCGTAAGAAGAAAACGCTTCCTCATCCAGGCGCTGAGCCCATCCATGGCGAGGACCACGACGAGAATCAGCAGCAGCACGGTGGCCAGTCGCCGATATTCCAACGTTTGAAGATAGATTTGCATGACAAAGCCGATGCCGCCTGCGCCGACAAAACCAAGAATGGAGGAAGCCCGGACGTTATATTCCAGCATGAAAAGAAGTTGCGTCAGAATCGCGTTGGCCCCCTCGGGGAGAAAGACGAAGCGCACCAGGTGGAGTTTCGAAGCGCCGGTGCTTTGTACGGCTTCGATCACCTCGGGGTCGGTGCCTTCAAAAAGATCGGCATAAATTTTGGCGAGATAACCGACGGTATAGGCGCCGATGCCGAGAGTGCCGGCCAATGGGCCGAGACCGACCAAGATCACGAAAATGATGGCCCATAACAGTACGGGAATGGTTCGGATTGCCGCGGCAACAAAGCGCGCGGCGCCGGATATGATAGGTGAAAATAAGTTTCTTGTGCCGAGGACGCTCAACGGGAGGGAAGCGAGAAAGCCCAAAAGGGTTCCGGCGAAGGACATTTGCACCGTTTCCCAGAGGGCCATTCCCGCGACCGGAAGCACACCGACGTCCGGAGGTAACATTTCTGAAG
>CAZNES010000016.1:0-67360 GCA_964572145.1 uncultured Syntrophobacteraceae bacterium
ACCACGGCTCGGTCACGCGCCTGGTTTTTTCGGTCAAGGAATTAAGAAGCAGGCAGCTCCTGATCCACTTGATGACGCAGGCCGGACTCAAGGTCCACGTCGATAGAATCGGAAACATTTTCGGCCGGCTCGCCGGCGGCGACGGCAAGGCGGCGGTTCTGGCGGGATCGCATCTCGACAGCGTCATGCACGGCGGAAAATTCGACGGGCCCGTGGGCGTCATCGGCGCTCTGGAAGCGGTGCGAACGATCAAAGAGAACAAGGTGGGGCTGCCCTGTCCAATAGAAGTCGTCTGCTTCGTCGGCGAAGAATCGTCCCGCTTCGGATTTTCGACATTGGGCAGCAGCCTCATCGCCGGTCAAGTGCGGATGAAAGACCTGGCCAACGCCGTGGACGCCCGCGGCACCAAGCTGGAAGACGTTCTCGCGAGCATGGGTGTTTATCGAGAAACTCTTTCTTCTCTCAGGAGAGATCCGGAATCCGTCAAGGCCTATCTCGAGCTCCACATCGAGCAGGGTCCCGTGCTCGAGGCGAAGAAGAAAAAGATCGGCGTGGTTACGGCGATCGCCGCGTCAACGCGTCTCCGAGTAGTATTCACCGGACAGGCGGACCACTCGGGCACGACGCCGATGGAGATGAGAAAAGACGCGCTCGTCGCCGCTGCGGAGCTGATTACCTACGTCGAAGAGGCCGCAAGAAACCATTCCGCGGCCGAACAGGGGCGCGTCGTCGGGACCGTCGGTGCGATGAAGATCGAGCCCGGCGTCATCAACGCGATCCCCGGAAAAGTGGAGCTGTCCGTGGACATTCGTAGTATTATCTCCAAGGCGAAGGAACGCGTCGCCCGGCTGGTGGAAAAGCGCGCGCGGGAAATTGCGGCGAAGAGAAATATCGCCGTAGAGATCCTGCCGATCCGCTCCGAGGAGCCCGTGCCCCTGGATGAAAACCTGCTTTCACTGATACAAGAGATCTGCGAAGAAAAACAAATTCCGTACGAGATCATGCCCTCCGGGGCCGGCCACGACGCGATGCAGATGGCCAAAATCACTCGCGCCGGAATGATTTTTATACCGAGCAAAAAAGGCATCAGCCACAGCCCGCTGGAGTGGACCGACCCGGAAGAGATCTGTCTCGGAGCCCAGATTTTATTGGAGACGATGGTGCGAGTCGCTCATGAAGAAAACTGACAGCAAAAACATCCAGGTGTTGAACGCGCAGGAGATCAAAAAAAACCTCGAGCGTTTCTGCCGTGAGCTTCTGAAGCAACAGGATTCCGGCCAGCTCGCCTTCATCGGCATCCGGACCAGAGGCATTCATCTCGCCCGGCGGCTCTGCGAGATGATGAAAAAGTTCGGCGGCAAAGAGATTCCGCTGGGCGAGATGGACATCGCGCTCTACCGCGACGACGTGAACACGCTGTTGCCCGACGGCAAGGTGGACAACACGAGGATTCCGTTCGACATCAATAACAAGACGATCATTCTGGTCGACGACGTTTTACACACGGGCCGGACCGTGCGCGCGGCGGTGGACCACCTCATCGACCTCGGCCGGCCCAGGGCGATTCATCTCGCCGTCTTGATCGACCGCGGCGGGCGCGAGTTTCCGATCGCGGCCGAGTACGTCGGAAAAAAAGTCAATCTGCCCGCGGGCGGCGATGTGAAGGTCAGATTGAAAGAGGTGGACAAGGTAGATGAGGTGGTAATCAGCAGGTAGGGGCGTAATTCATTGCGCCCAATGGCGACGAGCCGGACAATTCATCGCGCTAAGACGCCAAGCACGCCAAGAAAAAACATTTTTTTCTCTCCGAACTTTGCGCCCTTCGCGTCTCTGCGCGAAATGTGTTGTCTTCCTTCGAGACCTTCGTGTCAGCCTGAGGCTGATCAGCCTCTCTTTTTGGCTGATCCTTCGTGGTTAAAATCCTCTCACCACGAAGAGCACGAAGCACACGAAGTTCGGATGATTCATCGCGCCAAGCCGCTAAGATCGCAAAGAAAGCCTGACTGGGCGTGATGAATCACGCCCCTACTGGAATTTCCGGGACGAATTGATTATATTTAGGCTGAATGAAAAAAATTCCCTGCGCGATTTATCGGGGCGGCACGAGCAAGCCGATTTTTTTTCTAGAAAAAGATCTGCCGCGCGATACTAAAAAAAGAGACGAAGCGGTGCTGGCCGCCTTCGGCAGCCCGGACATGAGGCAGATCGACGGACTGGGCGGCGCCGATCCGCTGACCAGCAAGGTCGCCTACATCGGGCCTCCCACCATTCCCGGAACCGACGTCAACTATACCTTCGGCTACGTCGGGATCTCGTCCCCGATCATCGACTACACGGGGAATTGCGGCAACACCTCCGCCGCGGTCGGGCCGTTCGCGCTCCTGCGCGGCCTGATCGATGCCAAAGAGCCGATCACCAAAGTTCGCATCTACAACACCAATACCAAAAAGATCATCGTCGGAGAGTTTCCGGTGCGCGGCGGCGAGTTCCAGAGCGAGGGCGATTTCCGCATCGACGGCGTGCCGGGCGCCGGCTCGAAAATTTTACTCGACTTTCTCGATTCCGGCGGCGCGGTGACGGGAAAACTCCTGCCGACGGGAAAAGTCAAAGAGGAGATTCAATTCCCCACCGTCGGCAAGCTCGTCGTCTCGATGGTGGACGCGGCCAATCCGTTTGTTTTCGTGCGCGCGGCGGATGTGGGTCTCAAGGACGACGCTACGCTGGAAGAAATCGCCGGCAACGATGCGCTGTTAAAAAAATGCGAAGAGATCCGCTCGGTGGTGGCGGAGATCATGGGCATCGCCAGGAAAGAAGACGCGACGCAAAAAAGTCCGGGTGTGCCGAAGATCGCTCTCGTCTCGCCGCCGACGAGTTATTTGACGCCGAAAGGAAAAGTCGAAACGCGGGAGATCGACGTGATCGCGCGCATGACGGCGCTGCAGAAGCTGCACAAGGCATTCGCCGTTACCGGCGCGGTCTGTCTCGGCGCGGCGGCAAAGATCGAAGGAACCATCGTCAACGAAATTTACCGCGAGGTCCAGCCCAGCAATCCGCCCGCAGTCAGGATCGGCCATCCGTCCGGCACGATTCACGTCGAGATCGAAACCGCGCATAACAACGGCGGCCTAATTCTTTCCAAGGCCGCCCTCGCCCGCACCGCCCGTCTCCTGATGGACGGCCACGTCTACGTGCCGGAGCGGTAAGGCGGGATTATTTTCTTGCGATGGGGATAACCGTTTATCCTGCGTCCTCTGACACCGTTGTTCATCGCTCAGTCCTCTTATCTGTAGGCTCTTCCTTTTGCCTTCAGCCCGGATTTTCATTGACATCCCGTTTGGGCCAGTGAGATAATGATATCTATTATTTGCTTCAACTAGGTTGGTGAAGTCCTCTGGGCAACTCGGTGGTTCACAACTTTGGCGCGCAGCAAGAAACCCGACTGGATACTCCAGCCGGGTTTTTTTATTTGCTAATGCGCGGGCGATTCCAGCAGAGTCTCCATACTGAGACCGTTTAGAGAACGGGGAAAGAGAAAGGGGCTAAGCGCCCCGAACGAAGAAACCGCCGGTTTGCCGCGATGTTGAGAGACCTTACAAATCGGCTGTGCAATTCTTTAATTAGAGCCGACAGGAAAAATTGGTTTATTGTACCGGCTATCTATTTAGCCATTATCTCACCGGTGATTCTCATAGCTGCTTTCAGTTATATCAGAGCCTATCGAGACTTGACCGACGCTACGTTGTCTCGAAGACAGGCCATAGCCTATCTGACAGCCGCCACATTGAAAGGAAACCTCGATCGTTTGATTGATATCGGCACTTCCCTCGCCACGCGCGTGCGCTTTCGTCAATTGATCGGCGAAGGAAAATGGGATGAAGCGGTTAAAATTTTGAGGAGTATCCCCAAGGATTTCCCATTCATCGACCGGCTATTTTTATCTGATGTGAACGGAACGCTGACGGCCGATACACCGGAACTTCCCGAAGTCAGAGGAAAAAACTTTGCTGCTCGAGATTGGTATCGGGGTGTGAGTAGCCAGTGGGCGCCCTATATCTCTGAAGTATATAAAAGGGCTGCAGAGCCTCGATTGAATGTCGTCGCTGTAGCCATCCCTATCAAATCCGAAGATCAAAAAATTCTCGGAATCTTGGTATTGCAGGTGCGGCTGGATACCTTTTTTGGATGGACTAAAGGCATCGACGTGGGTCCACTAGGATTTGCATATTTTGTGGATAAAAAGGGCCACGTAGCGGCTCATCCAAAGTTTTCCCCTCAAGGGGAGATTGTTGATTATTCAAAGGTTCCCGCCGTGGAGAAGGTGCTTCAAGGAAAGCGCGGTGTTGAAATAGCATTCAACCCGGTTGAAAAAGAGGAACGCATCGCCGCCTATGAGCCGGTGCCTGATTATGGCTGGGGGGTTATAGCCCAGCAGCCGACGCTTACCGCCTTTGTTGCGAGAGACAGCAACTTAAGACTCATCTTGATCGCCTATGGTTCCATTTCTCTCTTGAGCGCTGTCCTGGCATACTTGATTGTACGTGCCTTCACCGCGCGCAAGCTGGCAGAAGAACAAACCCGCAAACTCAACGCGAAACTTGAAAGCGCCAACAAGGAGTTGGAGGCTTTCAGTTACTCGGTCTCGCACGACTTGCGCGCGCCGCTGCGCCACATCGCAGGATACAGCGAATTGCTGAAAAAGAACGCCCTCTCATCCCTGGACGACAAGAGCGTCCACTATCTCAATGCGATCATCGAGTCGGCAGGTCATATGGGCAACCTGGTCGATGATCTGCTGGGCTTCTCCCGAATAGCGCGAACCGAGGTGCAGAAAACGACAATTAGTCTTGACGAGCTTGTGGAGGAGACTCTGAGAGAGTTGCGGATGGACATGAAAGGACGAACCATTGCCTGGAAGATCGACCCGCTGCCCCGAGTGGCAGGAGACCCTCCCATGCTCCGGCTCGTCTTTACCAATCTGATTTCCAACGCGCTCAAATTCACCCGCACCCGGCCGGAGGCGAAGATCGAGATCGGCAGCCGCAACGACGGGAACGACGAAGTGGTGGTGTTCATACGCGATAACGGCGTGGGCTTCGAGACGCAGTATGTGGATAAGCTCTTTAACGTGTTCCAACGGTTACACAGCTCCAAAGATTTCGAAGGTACCGGGATCGGCCTGGCCACTGTCCGGCGCGTTATCGAACGGCATGGAGGGCGCGTATGGGCGGAAGGGTCGGTGGATAACGGCGCGACCTTCTATATCTCGCTCCCACGGTCACAGCAAGGAGAATGATCATGGCTCAGCTCAGACGTGTCTTGCTGGTTGAGGACGATCCCAAAGATGTAGAGCTTACGCTGGCCGCCTTCGGTGAAAAAAACCTGGGCAATGAGGTGGACGTGGCCCGCGACGGCGCAGAAGCGCTGGACTATCTCTATCGCCGGGGAAAGTTCAGCAGCCGCCCTCAAGTTAATCCCATCGTGATTCTCCTCGATCTGAAGCTGCCCAAAATAGACGGCATGCAAGTCCTGAAGGAAATCAAAGGCAATGACGAGCTGAAAACAATTCCGGTAGTCGTGCTGACATCCTCCCGCGAGGAACAGGACCTGGTAAGGAGCTATCGCCTCGGCGTCAATGCCTACGTCGTAAAGCCGGTCGATTTTCATAAATTCGTCGATGCCGTGGGCGAGCTGGGGGTATTCTGGGCCGTGATCAACCAACCCCCTCCGGAGACGGCGGGACAAAAGAATTAACATTCATCCGTTCGAGCAGATTTCTTATGGAGAACCCACTGCGCATCCTGCATCTCGAAGACAGCCCTAAAGATGCGGAGCTGATCGAGGCCACGCTTGCCGGAGAGGGCCTTGCCTGTGAAGTGGTCCTCGTTGACACGCGGGCGGATTTTGTCGCCGCTCTCGAAGGGGGTGGATTTGATCTGATCCTGGCGGACTACGGTCTGACTTCCTTCGACGGATTGTCCGCGCTGGGTATCGCAAAGGAAAAGTGCCCGCACGTGCCCTTTATCCTCGTTTCCGGCACCCTGGGCGAGGAGGTGGCGATCGAATCCATGAAACGCGGCGCGACGGACTATGTCCTCAAACACCGGTTATCACGGCTTGTGTCCTGCATTAAACGAGCGCAGCGAGAAGTCGAGGAGATGAGGGAGCGCAGGCGGGCGGAAGACGAGGTGAAACACAATCTCGAACGTATCCGCGCGCTGCACGAGATCGATCTGGCCATCACTTCAACCCTGGATCTCCAAACTATCTTGGAGGTGTTGCTAGAGAAAATTGAAGTCTTTCTCCCGATTGCTGCGGCCGGCACGGTCAGATTGCTCAACCGAGAGACCGGGGACCTCGAATCTCTGGCATGCCGCGGCTTCGACGAACAAGAGTGGAGGTCGCAGGCACGAGCGGTTCTCGGCGGTCGGGCACAGAGAGTAGTCGAGACCAGGGCGCCCGTGACGGCGGCCAATATCAACACCGATGAACGAACCTACAATATGGAGATTTTTCGGAAGCGGGGGTTGATCTCCTATCTGGGAGTTCCATTGATAGCCCACGACAAGGTTCTTGGAGTCCTCAGTATTTACACCGGGCAGGAGCATGAATTCAGCAAAGAGGAAATCGACTTTCTCAACACGCTCGCAGGCCAAGCCGCTATCGCGATCAACAACGCCCAGCTCTACGAAGAGATGGTCAGAGCAAACAGAACCAAGAACGAATTTCTGAGTGTCATGTCGCACGAGCTGAGAACACCGCTAAGCGTCGTCATGGGATACACGGGGTTGATTAAGGAAGGGACGCTCGGCCCGGTTAACGAGAAACAGGCCGAAGCGCTCGGGAAGGTGCTCGGCCGGGCCGGTGACCAGCTCGCCATGATCAATGAAATCATGCAGACCACACAACTCGAGGCCCGCTCGATCACGGCGCACCCCGAGGTCCTGGATCTGCGTGTTCTCCTCGACCAGCTAAGATCAAATTATGAGATCCAGGGGGAAAAAGGGGACGTCAAGCTGATTTGGAACTATCCTGCCGGCCCGACGCGGATAACCTCCGACGGCGCAAAGCTCAAACAGATTCTGCAGAACCTCATCAACAACGCCCTTAAGTTCACCGACAAAGGAACTGTGGCGGTTTCGGCGCGCATCGTGGAACAAGGCGGCAAGCAGGTGGAGTTTAGGGTAGCGGATACGGGAATCGGGATACCTAAGGAAAAGCACGATGCTATCTTCAACAAGTTCCATCAGGTGGACAGCTCGGAGACTAGGCTCTACGGCGGCGTGGGGCTGGGGCTCTACATCGTGAAGAATTTCACCGAGCTGCTCGGCGGAACGGTGCAGGTGGAAAGCGAAGAAGGAAAAGGCTCGACGTTCACGGTAACGATACCGGCGTGAAGCGCCTCGTCGTAAAGCGGTTAGAGTTTATGAGATTATAAAGGACGCGGACGCAGGCGCCATCTCTGGCGTGCGGTCGGGCGTCTTGAATATTTCCCGGATTTTCTTGCCGATTATCGAGTAGTCGATAATCGGCTTGGAAATAAAATCGCTGCATCCTACGCTCAATGCTTTTTCTCTGTGCTCCTCGGTCAAGCCCGCGGTGACGGCGATGATGGGTATATTCTTGCCCCACTCGGTCCGTCGGAGCGCTTGAGTCGCCTCGTACCCGTCCATGACGGGCATTCTGAGATCCATCAAAATCAGGTCGGGCCGGGCACGCGAGGCCACCTCCAAGGCTTCTTTTCCATTGGATGCGACGAGAATTTCGAAGCCGCCCATGAGCTGAAGGCGGAAGGTAAGAATGTCCCGATTGTCTCGGTTGTCGTCCACCACGAGGATTTTTCTCACGGCCCCATCCTCCGGGAAACTCAATGAACGGGTCTGGCGCTTTCGCCCGCGGCGGACGCCGGTTGAGAGGGAATGCTCAGCAGGACGTGGGTTCCGACATCCTGCCGGCTTTGAATCCGGAGACTGCTGCCGATAAAATCGGTCAGGCGGCGCGCGACGGTGAGCCCCAGGCCCAGGCCGGAAAATTGCCGGCGCAGCGAGCTATCCATCTGTTGAAACGGCTGAAACATGCGGTCGATGTGCTGCTCGGGCATTCCGGCGCCCGTGTCGGCGATCTCGATCTCGACGGCGCCTCTCTGCGGCGCGTTGGCGATTTTGACGGATATTTTTTTTCCGGCGGGAGTGAACTTGATCGCATTGTGCAGAAGATTTTGCACGACTCGGGCCAACTTTGCGGGATCGCCGACCAGCGGCGCACCGTCCGGCGGCGAGACGACCGAGATCTCGATCCCCTTTTCCTGCAGCAGCTTCTCGTAGCGTTGGATACAGTCGTGCACCAGCGCCGCCGCGTCGACGGATTGCTCGTTCAATACCAGGTCACCCGCATTCAAGGAGGTCAAGATCAGGACGTTGTCGATCAGCTCGAGAAGCTCGCCGGAGTTTTTGTAGACCCGCTCGAGCGCCTTTTGCTGCTGATCGGTCAATTGACCGATCAGTTGATCGAGCAAAATGGAAACGAAACCGATGACGACACTGAGCGGCGTGCGCAGCTCATGGGAAATATTGGCCAGGAATTCGGATTTGACATTTTTAAGCTCGACCCGGGCTTGCCTGCGCTGCAACGCGCGCCGAACCAGCGCCAGAATGTGGTTTACGTCGAACGGCTTGGAAATATAATCGAACGCGCCCAGCCGCAATCCCTCGACGGCCGTATCCATCGAGCCGTAACCGGTGATGATGATCGCCTCGATGTCCGGGTCGTGCTGCTTAATTTTCTCCAGGACCTTGGTTCCGGAAAGTCCCGGCATCTTGAGGTCCAGAGTCACCAGATCCACCGGGATCAAATTGAGCATCTCAATCGCATCGGCGGCCTTCTCGACCGCATACACGTTGTAGTAGGGCTTGAGAATTACTCGGAGCGATTCTCTGGGGCCTATTTCGTCGTCAACAACTAAGATGTTGGGCTTATCCATGATACACCACCGCAATTAGACTGCCGTTAGGTTGAGCAATCGATGTGCCAGGATAGAGGCAATGCAACCTCCTGGAATAAAAGGAGTAAATGTTTAATAAAATGCGGGAGAATGACGGAGATCGGCGCTAGCTGGACAACTTTGCGCAATCTTCAGCAGGCGGCGCGTCGCTGATCTGGAGTTTCTCCATGCGGTAGCGCAATACTCGCCGGCTGGTCCCCAAAAGAGATGCCGCTTTTGTCTGATTGAACGCCGTTTTCTGCAGCGCCCGCAAAATGATCGCCCGCTCGAACTCGTCTACGGCTTCGCCCAGCGGCCGCGATCCCTCGAGAACCGCGTCTTTGAGAGTTATCGTCCGCTCCTGGATGCGCATCCCGAGCGGCAGATCGTCCAGAGTGATGGTCTCGTGGGGGGTCAAGATGGTGAGCCGCTCGATCAGATTCTCCAGCTCGCGCACGTTGCCGGGCCATGAATACGAGATCATGGAATCCACCACGGTCGCTGCCAATTTCTTCGGCGGCATTGAGTTTTCCCGCGCCTTGAGTTTTATGAAATGATCCACCAGCACCGGAACGTCGTCGGCCCGCTCGCGCAATGCCGGAAGATTCACCGACACGACGTTCAGGCGGTAAAAAAGATCCGCGCGGAATCCGTCGCCTTTGGCGAGCTTCTCAAGTTCCCGGTTGCTCGCGGCGATAATCCGCACATCGACTTTGCTCTCGTCGGTCCCGCCCAAGCGCGTAAACGTTTCGTTTTCAATCGCCCTCAAGAGTTTGGACTGCGTGCCCAGCGGCAGCTCGCCGACCTCATCGAGAAAAAGGGTGCCGCTGTGAGCCATGTCGAAATGGCCGATTTTTCTCTGATAGGCATTGGTAAAGGCGCCCTTCTCATAGCCGAAGAGCTCGCTCTCGATCAAGCTGTCGGGCAGCGCCGCGCAGTTTACGACCACGAACGGTTTGTTGCGCCGGTCGCTGTTATAATGGATCGCCCGCGCGATCAGTTCTTTACCGGTCCCGCTCTCGCCGGTGATCAGCACCGTGCTCTTCCTTTTGGCCACCAGGCTCACCGTCTTGAAAATTTCCATCATGGGTTTGGAGTTGCCCACGATATTTTCGATGCCGTATTTTCGTCCGACTTCTTCCTGCAGCCGTTCGAGATCTCTCGAAAGATTGCTCTTCTCCAGGGCGCGATCCACGCGCAGGCGCAGCTCATCGACGTCGAAAGGCTTGGTCACGTAATCGAACGCGCCGGTCTCTTTTGCCGTAAACGCGGTGCGCGCGGTGTTCAAAGCGGTCAGCATGATCACCTGACCCTCGGGATGGATTTTCTTGATCTGCTTGAGGGTCTCGAGGCCGTCGGCGCCGGGCATGAGGATGTCGAGCAGAACGATGTCCGGTGTCTCCTCTTTGACCTTGCGGAGCGCCTCCTCGCTCGAGCACGCTTCGTGAACGCGGAAATGTTTTCCAAAAATAAGGCGAATCGATTCCCTTACACCGATCTCATCATCGACAACCAGAAGCGACGTTTGACTCATGGCTCTTTACTCACACCCCCTTTTTCAACGACTGGAAGCTCCGCCCAGATCCGCGCCCGCCCCTTTTCGTGATAGTCGACCTTGATACTGCCGCCATTGCGCTCGAGCAGCATTTTGGCCAACAGCATGCGCAACGGCAGGGCTTCGTCTCCGTTGGCGGCCGTCGCAACGCCGAGATATTCGTGCAGGGCGCCGACCCCGGCGCCTTCCCGGAGATACGAAATCGCCACTTTCCCTTCCCCTTCCACATCCATCTGGATCTCGCTCTTCGGCTTGACCTGAGCGAGCGCGGCCCGGAGAATGCTTTTGAACGCAAAGATAAATTGAGCCTTGTCGACGAAAACCGCGGCGGCTTCCCCTCTTTTGCCCCATTGGAGGGCGGTTTCTCTTTTGATGCATTCGGGTAGAAGCTCTTCTTCCACGCGACGCAATTGCTCGTAGATCAGTATTTTCTCTTTTGCGGGTTGGCTGAAGCGCGAGAAATCGAGCAAGGATTCGAGGAGATCGTCCATGCGCTGGATGTCGCCGTTGACGGTTTGCTGGAAGCGAACGCGGAAGGTGGGATCGTCGAACCGATCGGCGAGGAGCTGGGAAAAAGTTTTCACGGTGACCATCGGGTTTTTAAGTTCGTGGGCGAGCTCGCTGATGAGTATTCGAACTTCGTGGGAATAATCGTCGCCAGACGGCAAAACGTCCGGCGCTTTCTTATTCCGCGCCGCCGGAATGGCAGCCGGCTTCTGCGCGACGCCCTCCGGCAATTGAGGCTGCCGGTCGGAAGCCGCGCGGGTCTTTTCAACTTCCCACGAATCGCCCAGGATGAGATCGGGCCCGTCGATCAGCTCTTTTCTGAGAACGGATAAGGTCCTGGCGATTACCGCTTCCATCTCATCCAGGTTGCCGAACCAGAGGTAGTTGCCGAGCCGTTCCATGGCCGCGGGAGTGAAACTGACTTTTACGAGACCGATCTGCCTGGCGCATTCCTGAGCCAACAAGTCTGCGAGAACCGGGATATCGAACGGCCGGTCTCTCAGAGCGGGCAAGCGAAGGATCAAGGTTGCCAATCGATAATAGAGAGCGTCTGAGAATTCTCCGCGATAGGTTTTCTCCAGAAGGTCCGCTCGGGACGTGGAGATGAGCCACAGCTCTCTTCCCCTTCCCTCTTGCTCCGCTAAAAAGTCCAACAGGCCGGACTGGGCCGAAAGATCCAGGCCGTCGATGCCGCTAAGAAAGAGCGTGAGGCGTTGAGACTCGCCGCCTTCGCGCGCCAAAACGTCGTTGATTCTGGCCTGCGCGTGAGGCCCTACGACTACGGAAGCGTGCTCCGAGAGCCAGGGTCCGGCCCGGTTGTTGAGCGCGTGCACCGCGCGCGCCACCGCCTCTTGGCCGCATCCCGGCTCGGCCATGATAAGGAGCGGGAAAGGCGTCAAGGCGAATTTCCGCGCCAGAGCGGAAACGGAGGAAGGCACAAACGGATAGTCGATATAGTGGAGCGGGGCGCTTCCCGATGCCCAAACCGCCGATAGCAACCTGGGAGGCTCGGAGACGGCGTCGAACAGACTCGCTACTTTTTGCTTGAGCTCATAAGGATTGAACGGCTTGGCCAAACTATCCGCGTTGGCATCGGGAAGCTTGATTCCCGCTGCGCTCCCGGAATCGACCAGGAAAAGAATAGGACAGGGAAACCGCTCCGCTATATTGGAAAATATAGAAGGTTGCCGGGCCGAGGCGGGAGAAACGCCGACGATCAATAGGTCAGGCGCCGGATCGCGCGGGGCGGAACTTTCGACTTCCAGCGATGATTTTTGCGTGACGGCGAAATCCCGCCCCAGGACCAAAGCGATAGTTTCTCGAACCGCCTGAGATTCATCAACGACCAGGATCTTCTTCATTGATGATTTGAGGGCTGGGTCGCGTCACTTTTGGCGGGAGATAGCTGACGGGTAAACGGATGAAAAAGCTGGTTCCCTTTCCATCCTGGCTCTCGACGACCATGTACCCACCGTGTTCCTTTATGATCTGGTGCGAGATCGACAGACCCAGCCCGCTTCCGTCTTTTTTGGTCGTAAAAAACGGATTGAAGATGTTCTCGATATCTTTTTCGGGAATACCGATGCCCGTGTCGCGCACCTCGATTTGAACAAATCGCGCCGAACCGTTTTCACCGTACAGATGCGTGCCGATCTCCACCGACCCGCCGTTTTCGATCGACTGAATCGCGTTGAGAATGAGGTTCATGCATACCTGTTTTATCTGTTCTTTGTCAATGAATATTTTGGGCAGTTTGGCGGCCATGTGGAGGCCGATTTTTACGTCTTTTTCTTTGGCCTGGCTCTGGAGAATTCGGGTGATATTGCTGACGATTTCATTGATGTCCTGCGCGGACGTGTTGGGGGTGGACGGGCGCGCGAAGCTCAGCAGGTCGTTCACCAGCCCGCAGATCCTGTCGACTTCTTTCATAGCCAACGATTGAAACAATTCGCGAAATTCCTGGTCTTGATAGCGTTCCGGCAAAAGCTGGGTAAATGTACGGATAGCGACCAGGGGATTGCGTATCTCGTGGGCCAGACCCGCCGTCAGCATGCCGAGGGACGACAAACGGTCGGCGCGCCGGATAATGCTTTGGGACTGCTTTAAGTTTTCATAGAGCCGGGCGTTCTCGATCGCGATCGCCGTCTGGTTGGCCAGGGTCGAAAGCACTTCGACGTCTTCTTGGGAATACATCTCTTTCCCTTCCCGGTGGCCCAAATTCAGTATTCCGATGAGCCGGTCCTTGGAATTGAGGGGGAGAGTGATCTCGGCCTGCAATTGACGCATCTTTCGGGCCAATTTTCCGCCTCGCATCTGGCCCTTTTCCAACTCCAGCTCTTCCCTGATGAGCGCCTCGGGGCGCTTCATAAGAGTCTGAACCAACGGCTCGTCGCGCGAGATATCCTGGCCTTTCGAGGCGTCGAGAGCCAGGCCGACGCTGCTTTTGAGCTTGAACGTTCCATCGACGTCGTCCAACAAAAATAGGGAGGCCTTCTGGACTTCGAGGGCCTTCACGACGGTTTGGACCAAGGCGCGGGACACGGTCTCCAAATCCACCATCGAAATCATTTCCCGGCTCGAGCGCAGCAAGGTTGCGCGGTAATCGTATCTCTTCTTGAACAAGACCCGCTCGAAAGCCTCCTCCGTCCGGAAGCGAATCTTGGGAAAAACGAACCCGACGAGAATGAAAAGAACCAGGGCGAAAAAAGAAAAAGTGGGGCTGACGTGGCCGAAAAAAATGATTTGCGTGGCCATCAACAACAAATAAGAAGGAATGAGCAGGATCAATAACTGAAGACCGTAAATGATGCTTTTCTTGATGAAGACGTTGATGTCCATCAGGCGAAATCTCACGACGGTGTAGCTGAACAGAACGATGTAGACGGCAACTAAAATATTTCCATACGGGGGCAGTGAAACGCCGTACCACAACGGAAAATTGGTGGCCCCTCCCACGTAGCCGATGACGAGCGCGATGATAAGATACCGGAGCTGGTTGTGTCGGAGACCGCTGCTGCGATGATATTCGCGGATAAGCAGATAGGTAAAATGGACGACGCAATAAAAGAAGAACAAAAGATAAACGTGGAATGCCGGCCCGGGATCAGGCCAGTAAGAGAACCCTAATTTCGAGGACAGTCCTTGGATAAAAAGAGGAGAAGTTAAATCTAGAACCAGAAAACACAAGCACAAAGAATACCCGACCCATAACCAACGTTTCTTCCCTGGAGGCGACTGAAGAAACTCCGCGATGTGGTGGAAATTGGTAACAGGAACGAATATCGCCCCGGCCATCAGCAACCGTATCCAGAACAACGCATCGGCGGGGCTCGCGGACAACTGCCAGAAAAAGTATCCGTAACTCCAGACCGAGAGACTCAGACAGAACAGAGCATACGTTTGATACCTGCGGTCCCTGACATCGCGGGTCAGAACGTAGAATCCAAGCAGCGTTGAAGTTAACCCGTTAATCAGTCCACTGATCGCATAAAAGACCATGGCTCACAGCGCCTTTTCAGCAAATGCTACATTGGCCTGGTCGCCGAACGAGCGCAATACCCTCGTTCGGCTGAATCCAGCCTGTCGCATCAGCGCCCTCAACTCCTGCTCGCTAAAAAAATGGTAAATGCCCCTTACTTCTTTCAACTTGATCATTCCTGAATTGCTGAGTAGCTGACGGGCTTCTTCGATTTGAGTCTCATTCTCCGCCACCGAGACAAAGTTGCGATAGACCTCGGAGAGATCGGTATTGGGCTTCAAGCTGCTGATCACGATCTTGCCGCCAGGCCGCAGCACGCGCCGAAATTCCTGAATGACCTTGCCGGGATCCCTTAAATAGGACACCACGAGATTGCAACAAATCTGGTCGAAAATATTGTCGGCGAACGGAATTCCCATCTCTAAATCCGAGAGGATAAAATTGGATTCGACAAAACCCGGCGTCCGGAAAGTCAATCCCCGCGTTTTCTTAAATTCCATCTCGACCGCATCAAGCTTTCTTGAAGCTTCCTGCAGAGCATCCTGGATAAAGTCGGCTGCAACATAGCTGACGGGCGGATCCGTCAAGCAGTGGGCGTTCTGGCTCAACCGGTAAAGTTGTTTCGAGACGAGAAACAGCCCGTAGTTGCCGTTCCCGCAACCGGCGTCGAGGATCTTCTGCCCCGGCCACGCGTCTCCCAATAACTTGTAGAGCAGAGTGAGAAGATCCCAATAATCGTGGATGTTGATAATGTATTGGAACCTGCTCAAATACGTTTTCCAGAAATCACGCTCCTCCGCCTTTGAGTATTCGTAAACATTCTTTAAAAACGCCCTTTCCACGACTTCCCGGGTATGAATGAGTCTGAAATCAGGTTGGCTCACGTCCATAAATTTCGAACCGTTTCGTTCCACATGGCCCACGGCAAATTGAACGGCCTCCCTGATGACCGAGTCGAGGATGTCCGGATTCTCCGAAAATCTGTGGAGTGCGTTGGGAAAAACCACGAACTCTTTTCCCGGACAAGACACGGCGCGGAAAGTCGATTGAGCTTCATCCTTATGAACCCAATGGTCTCTCGCTCCCACAAAGATCGCGGTTGGAACACGCACCCTATCGGCATCTTCGATCGCGCTCGAAAGGGTGGAGAACGACCCTTGAACCGCATCGCCTAAAAACCCATCCGCGTTGATGGGAAAACCCAGTACATCCAGGGTACCGTAGCGCTTCCCGCCTAGATAGTTGCAGACTAAATCTTCCCTGTACACTGCGTGGAGCGTCGTCTGCAGATTGACCACAGGGGCCAGCAGGACGAGAAATTTTACGCGTGGATCGACCGACGCGACCTTCAAGGCCACACGCCCCGCCAAGCTGGTCGCCACTATTCCCGTGTCCATCGACGGCCAGCGCCGCTCGGCATACTCCAGCAATCCAACAAAGTCATCCTTCATTTTTGTCAGAGTAGCGACGAAGATGTCCCCTTCGCTTTCGCCCACGTGGTCCGTCCAATCAAAACGTATGCATTGAAATCCGTTGACGGCGAAGTAGGCCGACACGAAAAGGTAATTTTCCTTGATATCGCCGTAAGCCGGTGGGATCAAAACCAAGCCGGCCGGAGCGGCGGCTTTAGGAACGTCCAAATATGCAACGATTCTCTTCCCCGCGCGGTTCGAGAGTTCAATGCGAGTCGTTGCAAAGATCTGTTCCGAGATCTCCGAAACCTTTTCGTCTTGAATAATTTGCTGCTTGCTCATGAGATTTGTCTCAGTGAGCGACGGGCGGCGTCGCCATGTTCATATTCCTCGTCAGCCAGGAGTCGATCATCTCCCTTTTGAAGCGCCACTGGTTTCCTACTTTGAAAGCCGGGAGTTTTCTTTGGGCCACGAGGCGGTAAATGGTGAACTTATCAACCCTCAGATAACGCGCCACTTGCTCGGTCGTTAAAAGATCTTCTTGCATTTTAAACTCCTATCTGGCAACATTTAGCAGCTTTTTGCACTGCTATACTGTAGTTAGCTATATTAGTCAAGTGATGACAGGAGAGCGAATGGGCGCCAAAAAGACACTCTGGGGAGTTCTGTTTTTCCTTCTGATTTTTTTGGTGGGGAGAAACTCTTTCGCCGGCGGGTTTTACATCCCTCACCAAACAGCCCGGGGCGTCGCTCTGTCTAATGCTTTAACCGCAGGCGTGAACGATCCGTCCGCGGTTTACTATAATCCGGCTGCGCTAAGCGAGGTGGATGGGAACCAACTTCTGCTTACGGGAACTTACGTTGAGTTGATCAACAGCGTCGAGAATAGCGGCAGGAAAGCGGACGACAAACACGAGGACAACTTTTTACCCAGCCTGTTCGGCAACTATCACGTCCCCGGAACGGACTTCACTCTTGGAATCGGCGGTTATGCTCCGTTCGGCCTGGTCACTTCATACGGGGGCGGCTTCACAAGATTCGCCGCGCGCGAAACGCAGCTTAAGACCCTTTACATTACTCCGGCCGTCGCATGGCATCCGTCAAAATATTTCTCCATCGGCGGCGGGATCAGCTTTGTGCACGGCTCCGCCATATTCTCGCGCTCCTTTTGCTTGTTTCCCGCGCCGCCGCCGGCGGGTTGCGGCGCGGAGGAAAAGGTCCGCATCACCGACCAAACCAATGCCTATAGCTACAACGTCGGCATTCTGGTGAAGCCCGCTAAGACGGTAAAAATCGGCTTCAGCTACCGCGGGCGGGCCGATTTGCACTTCGATGATGCTGATACCAAATTCAGCGGCGACATAGGGACGACGAAGATCAAGGCGAATGTCCGGCCCATCCCGTTGCCTCCGATCATAAACGTCGGCCTCTTTTGGCAGATCACTCCGTCCTGGGGCGCTGAAATCGTTTACGAGTACCAGCGCTGGAGCGAGTTCAAGGATATTCGGGTGATCTTTTCCGAAGCCCCTTTGGGACTTCTTCCACAGTCGGTCGCGCTGACGCGAAGCTGGAAAAACAGCAACACCGTCAGACTCGGAAGCTTCTATCGCATCACTAAAAATCTTGAGTTAAGGGGAGGCATCGCCGTCGAGGAAAGCCCGATTCCCTCCAGGACCTTGAACCCGGCGATCCCCGGCGCGAACCTGCTCACGCTCAACGGCGGCTTGGGCTACAAATGGGAAAAGTTTTTCGTCGATCTCGGATATCAGGCGGTATTCTACAAAACCAGGCGGGTTTCCAATTCGGAGCTGGAGGGCGGCACGGCGCCTGGATTTCCCTTTGCGGGCGCGCCGGGTAAAGACAAATACAAGACCTTCAACAACTTCGTTTCCGTGTCGGTGGGTTATGGTTTCTAAACGCGCTCCTCTTGAACGGCGTCTTATATTTTCTGGGCTTTCTCGATCTTCGCCCATGAGTCACGCAAGGTGACCGTTCGGTTGAACACCAGCCTTCGATCGGAAGAATCCACCATATCGACCGAGAAGTAGCCCAATCTTTCAAACTGATAACGATTCCCCGGCGCTGCGCCGGCGAGAATCGGCTCGACCCGGCACGATGTCAACGTCTCGAGCGATTTCGGATTAATACCGCTCGTCCAATCGACGCCTTCCTCTACGTCGTCGGGATTTTCCGCGGCGAAAAGATGGTCGTAGAGTCGGACTTCCGCTTCGATCGCATGGACCGCCGAAACCCAGTGCAAAGTCGCCTTGACCTTACGCCCGCTCCGGGCCGAGCCGCTCTTACTTTCCGGATCGTAAGTGCAGCGCAGCTCGACCACTGCGCCGGTCTTCGGGTCTTTCACGACTTCCTCGCACTTGACGATGTACGCGTAGCGAAGCCGCGCCTCGCGACCGGGCGCCAAACGGAAAAATCCTTTCGGCGGATCTTCGCGGAAATCGTCCTGCTCGATATAAAGCACGCGTGAAAACGAAACTTTCCGCGTTCCCATATTGGGATCTTCGGGATTATTGACCGCATCGAGCTCTTCGACCCGATCTTCCGGATAATTGGCGATCACAACCCGGAGCGGCCGCAGCACCGCCATCACGCGCGGCGCGCGCAGGTTTAAATCTTCGCGCACGGAGTGCTCGAGCATGGCGATATCGACGGTGCTGTTTCGCTTGGCGACGCCGATGCGCTCGCAAAAGGTCCGGATCGCGGCCGCCGTATAGCCGCGCCTGCGAATGCCTGCCAGCGTCGGCATTCTTGGATCGTCCCACCCCGCAACGTGCCCATCCTTGACCAATTGAAGGAGCTTCCGCTTGCTGAGAACGGTGTGCGTGAGGTTGAGGCGGGCAAATTCGATCTGCTGCGGATGGTGGATGCCCAACCGGTCGAGAAACCAGTCGTAGAGCGGCCGGTGATCTTCGAACTCCAGAGTACAAATCGAATGCGTGATGCCCTCGATGGAATCCGACTGCCCGTGGGCGAAGTCGTAGGTCGGATAGATGCGCCAGCGGTCGCCGGTGCGGTGATGCGCGGCATGGAGAATCCGGTACATCACCGGATCGCGCAGATTCAAATTCGGCGCAGCCATGTCTATTCTTGCCCGCAGCGTGCGCGCGCCGTCAGGGAATTCTCCCGCGCGCATGCGTTTGAACAAGTCCAGATTCTCCTCGACCGAACGCGCTCGAAACGGGCTGTTTTTGCCGGGCTCGGTCAACGTGCCGCGGTACTCGCGAATCTGGTCCGCGGTGAGATCGCAGACGTACGCGCTGCCGCCTTCAATCAACTGCAAAGCATATCGGTAGAGCTGCTCGAAGTAATCCGATGCGAAGTATTCTTTCTCGCCCCAATCGAAGCCGAGCCAGCGGAGGTCCGATTTGATCGACTCGACATATTCGATATCCTCTTTGCTCGGGTTCGTATCGTCGAACCGCAGATTGCAAAGCCCGCCGAATTCCGCCGCAAGACCGAAGTTGAGGCAGATCGATTTCGCGTGCCCGATGTGCAGATAGCCGTTGGGCTCCGGTGGAAATCGCGTATGGACCCGCCCGCCGTTCTTATTTTCTTTCAGATCTTGGGCGACGATATTGCGGATAAAATGAGACGGAGCCGAATCCGCCGGGGCTCCGGCGGCCTCTCCCCTCTCTTCGGTTGCGGTTTTATTCACTCTGTTTTCACCTCGAAGTTCGGCCGATTACGGCCAAGAATGTATCTACCTTATCAAATTTAATTCAAGTTCGCACTTCGTTTGACGCCTATCCCGCTCCTTGTTAGCTTAGAGCGATGGCGGCGGTTCGAACGCGTTTTGCTCCCAGCCCTACGGGCTATCTCCACATCGGCGGCGCGCGCACGGCGCTCTTCAATTATCTTTTCGCCCGCCATCATGGCGGGAAATTTATCCTGCGCATCGAGGACACGGACCGCGAACGGTCCACGCCAGAGGCGATCGAAGCGATCGTTCAAGCTCTCACGTGGCTCGAGCTCGACTGGGACGAGGGGCCTTTTTTCCAAACCCAGCGCTACTCCATTTACAAGGAGAAGATCCAGGATTTGCTCGCGGCGGGAAAGGCGTATCCGTGCACCTGCACGTCTCAGGTGCTGGACGCCAAGCGCCAGGCGGCGTTGAAAGAAAAAAGAAAGCCGATTTACGACGGCGCCTGCCGGCCGATGGACGGAAAGATCGCCGCCATGCCGGAGGGCAAGCCTTACACGATCCGCTTTCTCTCCCCCCAAGACGGAACCACGGTCGTGGAAGATGCGGTGAAAGGGCCCGTCGTCTTCGCGAACCGGGAGCTTGACGATCTCATCATCGCGCGCTCCGACGGCACTCCGACGTACAACTTCTGCGTGGTCGTCGACGATATCGATATGCGCATCACCCACGTCATCCGCGGCGACGATCATCTGTCGAATACTCCGCGCCAGATCCTGCTGTATCAGGCTCTGGGACACACGCCGCCCCAATTCGCTCACGTGCCGCTGATCCTCGGTCTGGACAAGGCCCGCCTCAGCAAACGCCACGGCGCGACTTCGGTGACGGCATACCGCGACATGGGATATTTTCCGGAGGCTCTGAGCAATTACCTCGTCCGTCTCGGCTGGTCGCACGGCGACCAGGAGATATTTTCCCGGGATGAACTCATTGAAAAATTTTCCCTCGAAGCCGCGGGAAAATCCGCCGGAGTTTTCAATCCGGAAAAACTTCTGTGGCTCAACTTTCATTACCTGAAAAACCGGCCGTTGTCCCGGCTCGCCGGAGAAATTGTTCCTTTTATAAAAGCCAAGGGCTATGCCGTTCCCCACGACCGGGCCTGGCTGGAGAAGATGATCGCGACGTTGAGAGAGCGGGCCAAGACGCTGGTGGATCTCGTTGATCTCGCCCACTTTTATTTATCCGACGATATTCCTTTCGATGAGAAGGCCGTGAAAAAATTTCTCACGCTTGAAGCGCGCGAGCCCCTCGCAGAGCTGATCCAAAAACTTGAGGCCCGCGCCGATTTCAGCGAGAACGGCATCGAACAGGTCTTCACCGAAGTGCTCCAGCAGCGGAATCTCCCTCTGGGAAAGCTCGCGCAGCCCGTTCGCGTGGCGCTGACCGGCTCTACCGTCAGCCCGGGCATCTACGAAGTCATCGCCGTGCTCGGAAAAGAGCGCACGCTGGCCCGCCTCCATCCCGTGCTGCAAACCATCGAGCGCCTTTAGTCGAGATTCGCCGAACCCATCTACCCAATGCGGCTTGACACGGACGCAAACCCTCTTTACCCTCCCCCTTCATCGGGCGCATACTACGCGGATGGAATTCAAAAACGTATTTCGGCCTCTGTTGATCGGCGCCTTTCTTGCCGCGCTGGTGTTTACAGCCTACCAGCGCGGGCTGCTGGACGTTCTGGAACTCAAGAGTTTGGATTTACGGTTTCAGATTCGCGGCCGGATCGCGCCCGAGCTTCCGATCGTCATCGTCAGCATCGATCAGGATTCCTTCGACGAGTTGGATCTTCCCTGGCCGTGGCCGAGAACGCTCCACGCCGAATTGATCCGCAAGCTCAGTCGCGCCGGGGCCAAGCTGATCGCCTTCGACGTCCTTTTTACCGAGCCCAAGGCCGACGCGCGCGAAGACCGCGCGCTGGGTGAAGCAATCAAGGACGCCGGGAACGTCGTTCTCGCCGCCGAGTATACTGAAGTTCCCAGCCAGGTGGGCGCGAGAACGCGCCTGAGCCTGCCGATCCCTATTATTCGGCAGCATGCCCTCGGATACGGTCCCGCCAATCTGATAACGGACCGGGATGGAATCATCCGCAGCGGGCGGCTCGTCCTGCCGTTTCAAGAAAAAAAATTCCCCGGCTTCGCCTACAAAATTTACCAGGGAATAGCAGGCAAAGACAGCCCGACGGACGAGAGAATCTCATCGAGCCCTTACATCATTAATTATCGCGGGCCGGCACGAAGCTACCCGGTCATGCCGTACTATCGCATCGTAAGAAACGAGATCGAGCCGTCATTTTTCCGCGACAAGATCGTCATCGTCGGCGCCTTTTCACCCAGCCTGCACGATATTTTTCCGACGCCTTTCAGCGCCAGCGAGCCCACGGCCGGCGTGGAAATCCAGGCAAACTTCGTCGAAACCCTGGCGGCCAACGATCCGATCGTTCATTTACCCGCATGGCAGCACAACGCACTATTCTTTTTTCTGTCGATCGTAGCGATTTGGGCTTCTATTCATTTACATCCGTTTAAAGCCACCGCGGCCGTTCTGACGCTGAATGCAGTCTATGCGTTCGCTGCGCTCTACGCGTTCTCATATCACCAGCTTTGGATACCGGTGGTTCCGATCCTGCTGGCGACGCCACTGAGCTACGGCGGAATCATTCTGGACCACTACGTCCGTGAGCAACGGGAGCGCATGCGGCTGCGCGCGACCTTCAGCAAATACGTCTCGGCCGACGTCGTCGAGGAAATTCTTAAAAATCACGAAGGGCTTGGACTGGACGGCAAGCGAAAACACATCACGGTGTTGTTCTCCGATGTCCGCGGCTTCACCAGCATTTCGGAGCAGATCTCTCCGGAGCAGGTGGTTTCCTTACTCAGCGACTATCTCGGGCAGGTCTCTCAGATCGTGTTCAAGCATAAAGGGACCATCGATAAATTCATCGGCGACGCGGTCTTCGCGGTTTTCGGCGCGCCGATATCCCACGGCAACGACGCGCTGAGGGCGGTTCAGACCGGAATCGAGATGATCGAGCTGGTGGAATCGCTCGCGCCCAAATGGACGGAGATGATCGGCAGACCGCTCAAAGTCGGCGTCGGCATCAACACGGGAGAGGCGGTGGTGGGAAATATCGGGTCGGAAATGCGCTACGATTACACCTGCATCGGAGATACGGTCAACCTGGGCGCGCGGCTCGAAGCGCTCACGAAAGAGCTCGGCGTGCCTATGCTGATCAGCGAGTACACCGCCGCCGAACTAAAAGATTCGATTCCGCTTAGACCCTTGCGCCAGGTCAAAGTACAGGGCCGAGAGGCTGCGATCCTGGTCTATTGTCCCGAGTCGCTCATGCACGGCGAGTCGGACGTAGTTCCGGACACAACCGGCCCCTACATCCAGCAACACAAGTAAGGCGCGCGTCAGCTATCGAAGCGCGCGCGATCGACGATCTGGAGAAAAGTCTTTTGCCGCGCAGCCAGCGCGCCGGCGTAGAAACGTAGATGGAAATCGATCCAAGATTTTTCTCCCCAGTCGTTATCGATCGCCTTGGAATAAGCCAGGAAAGCCTTTCCTGGATGCCCGGCCTGTTCGTAGGCCTGAGCGAGCGTCAAGAGGGCCTCGGAGTCATCCGGCTGTTCACGGCAACGGAGCTCGATATCGGCGATCGGCTGTGCTGACATGGCAGGACCATAATATAGCGCATGTAGCTGCCGGATGCGTAGTAGGATCTTCGTGCGGAAGTCGGGTTTCAGTGCCGGGAGCAGCCAGTCTATCCGACCCGCTGCACCAGAGGCGGAACCACTTGCGCCAGCGGCAGCCTCCCACAGGACCGTCTATTGACAAAGTGTAAACTTTTAAATATGGATAAGTCGCTTTCGTCGGGGGGCATGAAAACGGGAACATGCTGGAGGCGATCCGGCTTTTACTTTGGTTAGAGCCGGGGTGAACCCGCACCGCTTATTGCACCGAAAACTAATTGGGCATGCGCGCCGATAGCTACAGAGTACCTAGTAAGTCGTTGCTCGGCGGTCAGAGAGGCATAGCCCTCCTAGAGGTCTTAGTTGCCGGCGTTGTTCTTGGCATCGCTGTCATCGGTCTAGCTTCGATGTTCAGCTCGGGGCAAAGTTTTGTGGTGGCGCAAGGCGACGAGTGGGTGGCCCTCTATTTGGCCCAGCAAAAGATAGAAGAGTTAACCGGAGCGGGGTTCTCGACGGTTAGTTCCTCCACACAACTCTCGATTCCAGCGGGAGTTTCGGGAACGCAGACCTTTGATCGAGTGACGACTGTCGATTGCCTTGACCCTGCTAACTATACATCTCTCATCACCTGTCCGACTCCTCCTGCTCCCATCCTGGTCAAACGCGTCACGGTGACGGTAACCCCAAGGTCGATGATCCAGACGACTCCGGTGACCCTGGCGACCGTCCTGACCCAACACTGAGTAGCTTATGGACAACCGAGGATTCACTCTTATCGAAGTTCTGGTGGCAGTTTCGGTGGGGGCTATCGTCCTCCTTGGAATGAACAGTTTCTATCTCTCTACTCTGCGATCTTACGATCACGGTAACTCCCAGGCGTTGCTTCAGCGGCAGGCGTCTCTCGCCATCGAAGAGATGGCGCGCCAAATCCGCCCGGCCTGTAACTTGACTGTGAATACAGGGTGTCCGGCGGGGCCAGCATGTCTGAAAGTTACTCAAACTCAACCTGGGGTGGCTACATGTGACGGGCCGACTTACTATTTTTATAAGTCCGGTGATCAGTTGCTTGAGCGGTTCCCTAACGTTAGCGACTTCAATCTCCTCAGCGGCTCCCCGGTCCCCCTTACAGTTTTTAGTTTTACGGCCGATCTGCTGCCCAGCACGCCTACGGCAAGGATAGTATTTGAACTAAGGGATAATGCTTCGAACTCGATGAAGTTTGAGACAGCCATATCGCGACGCAACAATTTGCCATAGAGTTCTCCAGACAAATAGAGGAAATCCATGCGCACATGGCATTGCTTAAAGTCAAGGGATGAACGGGGAAGCATCCTTCTCGCTGGTTTGATGCTTGTGTTTGTCATGACTATTTTGGGTTTCGCCCTCTTTGACCTGACGGTCTTAGAGTCGCGTCTGGTCATCGACCGTCACACCCGAACTCAGGCCTGTTACGCTTCGGAAGTCGGGCTGAACCGTCTGTGGCAGGAGATGGGAGATGGGGATGGGATCAATGACTTTTCTCAGGTGAACTTATTAACTGACCCGACCGATGTATATATAAATGCCGGGTTCACTACCAATAATGGCCCATACACTTATACCGTGACGAAGTTGGAGTCTCTCGCCGGTCCTCCCCCCCGCCTTCGCGCGCGGGCGACCGGGACCAGCCCGCCAACAGTCACCAGCCCAACCGGCGTTCAGTGCGTGATAGCGGCTTTCTTTAGCCGCGTGATCGGGTTTCAGAATGCGTTGTCTAGTCCCAACAGCTTAACTATCGGCGGCGGTCCAAACACCCTGGTAGACAGCTATATAGGGTCGTATAATCCCAGCGCTCCTGGAAATAACGGCGACGTGGAGTCCAATGGTACTCTCACCATTTCCGGCAATACCACTATCCTTGGAGATACCGTGGCCGGGGGAACGGTCACTTTCCCTCCGGTGCTGCCATGCGGTCCACCCTACTACGATAATTCCCTTGGGAAAATCACAGGGGTTTTCGACTACACGCCGGCGGTTGGTGACTTAGAGGTCAAGCCGGGGAAAAGTGCCAACCTGGCAAATTGGACCTATTGTTTTAAAAGCGTCACGGTGAAAGGTTCACTCACAGTTAGTGGCCCGGTGGTCGTGTACTTAACAGGATCGGGCGATACGACCGGCGGCGCCATAATTAACACGACACTTTGCGCCGCAAACTTGCAGATCCTCTCGAGCGGAGGTCCCTCGAGCGGCGACGCGATAAAGATTACAGGGGGAACCGAAACTTATTTGACCCTCTATGCGCCGGGAGCTCAAGTTGATGTTTCCGGAGGGGGCGAGATTTTCGGAGCCATCGTAGGATACACAGTCACGGTCCATGGCGGCTCCAGTATTCATTTCGACGAGGCACTCGCCAACGGGACTGTAACATGCCCAGGCGCTCCGCCGCCGCCGCCCATAACCCTCTTAGGAGGAACCGTGGGCTTCAAGCGGGATTCGTGGGCTTTAGTTCAAAACTAGCCTTGAACCGACAAAAAATTCGGCTCCTTAAACGATGCGTCAAGCGACCCTTCCCTCTATGATCTTCTTTCATCGGACGTATCCTTATCTCTGCCTGTTTTCCCAGGCAGCTTTCGTTTGGGTTACGAAAGGGTACGCCTACCTAATTTCAATTTCCACACTTTTTGATTGTAGCTTTGTCCTCCCTGGTTCAATGAATGATGATCAAAACCCAAAGAAGACAAATAGTGCACTTTATAATTGTTCGGTGACACGCTTCGTCCAAGTGTTGATTTAGGTTTTGACTGTTGATAAAGGCTAGTCCGTCTCAAAGGAGGGGCCATTGCTAGGCTTGGGTGCAAGGGGCGTAGGGCTCGATATCGGCGAAGAGGCGGTACGGGCTGTTCTGCTCAAAAAGAGGGGGCAGCAATTCGTCCTGGCGGGGGTCGGGGTGAGTGAGATTGCGTCGCCGGATAATGAGCATGGGACAGCTCAGGCGGTGTTAGCTGCCCTTAAGGACGCAGGTGTGAAAAAAGGGGATCCACTCGTCTGTTCCATCGGAGGTCCTGATGTCGTCATTAAGAAGGTTGAGCTCCCGGCCATACCGCCCCAGCAAGTTCTTGAGGCCGTCAGGTGGCATTTTAAAGAGACGGGTCTTCTTCCTGAAGAAGATGCCGTCTTTGACACCCAGATTCTTGAGTCCGCTACTACCGGCGCGATGAATATTCTTTCCGTCTGCGCGCCAAGGGCGCTCATAGACAAAAGCCTAAAGTTACTGGAAATGGCCGGTATCACGCCGCGCCACATGGACGTGGGGCCTCTGGCGGCTCTCAACGCTTTTTTGAGCCTCCAAAGGGTAGCTCAGGATGAAACGATTGTGTTTCTTAGCCTGAGCAAGCGATTGCCGTTTCTTTGCCTCTTTAGCCGTCACAGTCTTGTGCCTCTTGTCCGTTACTTCTCCCAGGAGATGGAAACCCCTGCTTACATGGTCGAGGAATTAAGGACTTCGGTGACCTATTTTCAGACGGAGCTAGCTGCCCCAGGGTCAAGCCTGCGCTGCGTTTATTGTGGAAGGGGTGAACTGTTCTCTGTCCTTAAGGAAGAAATGGAGGGCCTCTTTGCTCTCTGGAATCTCGCGGCGCCCCCCGAAGTCTTCGATCCTTTCTCGATTTTGGAGTGGGAGAAAAGCATCCTGCCGCCCGGGAAATCCGTCCAGGGTCCAGAGCTTGTTCAGGCCGTTGGGCTGGCCTTGAGGGTGTTATGACCACCTTTCGCATCGATCTTCTACATCCCGGCGGGTTTGCCAGAACCTGGCGCGATGCGTTGCTCACCCCGGGGGCGGGAAAAAGGCTCCTGTACTATTATGGTGGCTGTGTGCTGGCTATCCTGATCGTTATAGGGATAGTGATGGTAAAGAGATCTACCGCCCAAGTGGATACGAAGGCCATCAATGAACTAATGCAAAAAATCGCTCAGCGCCAGAAAGATCTCACCAATCAACGGGCCATTTACCAGGGAATCGTCGAGATCGGAAGCTATGAGGTTGTCTGGTCGGACGTGCTCATGGCTCTAAGCGAGTCCATGCCATCCGATCTCTGGCTTCGGAGCATTGAGTTAGTTGAGGGCACTCCTACCCAACAGCTCTTTCGCCTGGTGCTGGCCACTCCGGTGAGGCCGGGAAGTGGAAACCTTGTGGAGGTAAATAAGTTCTTTAACACCCTAGTGCAAGACCCGCGCTTTAAGAAGTTTCAATTGAAGGATTGGGAAGTCGTCTCCAAGGAAGAAGGCGGGCGTGGAGAAGAAAGGGATCTCGTAGCAACGGTAACGTTTAACGTGGTCTTATGAACTTGCGTATCCTCTCGAACCCGCGTGTTCTCTGGTTCGGCTGGATAGGGCTGATCCCCGTTGCCTTATTATTGGCATTCATGCTTTTGTATTGGCTCCCCCAGGCTGCCTATAAGGGTCGAACCGTTTACGGTGAGCGCATAAAGCTGCAAGTGCAATTAGAACAGATTGAAAAGGAAATTAAGCGAGATCTGGAACGGTATACGGACATCCTCAAGCGCTTTCCTTGGATCATCGAAGGCGCGGGAGGAACACTATTTCTGACCCGTTTGAGCGAAGTAGCTGGCGGCCAACGGCTTAAAATATTGGCAATCGGCTCTCTCGAGCGGAACAAAGTGGGTCAGGTCGAAAAGGTTGGCCGGAAGGTGGAACTTATCGGCTCTTACTCGGACGTTGTACGGTTGGTTGAGAGGGTCGAACACAATCGGGGAATCATGCAGGGGCTCAAGATCGAGGCGTCAGACCTCAAGGGGCGAACCGCGGCCCGGGGAGATTTACAGGCTCAGTTTAAGATGGCAACCATCGAGCTTACCCCTGATATCAGAGAAAAGCTGCGCTCGCTCCTTGCTTCTACACCGGGAGCCTCCACCGGTGAGGCCAAAGAGGCCGGACGCTCCTTAGCTCTTCCCGCTCCGAGGATAGAGCAGGGCTTGAATTTAGCCCAATCGCGGGACCCATTCAGGGCTGTTGGGATGAAACTAGCCGCTGGTGCAGGCGATAGCGTTTCGCCTCTATTCCCGAAGGTCACGTTTTCGGGAATTGTCAGCTTGCCCGATAAGAAGGCCGCGATTATCAACAACGAGATGGTACAGGAAGGGGGACGCACGGGAGAGATAATGGTCGAGAAAATTACCGATAGTGAGGTCGTGCTGAAGTCCGGCTCAGAGGTGAAACGGATGCAAATTCCGTTGTTCGCACCCCGACATTCAGGAAAGGAGCAGGAAAGGTGAGCGTTCGCGCGTGAGCTGTTTTTTCTTCCCGGCTGACTGATCACGGCACCGACTGAACGCTTACACAAGGTCTTATGATTTTTATCAAATTCATACAACGGTTTCTATTAATCTTGCCTTTTGTGTCTCTGCCAGTGATTTGGGCAGCAGATGCGCCGCGACAGTTGCCGCAGAGCCTAGAAGAATCCGTCATTGCCTCCCTGCCGGTTACGCCGATTTCCCTTGAGCTTCGCGATGCGGATATCCAATCGTTGCTCCGCGACCTGGGAAAACAGTTTAAGATTAATTTTCTCGTCCACGAACAGGTCAAAGGAACAATTTCCGTGAGCTTGGATAGGGTTCCCCTGCGAGATGCGCTGCAGGGGATTGCGCGGGCAAATGGGCTTCTCCTTATTCCGGGACCCGGCGATATCATTGAGATCCTTCCCGTCCAAGGTTATCTAGCCCGCCTGGAGCAGCTTGCCTTGGCGGCTCCGGCACCCAAGGTCGAAGCGCCTCCGCCCTTTGTCACGCAACAAGTCGAGATCAAGTATGCGTTCAATCCCCAGGATTCCATCTCCTCGGTCGGGCGCTCGGCCAACATCAGCGGCAAGCAGATCAAAAACCTCACCGAGCTGGCCGACCTGCTCAGAAAGCGCTTGAGCGGACGGCCCGGTTCCGATATCAGTGTCGTTAACCGGATTAACTCTTTAGTCATCACCGATACGCCGCAAAAAGTGGAGGAGATCGTCGGTATCATCCAAAGCATCGACGTGGCCACTGAAACCGTGGGCATCGAAGCGCGCATCGTCGAGGTGACGAGTCAGGCTTTGGAGGACTTGGGCGTCCAGTGGGGCGTGCGCGTTAAGACCGGCTCGTTGCTCGTCGCCGGCGGTGGAAGAGGAGTCGAGACGGGCACGCCACCCACGGTTCCCCAAAGCGGGAACGTAGGGTTGAGCGGCTCCAATTTCATCGTCAATCTGCCAGCCAATCTTCCTATTGGCGGGCCGGGGGGCTCGCTCGGTTTTACCATCGCCCAAGGGGCCAACCGCTTGCTTGATTTCCAGATCTCCGCCCTGGAGCAGGATGGTAAGCTCAGACTCTTGGCTGCGCCCAAGCTAACGACCATGAATCATGAGCGCGCCTGGATCGAGAGCGGCAGGGAGATTCCTTTTACCTCGACGGTCGCCGCCACGGGCACCACAATTGCTACGGTGGAATTCAAGAACGCGACCATCGAGCTGGAGGTAACGCCCCACGTAATAAAGAATAGCTCCTCCACGGCAATTGCGCTGGACGTGGTGGTGGCTCGCAAGGAAGCGGATTTTACCCAGAGGATCGGCCTAAACCAAAACCCGCCCCTGTTCACGCGCACCGTCTATACCCACGCGCTGGTCCAAGACGGAGAAACCGCCGTCATCGGCGGCCTCATACGGGAAGATAGCACGAACAGCGTAGATAAAATCCCAGTGCTCGGCGACATACCCGTGCTCGGATGGATGTTCAAGCGGACCGAGAAAAGGGAAGACAAAAACCATCTGATGATTTTTTTGACACCGACGATTCTGCCGACGCCGCTCAGCGCGGCGGCGACCAAGGGAGCCAGCGCGCCATAGCATAGATCGACGCGGGGATATTGGAGCTCGAACCGATGTGGCCGGAATCGTACGAATCCTATTATAACCTGACGGAGACTCCGTTCTCCCTCACCCCGAACCCTCGCTTTCTCTTTCGCAGCAAGGGGCATCACGATGCTCTCCAAGCAGTGCTTTACGGCCTTGAAACCGAAAAGGGTATCCTGGCGATTATCGGTGAGGTCGGCACGGGAAAGACCACCCTCTGCCGCACCCTGCTGGAGCTTTTGCCGCAGAAGTTCAAAACGGCGCTCTTGCTTGACCCACACCTGTCGGTGATCGGCCTGCTGAGGGCCATCGTTGAGCGCCTAGCAATTCCGGCAGATAGATTCGCGTATCCTTCCCTCATGCGCTCCCTGGAAGATTTTCTGATGCAAGCCGCAGAGCGGGGAGAGCGCCCGGTCGTGATCGTGGACGAAGCTCAGCGTCTCTCCATGGCCGTGCTGGAACAGATCCGTATCCTGTCGAACCTTGAGACGCCGGCACGAAAGCTTCTCCAGGTCGTGCTCGTGGGCCAGACAGAACTGGAAGAGAAGCTGCTGCGCTACGATCTGCGCCAGCTTAATCAGCGAATCGGCGTACGTTGTCACCTGCGTCCTCTTTCGCGCCGCGATACTCATTCCTACGTCGAGCACCGGCTGCGGCTTGCCGGGCTAGCGGGGAAAACCCCCTTTACCCGGTTCGCCCTGAGAAAGATCTGGGTCCATTCAAAAGGCATTCCCAGGATGATCAACCACATATGCGACCGTGCCCTTGCTGCAGGCTCCATTGCGCGCTCACCCAAGATTGGCTCTTCTCTCGTAACTCGGGCGGTCGAGAGCCTGGGCAGCCAACCTCGCCCTTCTCCACTTTCCGTGCGACCCTCAGTAGCCCTCGCCGGTTTGCTTGTGGCCCTGATGGGAGGGGGCATCCTCTTCTGGCAGGGGCGCGGACGGGATTGGCTGAGTGGTATATCTCTGCTCAATCCGCCTACTGCTAAGGTTTCAGCTCAGATCAAAGAGACGGCGCCGGCTGCTACAAAGCCTGAGGTCAAAACAGTGTCTAGCTCGAATTTCATTGGCATCTCGGACCACGAGGCGCTTTTGAAAAGGCTTTTGAGCCTATGGGGTATAAAAAATATCGACGATAAAGGACCCAAAGCTTGGTCCGTTACCCCCGATGGCTCTCCGGATGTCCGTTTAATTGCCGCCCGCCACGGACTCGAAGCAGTTCAACTGAATCATCCTCCGTGGTCAGATATTGAGGCGATCGGAATGCCGGCGATTTTACAGTGGGATGGACAAGCTCAACCCCGTCTGCTAAGCCGGATAGAAGAAAATGCGACGATTTTCTTAGCGCCGGATGGGACGGAAGAAAGACATTCCCTTGAGGCGATGAGAAAAAAGAGACTGGTTTCCGGTTGGATACTCTGGCTCAACCAGGACGGCTGGACTCGACTCGCAACTATGGAGTGGACTGAGCGCATGGTGACGCTCTTTGCCGCGCGTTTAAACACGTTGGGGTATTTGGATTATCCCCTTCCTTCGAGCTATGACGAGCGCTTCAAAAGGGCGGTACGCCATTTTCAGCATAAGATCGGGTTGTCAACGGACGGTGTCGTTGGGCCGAGAACTGCTATGGCTCTTGTCCTGGCAAGCGGGCGGCAAGGATTCCCGCGGCTCAATGACGGAGGAAGTCAATGAAGCATTCTGCGGTGCCCCTGCGACCCCAAAAGATGGGACGCGAAGAGACGATTTTAGGAAAGAATAAATCGGTAACGGAGTAGGCGAAAATTCCTATGCTGGCGAGGCAACATGTTCGCTTAGGTGAACTTTTAGTTGATGAAGGGCTCGTCAGTTACGACCAGCTCCAGAGCGCTCTGGTCGAGCAGCTCAAATCGAAGAAGCGCATCGGCCAAGTAATGGTCGGGCAAGGCTGGCTATTAGAGGAACAGCTGACTCGAGGTCTCTCGAAACAGTTCGGCCTTGAGGTCCTTTCGGCTGATGCCTTCGAGAGCATCTCTCCCGAGGTTGTCAGGCTGATTCCCGAGTCCTTGGCTAGGACTTACTCGATCATGCCAGTTGGAATGGACGATCGGGCCTTGGCCGTAGCCACAACCGATCCTCTGAATGTTGTCGCCCAAGACGAGCTAAATCATGCCGCTGGGATGAGGATCCATTTCAAGCTTGCCCCAGTCAAGGCCATTCGAGAGGCTATCGAGCGTTATTACTCACAAGTCTCGATCGACCGAGGGCTGGAAGAAATGGCCCAAGCGGAGGTCCCTATCAGTATCAGTTCATACGTTTCCGCAGACGAAACGGCAGACCTGAGTGAACTGAAACAGCAAGCCGGTCTTCCTCCGGTGGTCAAGCTGATTAATCATCTGCTTTACCAGGCGGCCACGCAACGCGCGTCGGACATTCACATCGAGCCTTACGAAGAAAATACCAAGGTGCGCTTTCGGATTGACGGCGTCCTTTACGATTTTACGCAGGTGCCCCGTCAGCTCCACCTCGCGGTGGTATCCCGCATCAAGATCGTCGCCAATATGGATATCGCGGAGCGCCGTCTCCCTCAGGATGGCGGTTTCAAGGTCAGCTCCGATGGCGTGGAGTATGATTTTCGTGTCTCCACCCTGCCTGCTATTTATGGCGAAAAGGTGGAGCTTCGCCTGTTGGAAAAGCAGGCGGTCGCCACCCACTATACTTTGGAGTCGCTGGGCTTTGAGCCGGAACAGCTCAAGATCTTTAAGCCCGCCATCCAACGTCCGTGGGGTATGATCCTGATAACCGGTCCGACCGGGAGCGGCAAATCGACCACACTTCACACCGCCCTGAAGATCATCCGCTCACCGAGCACCAATATCATCACGGTTGAGGATCCGGTTGAATATCGCCAGCCCGGCATCCAGCAGGTTCAGGTGAAGCCCGCTATCGGGCTCGACTTTGCCACTGCGTTGCGCTCGATCCTGCGGCAAGACCCGGATATCATCATGGTGGGAGAGATCCGGGATTTGGAGACTGCGCAGATGGCTGTCCGCGCCGCCTTGACCGGCCACCTCCTCTTCTCCACCCTGCACACCAATGATGCCATCTCTACCATTGTTCGACTCGTTAATATCGGAGTAGAGCCTCATCTTGTGGCGGTAGCCCTGACGCTGGCCGCAGCCCAAAGGCTGGTGCGGAAGATTTGCCTGAAGTGCAAAGAGCGTTACGACCCCCCACCGTCAGAGCAGAAGCTCTTTGACTTTTTGCCGGCGCCTCCTTCGACCCTTTACCGTGGCAGGGGATGCGTCTACTGCCGCAATACGGGGTATTCGGGACGTATTGCCGTATTCGAGCTTTTCCCGATCACGAGCAGGGTGCGGGCGATGATCACCGAGGGGAGCAATCTCGATATCCTGAGAAAGTATCAAGAGGAGCAAGGCATGGACCCTTTGCGCCGAAGCGGCCTCAGGAAGGCCGCCGCGGGTATAACCACGGTGGAGGAGGTCCTGGCCACCTGTATCGAGGAAGACTAAGATGCCTAGTTTCGATTACGAGGTTATTGATCGAGATGGAAAATTAAGGAGAGGACAGATGGAGGCCCTTCAAGAGGAGCTCCTGCAAAAAGAGCTGGCCCAGCAAGGGCTCTTCGTCCTCAATATTCGAAGGTCCAGTGGAGGGGTTGCCGCAGTAACATTCTCAGGGCTGCGAGAGAGACGCCCCACCCGCATGGTCAGGTCGCCGCTGCTCCAGCGTCTTGTCCGGCGGGTCAAGGTCACAGATTTGGTCCTATTTACCGGTCAACTCGCGGCCATGGTCGAGGGCGGCCTCCATCTCGTGCGGAGCCTCAGGGCGCTGGCGGCTGAGACGCCAAACAGGCGCTTCAGGAAGGCCATCGAGCAGGTGGCCTCAGATGTTGAAGCCGGCTCAAGCTTCGCTGACGCTCTGGAGAAGCACCCCTGGGCCTTCAACAATATTTTTGTCGGTCTTACCCGTGTCGGTGAGGCGGTCAGCCAATTGCCGGCGACGCTCAACCAGCTCACCGTATATCTCGAAAAGAGCGCGAACCTCAGAAGGAAGATCATCGGGGCCTTGTCCTATCCGCTCCTGATCTTTTCCATTACTGTCGTTATGTTCTTCATCATAGCCATCAAGATCGTTCCTATTTTTGAAGGCATATATGGTCGATTTAACGCGCCTCTCCCGGTCCCGACCCTCATGCTCGTTCGGGTCAGCCAGGTGATCCGATCCAATCTCTTCGTAGCCCTACTGGTAATGGCGCTCGTCGGCATCGGGTTTTACTTTGGCGCCCCGGCTGAAAGATTGCGCTATATCTTTGATCGTTTTAAGCTCCGCCTGCCCATCTTTGGTCCCCTTATCCGTAAGGCGATCCTGGCCAAGGTCTGCCGGAGCCTTTCCACTCTGGTTCAGAGCGGTGCGCCTCTTTTGGAAGCCCTGGACATGAGCGCCGAGGCGGCGGGCAATCGCGTCATCGAGGAAGCTATCCGTCACAGCATCGCCAATGTCAGAGAGGGAGGCACAGTTGCAGAGTCCCTGCGTCGGAGCGGTCAGTTTCCGTCGCTCGTGACCCAGATGGTCGGCACCGGCGAGGAGAGCGGGCAGCTTGCGGCTATGCTGGGTAAATCGGCGCTTTACTACGAGCAGCAAGTTGAGGCTATGGCCAATGCCCTTGCTCCCATTCTTGAACCGATCCTGATCGTTATTGTGGGAATCATGGCAGGCTTTATTATCATCTCGCTTTATCTTCCCATCTTCGGTCTTGGTCAGGCTGTTATGCGCGGCGTTAGATAGAGGGCTTTAAACCCTTGCAAGCAGGGGTTCGGTATGGTAACTAGACGGGAAATGCAAAAGGAAAGGAAAGGAGAAAAAGATGACTATAAGGAAAGGAGAAAAAGATGACTAAAGGAAAGGAGAAAAAGATGACTAAGGTTAGAAAAAATAGGGAGGCAGGATTCACGCTGCTCGAGATGCTCATGGTGGTCGTCCTCATAGGGATCCTGGCCGCAGCAGGCGTAGTAACTTATCTCGGTTACATTAAGAGCGCCAGGGTCGCCGAGGCTGTCTCATTGGCTGGCTCCGCTCTTAGCGCCTCCCAATCTTGTGCGCAGAGAAACCCAACTGTAGCTACACAGAATACGGAATGTACTTTTGCGAAGTTATTTTCCCTCATTGGCGTTGCTGCTGGTGGGTTAACCGCCGATGGCCGCTGGTCAGTATCAATTCCGACGGTGGTGAATCTCGATCCGACCACAACTCCGCCAGAATGGTCTGCCGGAACTATTAAAGTGCTCGGCCAAACCGGCAAAGACACGGCCTTATCAGCAGCGGGTATTTTTGTAGTAGCTAAAGCCTTTGAATCCCATTGCAATCTCACTGCTGCTGCTGTAGCTGACACAGACCCTAAATGCTAGCAGGCTGCTGAAAAACTCCCCATTCACCCTTCGACAAGCTCAGGGCGAACGGGGCGTGTGTTAAAATCGTTGAAGATTTTCCGTTCGTGCTGAGCCCGTCGAAGCACGAAAACTCTTTTTTCAGCAGCCTGCTAGGTCATGCACTGAGCAGGTGGGGTGTCACTACGAGGGGCAACACTCACCACAGATAAAACCGATTACCATTCCTCCTGGCGCGGCTGCCTCGTGCTAAACGTTTAAAATCCTTTTTCCAAGACGGGCGAAGAGCTTTCTGCCCGTCTTGTTATCTCACTTTCTAAGCTGGATTCCGTGACCACACCTCATCGAAGAGGCGCTCTGCCGAAGGGGTATAGCGCCAGGATCTCAGTTTGTTTCTTTCTTTCCGGCGCGACAGGGCTGGTCTACGAGATTGTGTTGATGAGGATGTTGGGCCTCATCTTCGGCGCCACAGTCTTGGCTGTCACGACCGTCCTCACCGCCTTCATGGCCGGGCTGGCCCTGGGGAGCTACCTCTTCGGAAAGTTTGCCGACCGCTCTCGCAACGCGCTCTTCCTCTATGGTCTCCTGGAAGGAGGAATCGGACTCTACTGCCTGGCCATTCCGTTTCTTATCGCGCTCAGTGAACGTTTTTATCTCACGCTCTACCAGTTCCTTCATCTCTCGCACTACGTCTTCAGCCTGGTCCAGTTTGCCCTGGTCTTCCTCCTACTTCTCCCCCCCACTACCCTGATGGGGGCTACTCTGCCGGTCTTGAGCCGTTTATTCGCCGAGGACGAGACCACTTTAGGACGGCGGGTTGGCTCTCTCTACGCGCTCAATACCTTTGGCGCAGTCGTCGGGACTGCTGGTAGCGGATATATTCTCCTCCCCATCTTTGGGTTGTGGGGTATGCTTTATCTTACCGCCATCCTCAACATAGAGATCGCAGTCCTGGCCATCTACTGGAGCCGCTCTCTTGAAGCGCCTACTCTCTCCCGGCATGAGGGGACGGTTGAAAGTGTGCTTCTGCATGGCACCGAAAGTGGTCAACGCCAGTTCCTGGTCCTCCTAACCTTTCTCGGTTTCGGACTTTCAGGGGCAGCCTCGATGATCTATGAAGTTGCCTGGTCTCGTGCCCTTGCCCTGATCATCGGAAGCTCCACCTACGCCTTTACCTCCATGCTGGCGGTTTTTCTTATCGGGATCGCGCTGGGAAGCGCCCTCTTCTCGAGACTCCGAGGTCCTGGGCCTGCCCGCCCCTTTGTGTTCGGCGCGCTGCAAACTGCTATCGGTTTCTCCGCCCTCCTCATGCTTCCAGTGTTTGGCATCATGCCGGAAATCTTTCTACGGGCCTTTCGGATCTCAACTGACGCCGTATTTATCCAGACGGCGCAATTTCTGATGAGCTTCTGTGCCATGATAGTCCCCACCCTTCTCATCGGTGCCACCTTCCCCTGTGTCGTAGGAATTGCCAGCCGGGGACTCGACCGAGTCGGCACCGACGTCGGAAGGATCTACGCTATCAATACCCTGGGAGCTGTTCTTGGGGCCTTCGCCGCGGGCTTTCTTCTTATTCCTTCTATCGGTGCCCACGCGACTGTGAAGCTGGGAATCCTCCTTAACCTTGGGATAGGGGCTGTTCTCATTCTCGGCTCCGCAAAAGTATTGCCGGCGCGGACGTGGCTTCCATGGACGGCGCTCTCGGCAACGGCGCTTGGGGCAGTTTATATTATGCCGCCTTGGGACCAAGTCGCGATGTCCAGTGGGGTAGCCATCTACGGGCCACAGATAAGTGGAACGGCAGGGAAGGTAGGCCTGGCCGAAGCATTTCCATATACTCGCCTTCTCTCCTACGAAGACGGCATGAGCGCCACGGTCACGGTCCACCAGAGCGAAGACCACATTTTTCTCCGGGTCAACGGGAAGACCGATGCCAGCACGGCGGCCGACATGCCCACCCAGCTTATGTTGGGTCATCTTCCTCTGCTTCTCCACCCAAACCCCAAGTCTGTTGCCATCATCGGTCTGGGAAGCGGGGTGACAGCCGCGGCCGTGTCACAGCATCCGGTGGAGCACATTGACATAATCGAGATCGAGCCGGCAGTGGCGCGGGCTTCTCGCTTCTTCGAAAAAGAGAATCGAAACGTCCTGAGCGATCCGCGTGTCCAACTAATCATCGCCGACGCGCGGAATTTTCTTCTGAGCACTCCTGAGCGCTATGACGTGATTATCTCCGAGCCCTCCAACCCTTGGATCAGAGGCCTCGCTACCCTCTTTACCCAGGAGTTCTTCGCGTTGGCCCAGAAGAAACTTAAAGCAGGGGGCGTGATGCTCCAGTGGGTACACGGATATGGTCTTGTTCCCAGCGATCTCAGGATGGTGGTAAACACTTTTCGGACGGCCTTTCCTGCCACAACGATATGGACCACCACAAGTGGGGATTATCTGCTTCTGGGTCAGGCAAGGTTTCTCCAGGTTGATCTTGCCCGGCTCGGCAGCAGGGTTGCTTCCGTGCCCGGGCTCCGGGAGGATCTGACTCGGATGGGCTTTCGCTCCGCCTCTTCGATTCTGGCCGACTTTCTTCTCGGGGAAGACGACGCCGAGCGCTATTCCGCCAATGCGTCAACCAACACCGATGATCGCCTCCCCCTGGAGTTCTCCGCTCCACTCACCCTCTACCTGGATACAAACCAACTGAATTACCGGATCATGAATGGCTATAGAACGAAAGAGTTCCCAGCGTTGGCTCAAAGTGGGTCCCCCCATTTTGACCGCCCGCAGGTCCGGTTTGACCTCGGAATGGCATACCTCGCTAAAAACCGTCACCTTGAGGCCATCACCCAGTTTGAAAAAGCTCTTGCGGCTGACCCCGCTTATATTCCGGCGCGCCTAGAGCTGGGGAAAACTCAGCTCTTGCTCAACCTTCCACTCAAGGCTGTGACAAACTTCGAGGCCATTCTCGGGCAGGCCCCCCGGCATGCGGAGGCTACCTACCAGCTCGGGCTCGCTTACAGGGCTCAGCAAATGCCAGAGAGGGCCATGGAGTACCTGTCGAAAGCCGCGGCTCTGAAACCCAAGAACACAGTTTACCGGACTCGCCTGGCAACGCTCTTCAGTGAACTTGGCCGGCTTGACGAGGCCATAGCCCAGTATCAGGCTGCGCATGCACTAGAAGCTCAGGACCCCGCCATCCTTGAGGGGCTGGGCACCGCCTACCTTCAACAAGGGCGGGCGGAACTGGCCATCCAGGCCTTCAAAAAGGCCCTGGCGGTGGACTCGAGACACCAGAGGCGGTACTACCACCAGCTCGGGCGGGCTTATCTACTGGTAAGACGCTTTGGGGAGGCGGTAGAGCAGCTCCTTTTGGCCACGCGATATTCGCCTCTCTCCGTTGACGCCCTTGTTGATCTTTCCACGGCCTACGCCGGAGAGGGAAAAATGAGAGAAGCAGAAGAAGCGATGGCGCGCGCCTTGAGCCTCGATCCCTTCCATCCCGCCATCCTGCGCCTACGAAATCTTCAACCAAAGTCAGCGGCAGATAGGCTAACTCTTCGAGATCGAGAGAAGTGAACAAGTCTTCGGTGGATTGCGCGGCGAGAGAATCAGGTGAAAGGGCAATTGGCTAACGTTGGAAAAGCTCGCTGGCCTTTACAAGAAAGTGGAGAGAGCCTTGGATGCGGAACTGTCGGAGGCACGGGCGCAGCGCATCAGGGGAAAATAGCCAACCCTAATCGCTCAGGGCCTTGAGCCGCTCTTGAGCTTTCTGTCCGGTCTCGGAATCGGCGGTCAGCTTTACAGCTTCGCGGTAAGACTGCAGGGCATCCGGTTTGCGGTGCTGCTTCTCATAGAGCAATCCCAACGTGTAGTGGGTTAGGGCAATTTGAGGATCGAGGCGAAGCGCCGACTTTAAAGCGCTTTCCGCTTCCTGATAACGGCCCAGGTTGTAATAGGCCCAGCCCAGGTTTTGATAGACAATCTCTGGGCTGCTGTAAAACGGGAACGTCAAAACTTTTTCAAAAGCTGCTATCGCCTCTTTCCATTTGCCGCTTTGCGCCAACGCCACGCCCAAGTTGTTGTAGGCGTCGAAAAAATTGGCATTGAGCCGGATCGCCTCGTGAAAAGAACTCACGCTTTGGGCGAGTCCTCCTGAATGGAGCTGGGCAAGCCCCAAGGCATTTCTGTAGACGGCTCGGTTGGGATCAAGGCTCACCGCCTGCTCCAAGGAAAGTCTGGCCCGGAGATAGTCTCCCGACTCCAGTTGGCTGATTCCGGTTTCGTACAGAACCGCTGGGGGAACAGTTGGAGCGTTGGGCTTTTCCTCCCGAACTGGACCACATCCCACCCAGGATAACCCGCACAGGAACGCTTGCGCGACAAAAAAACTCTTTATTGCTCTTGCCACGAGTTAACGTCGGGGAAAGATTCCCGGCCCCTTCTCAGCCGGAGACTCCCCTATTGGAAAAATGGTGTGCGGGAACTCCTGCGCAGGCGTAAGTGTTTCTTTTCGATGAAAACGATGCCTCGGAAATTCTCTAAACACAATCACGGCAGAGGAAGGGTATAGGGCTGAGAGAGGATAAGGTGAAGTAACCTCGATTTTAGGCTGAGCTACAGGCACAGCAACTAAGTTGAAATCGGATATCTCATCCGGCGGGAACGTAGGCATAGGAGCCCCGCTTGCTACGGCCGCACGGACCAGAGCACCAAGCACCAAGTTTGGGTCATCTCCTTTTGTGCGGGAATGCTGTAGGAGTCCTCGCATGATAGCCATGACTACGGTTGGAGTCGCTGGATGGCTTGAGGTGAGATAGGAAGGAATTACCTTTTCAGCGCGGAACGCAAAAACCTTTTCCTCCGTGGTTGACCCAGCAGGCCAGGCTAGCTCCTTGGAGAGGGCATCCACAAACTCCCCTACGGTCGGATACAAATTCTTCGCCCCTACTGCACCGGCCGAGAGGAAGACGAGAACTAGCAGCAATGCCAAAATCTGAAATGCTTTTAGAGTACGCGTAAAACTCATTGGGCAACACTACTCATCGTCTTATTAGGCTACGTTCTCAACCAAAATGCAATCGTTCACGCTGTAGCCCTGCTCCCAGAATCGTTCCTAAATCCGCCCCAGGGTTAAGTCGTCCAGGCACTGCCCAGAACTTTGGGATGTCTATGAGACAGACTAGGGATGAAAGCCTAGACCTTGTAGACTCGGTGGATGCCGGGAAATCCCTTAAACTCGCAGTGTCCTAAGAAACGGGCTTGCACTCCCTGGACCTTCTCCAGGATTGACATTGCCTCTTCGCTCACCAGAATATAGTTCTTCTCGGGAAACTCTTCCCGCCGAATTCCTCCCTTAGCTTCAATCAAGTTCGGCGCAGCCACCGCCTCAAGCCGAAACGTTTTGTGAATGGCGGCCCCGGTGCGTTGGGTATCCCGATCGACAAGGATCTCACCAAAATTAAGCGCGGCCCGCAGGGCGACTTCCGCACCTTCGGGGAGATCCGTATTCATCGCCGGGACTCTCTCCATGAGCTCCTGGAGGGCGGCAAGGGCCTTAGGAACCGAGGGGAAGAAGATGAGATAACCGTCGCCAGTGAAATCGGAATAGCCAGCGCCGTGGCGGGCAGAGATAGGACCGGCGTGGTGTTCTAGGCGGTGCTTCACCGTGAGTAGGAAGGTGTTCCCAAACCGAGTTATCAGGTCGGTCGAATTGCACAGGTCAATAACTGCAATGGCCTCCGAGCGATACACTGGAGCGTTGGGAGCGGATTGTGATGGAGAGGATTGTGATGGACTGACTGGGTGGACGTGCTGGAGGGCATTCTCCATCGCCGGGGTAGACTTGGCCCGGGTCACCCGCGGCGTGAGGCGATTCTCAACCGTCCACAGGCCATGATCGATCCGCGAGTAAATAATCCAGAGGAGAACCAGGACGATGAGCAGGGAAAAGTCGATGTCATTGTAAACCGTCGGGAGATAACTTTGAATCGCTTGTTGTAGCGGCCGTGTGTAACCCTGCACCGTTAAGACCCATGGATAAGAAAGCGGTTGAAGAAATTGAGCAACGAACCCCGCAAGCAGGAGCACAAAAACCGCATAGACTACAAACTTCAATATAGGCCGGATAACGCGGATAATCGGATAGGTCATTGCTTCTCCTTAATACGGGGGCTCGCGTTCAGGAAGAGTCGCCACTCCTCGGCCAGATCATTCCCCTACCAATATTATATTAGGCCAAGGGGGGAGCCTGACTGGTTTTTATTCCAACTCTACATGAAAATCAACAGATAAAAGTCACAGCCGATTAATCTTCTCGATCAGCGCGGGAGGTGGTCTATAACTTCCTTCCTTAGCACGAGAGAGCTTCACTTCTTCGAATAGGGCACCGGGATCAGCTGGTCTGTGGCGCTGCGGACATCCTCGCGCCAGAGCTGGAGCAGCTTCTTCGCAATCGGGCCCGGTTTGCCCTCACCGACGGGCCGGCCGTCCCACTGGACCACCGGCGCCACTTTCACCGAGCTGCCGATCAACATCATCTCAGCCGCCTCACGGCCTTCGGCCACCGAAACATCGCCTACCCGGATAGCGCGGAGTTCCCCTTCCTGCGCGAGGCGTTGCGCCATCTGCAATATTCTCTGCACGGTGATCCCGGATAAAATCGCATCGAACGGCGGATGGCGAAACACCCGCTCGCGGGTGACGAACGCGACGTTCATGTTCGAGCCCTCGGCCACCATGCCGCGTCCGTCGATGAAGATGCCATTGTCGGCGCCGTGATCTTTCGCTTCGAGCACCACCAGCACGTTCGGAAGATAGTTGGTCGATTTCACCCGCGCAAAAAACGGCGGCTTGATCGGAACGGTGCTGGTCACGACCTTGAGCCCTTCGCTGTAAATCGACTCGGGATAAAACTCCGCGCCGAAGATCACGACATAAAAGCTGCTGCCGACGCACTCCGCGGGCGACAGTCCGAACCCGCCGGGGCCGGCCGAGAGCCAGTAGCGCACCGACGCATCGCGGCGCGCGCCGGCTGCCGCCGTGTCGATAACGATCCGGCGCAATCTCTCGCGCGGAAACGGCAGGGGGATGCGCGCCATCTCCGCAGAGCGCACCAGACGCTCGATGTGCTGATCAAGCTGGTAGAGCATGCCGTTTGCCAGAATGGCCGTGTCGAAGACCGAGTGGCCGCGGTGGACCATGTGATCGTCGAGAGGCAAGACCATCAGCGCTGGTTCGGTGACGATTCCGCCGAGCACGCTCGAGTACATCGCATAATAGTTGGCCGATTTCGCGTGAACAGTGGCGCGCAAGCGCGCGACCGCCGCATCGCCCTTGAAGCATGCTGTCCGTTCGATCTCCGGCATAAAGGGAACCTCCTTTGTCTACCCGACTTGGCTATTGTGGTGCTCGCGGCGCGAGCTGTCAAGAAATATCGCTTTCAGCAGATTGGGATGATGCGGCGGACAGAGCGGCTGTAGAATGCGAACCGGTAGTTACGCGCTATAAACGCTATGAATGGAACGAGCTTGGTCTGAGATCGCTATAAAACCGACTTGTGCGACTTGTGGCGGCGCAGACGATGATTGTAAGACCAAACCAGGAAGCGAACTCTGAGCCGCAAGAGAAGGTGGCGTAGCTTGTCCCCAAGCATAATAAACTTTCCTCTGAGCGTGCGAGCAGCATGATTCGTGCCAAGGATGGAATTCCAAATAATCCTTGAATTTCCAATTCGCCACTGCCGCTAACGATGGCAATGGAGCACATTTTTGCCTAATTAAAGACAAATCAGTGTAATATTTTCCGCCGGTGTTACCGTTTGGCAGCATTCTTTCTGGATGGAGCCTCTACCGCGCCCGGTTGCGCAGCCTGATTCCATTCATCGCGCTTGCGGTCCAGGAAACTAAGAGGAGTTTCATTGTCTCGGATACCGAGTTCCTTCAAACCCGGCTTACCGACACAAGCGGCCCAGGCGTCATTGAACCCCGTATTGGGGTCGAATCTCTCAAGTCCCCATTTTGCGGCAAATTGCTTTTCCGTCAGGCCGCTCTCGCCTCCGTCGATCATTGCTCGAAGCTCCGGCATTATCGTCTCGAAACACATCTGAGTGCGCGATACGACCGCCGCGGCGAGCTGATACTCGGCAAATTTCTGTTGCGCCTCCGCGCTCTGGGCCGCAGTAAGAGCGGGGGCGCAAGACGCTGCAACCAGGCCGATGAGCACTAGAACCGCCGGCGCCTTGCCGCAACGGGTTCGAGGATTACGATTTAGCAGGGACACGGTGTTGACCTGAAAATCTGGCGCGCCCGGAGGGATTTGAACCCCCAACCCCCAGATCCGTAGTCTGGTGCTCTGTCCAATTGAGCTACGGGCGCGTGGCTTCGCCAATCTCAAATCTCAAATTGCAGATCTCAGATCCCAAGATATATGAAATCCGAGATCTGAAATCTGCAATGCCGAAAGGCAAAATGGCGGAGAGAGAGGGATTCGAACCCTCGGTACCCTTTTGAGGTACACACGCTTAGCAGGCGTGCGCCTTCGACCACTCGGCCATCTCTCCGTATTAAATTAAAAGCCGTGATCGTGCTCGTTGCTCGTGCTCGTACGACCACGAATCACGAACACGAGACACGTTGTTTCTAATGGCGGAGGGGGCGAGATTCGAACTCGCGGTCCACGAAGTGGACGCCGGTTTTCAAGACCGGTGCCTTAAACCGCTCGGCCACCCCTCCCGCGGCGCGAATGTTGTTTATAGTAAACAGTAACCGATCGAGAGGCAAGCGAACCCAGGCGGTAGGCATTAGGCAGTAGGCATTTAGGATTAGAACCATTCCCTCTTCTAACGCCTACAGCCTATCGCCTACAGCCTATCGCCTACAGCCTTTTTCATGTGATCCGCTCCATCCCACCCATATAAAGACGCAAAGCTTCAGGTACGACGACGCTCCCGTCTTTCTGCTGATAATTTTCCAGCACGGCCACCAGAGTTCTGCCGACGGCCAATCCGGAGCCGTTCAGCGTGTGGACGAAATCGCTGCGCGTCTTTCCGGGCATGCGATAGCGGATGCCGGCGCGCCGCGCCTGAAACGATTCGAAATTCGAGCAGGAAGAAATTTCTCTATACGTGTTCTGCCCGGGCAACCAGACTTCGAGGTCGTACGTCTTGGCCGCGCCGAAACCCAAATCGCTCGTGCAAAGCGCCACCACGCGGTATGGGAGTCCGAGCTTCTGGAGGATCGTCTCGGCGTCGCGCGTGAGGGACTCGTGCTCCTCGTAGCTCTGGTCCGGGCGGGCGAACTTCACCAGCTCGACTTTTTGAAACTGGTGCAAGCGAATGATGCCGCGTGTGTCCTTGCCATAGCTGCCGGCTTCGGAACGGAAGTTGGCGGTCCAGGCGCAAAGTTTAATCGGCAACCGGTCCGGATCGAGAATTTCCTCGCGGAATAGATTGGTAAGCTGCACTTCGGCAGTCGGACTCAACCAGTAATCCGTGCCTTCCAGCTTGAAAAGATCGCCGGCAAACTTGGGCAGTTGACCGGTTCCGGTGAGCGACGCCGTGTTGACGATCGAGGGCGGGAAGACCTCGGCATAGCCGTTCTCCTGGGTGTGGGTTGCGAGCATGAAATTCGCCAGCGCCCGCTCCAACAAGGCGCCTTGCCGATGATAAACGACGAAGCGCGCGCCGGCGATTTTTGCCGCGTGGGTAAAGTCGAGGATGCCCAATTCCTCTCCGATCTCCCAATGGGGCTTTGGCTTGAAGTCCAGGCGCGGAATCTCGCCCCACTTCCTCACCTCCGGGTTATCTTCAGGTCCGCTTCCCGGAGGCACGCTCTCATGCGGCAGGTTTGGAATCGTCAGCATGAAATCTTCAAATCGCTTCTCGATATCCGCCAGCGGCGCTGCCGCTTTTTTTATCGCCTCGGTGAGCTCTTCCACCTCTTTCATCAAAGCCGCCGCATCGCCGCCGGATTTTTTGCGCCGGCCGATCTCGCCCGAGAGACGATTCTTTTTTTCTTTGAGCTTTTCCCACCCGGCCAACGCATCGCGGCGCTCCCGGTCGAGCCCGACGAACCGCTCCCAGTCGATCTTCGCGCCTCTGGCCGCCAGGCGTTCTTTGACCGCGTCCAGGTTTTCTCTAAGCAGCTTGATGTCGAGCATTTTCGTTATCGGTTAGTGGTTTCCTGGATACTACTCGTCAGCCTTTATTTTGCTGTCTCGTCGTGGCTTAATCAAATAACAAGTCACCCAATACCCATTAACCAACATCGAACGCATTCTCAATGTGCTCCACGACCGGCTCTTGACCGCCGAATGAGATGCCGACCACGTCGAACCGGGCGTCGCGCTCGTGAAGCTTGTGATCGCTTAAAAACCAGAGCGCGGCTTTGATCATCTTTTGTTGCTTGCGCGGGTGAACCGATTCAAGCGGGACCCCGAACCGCTCGTGGCGCCGGGTCTTGACCTCGACGAAGACGATCACCCGCCGGTCGAGTACGATGAGGTCCACCTCCCCCACCGGACAACGATAGTTGCGCTCGACGAGGCGGTAGCCTTTCTTTGAGAGATAACGCTCCGCTATGCGCTCGCCTTCCTGCCCGAAAATCTGTCGTTGATCCGCTCCGCTCATTTTTCCATGAATAGAGCGCCGGGGAGCAGTCCACCGGCGCGATCGAACATCTTCCACACCGGGCTGAAGCTCCGCCGGTGAATCGGGGTCGGGCCCAATCTCTTGAGAGCTGCAGCGTGCGCTGCGGAGCCATAGCCCTTGTGCCGACGGAACCCGTACTCCGGGTAGAGATCGTCGAGTTCCGCCATGAGCTGATCGCGCGCTACTTTGGCGACGATGGACGCCGCCGCGATCGAGTGGCAAACGAGATCTCCTTTGATGATTGCCTGCTGCCTGGGATAGGCGAGAGGCGAGAGGCTTGAGGCACTTTCCCCTAACCCCTTACCCCTCACGTGAGGGGTGAAAAGTGAGGCGTGAGGCGCCTGCTGTCTCTCGCTTTCCCCGTTCAGATACGCCAAAGGGATGACGTGTTGCCCGTCGATCAAGAGCAGTTGAGGGAAAGGCCGCAAACGCGAAACGGCGATACTCATCGCGAGCAGGCTCGCACGCAAGATATTGATCCGGTCGATTTCCTCCGGACCGACGATTCCCAACGCCCAAGCAATCGCTTCCTGCTTGATCCAAAGCGCCAATTCTTCCCGCTTTTTAGCGGTGAGAAGCTTCGAGTCGCGAATCTCGGGATGGATCACGCCGCGCGGAAAAATCACCGCCGCCGCCACTACCGGTCCGGCCCACGGGCCGCGGCCGACCTCGTCCAGGCCGGCGACATGCTTGAACCCGCGTGCGTAGCCTTTTTCTTCGAGCAGCGTGTCCGGACGCCGGGGCGCGGCAAAATCCTCCGACAACCAGGACTCGGATCGTTTCATTGCCGGTTATTGTTAACTAAAACACCGCAGAACTGCAATAAAAATCACAGCCATCAGCCGTCGGCGCTTAGGAAGAATTAAGAGGGAAATGTGTTTGCCGACAGCTAAAGACCGCGAGCTGACCGCCACCTTGATTGCCGATGTCGCGCCGCTGTGTTAAAACCCTCCTATGAAAATTACTCGCGAGGAAGTGCAGCGCGTCGCCTTGCTGGCCCGCTTGCAGCTTTCGCCCGAGGAAGAAAATCAACTGACGGAGCAGCTCGACAAGATCCTGGACTATATGGAGAAGCTCAAACAGCTCGACACGGAAAAGGTGGCGCCGCTCGCGCACGTCGTGGACATCGTCAACGCGTTTCGCCAAGACCGCGTCGTCAACGAGCCGCAACCGGAGAAACTGCTGGCCAACGCCCCCGCCAGGGAAAAGACTTTCTTAAAAGTTCCTAAAATCATCGAATGAGCCTCCACACCTTAACCATCCACGAGCTAAACGCGAAGCTCAAAAAACGCGAGATCTCATCCGTCGAATTAACCGAATCGGTCTTCGCTCGAATCTCCTCGGTCGAAGAACGCCTGCACTCCTACATCACTCTCTGCCGCGAGAGCGGGCTTAAGGAAGCGCGGCGCGCCGACGAACGGCTGAAGAGCGGCGGCGACAACTCTCCCCTGCTGGGAATTCCGATCGCGCTCAAAGATATTTTCGTTACCGAAGGAGTGCTGACCACTTGCAGCTCGAAAATTCTCGGCAACTTCATTCCGCCGTACGACGGCACGGCGGTAAAGAAACTCAAGGCCGGCGGCGCGGTCATCGTGGGAAAAACCAACATGGACGAGTTCGCCATGGGCTCGTCCACGGAGAACTCGGCGTTCGCGGTTACGCGCAATCCATGGAACGTGGAGCGGGTGCCGGGCGGCTCGTCCGGCGGCTCGGCCGCGGCCGTGGCGGCGGACGAATGCATCGCCGCTCTCGGAACCGACACGGGCGGATCGATACGTCAGCCGGCGGCCTGCTGCGGCATCGTGGGGCTAAAGCCGACGTACGGCAGAGTCAGCCGGTTCGGCGTGATCGCCTTCGCTTCCTCGCTCGATCAAGTCGGGCCGATGACAAAAGATACGATGGACTGTGCGCTCATGCTCGAAGCAATCGCGGGCCACGATGAGGTGGATTCGACTTCCGTTCCCGCGCCGCTTCCGCCTTATGCGACCGGCCTCGATGGCAACGTGAAAAGACTCAGAGCCGGCATCCCGAAAGAATATTTCATTCCCGGCATGCAGCGCGGCGTTGAACAGGCGGTCAAAGACGCCATTCGCACGCTGGAGAAAAATGGGATGGAAGTCGTGGAAGTCTCGCTGCCGCACACCGAGTACGCGGTTGCGGTTTACTATTTGATTGCGACGGCCGAGGCCAGCTCCAATCTGGCCCGCTACGACGGCATGAGGTACGGCTATCGCGCTCAGGCCAAAGACCTGGCGGAGACGTATTTCAAGACACGGCAGGAAGGATTCGGCGCGGAAGTTAAGCGCCGCATCATGCTCGGCACCTACGCGCTCTCGGCCGGCTACTACGACGCTTATTATTTGAAGGCGCAAAAAGTCAGAGCACTGATCAAGCGGGATTTCGAGGAGGCTTTCAAAAGATGCGACGTCATCATAACGCCGACCTCCCCGACGACGGCTTTCAAGGTCGGCGAGAAAACCGCCGACCCGCTCGAGATGTATCTTTCGGATATTTTCACCATCTCGGTCAATCTCGCCGGGCTTCCCGGACTCTCGCTTCCCTGCGGCTTCGACGAGGACCAAATGCCGATCGGCATGCAAATCATCGGGAAGCATTTCGACGAAGCGACGATGCTGCGGGTCGCGCACGCGTACGAGCAATCGACCGAGTGGCATCGAATGAAGCCGAAGCTTTAAACGCAAAATGAAAAGTGCAAAGTGAAAAATGCAAAATAGAAACCTAAGAGGCAACGCGAAACCTTCCGGTCACTTTGAAATTTGCAATTTGCAATTTGCATTTTGCATTGGAGCCTTCTATGGCGTTTGAACCCGTCATCGGACTTGAAGTTCACGCCCATCTCTTGACCGAGTCGAAGATCTTCTGCGGCTGTCCAACTCGTTTCGGCGACGAGCCCAATTATAATACCTGTCCGGTCTGCATGGGATTTCCCGGCGTCCTTCCGGTGCTGAACAAGAAAGTCGTCGAGTTCGCGATCCGCGCGGGACTGGCGACCCATTGCGAGATCGCCCGCACCAGCCGCTGGGCGAGAAAGAATTACTTCTACCCCGATCTACCGAAAGGTTATCAGATCAGCCAGTACGAGCTTCCGGTCTGCGAGAGAGGATTCCTCGAGATCGAAAGCGGCGGCACGAAGAAAAAAATCCGCCTCACCCGCATCCACATGGAAGAAGACGCGGGAAAAAATATCCACGACGTCCGCGGCGATTACAGCCTGGTGGATCTCAATCGCGCCGGCGTCCCGCTGTTGGAAATCGTGAGCGAGCCGGACCTGCGCAGCGCCGAGGAGGCGACCGCCTATCTTAAAAAGCTGCGCGCCATCCTTCAGTACCTGGAAATCTGCGACGGCAACATGGAGGAAGGCAGCTTCCGCTGCGACGCGAATATTTCCGTGCGGCCCGCCGGCGCGAGCGAGTTCGGTACCAAAGTCGAGATAAAAAACTTAAATTCGTTCAAGGCGGTGGAAAAAGCGCTCGCCTCCGAGATCAAGCGGCAAATCGAAACGCTCTCCAAAGGCGGCAAGCTGACTCAGGAGACGCGCTTGTGGGACGCGGACCGCGAGGTTACCCGCTCGATGCGCTCGAAGGAATTCGCTCACGACTACCGCTATTTTCCCGATCCGGATCTGCTGCCGCTGGTGATCGACGAGAAATGGATCGCCGATATTCGCGCGGCCCTGCCCGAGTTGCCTCATGCGCGCGAGCAGCGTTTCATCGTCGAATACGGCCTGCCGCCCTACGACGCGGCCCTGCTTACCAGCCGCAAAGACGTGGCGGATTATTTCGAGGCGGCAGTGAAGATTCATTCGAACCCCAAGGCGATCAGCAACTGGGTGATGGGAGATCTCTTTCACGTCATCAAAGAAAAAAAACTGGACGAAGCGCTCAGCATCGCCGACTGGCCGGTTTCAGCGGAACACTTGGCGGCAATGGTCAAAATGATCGACGAAGGAAAAATCAGCGGCAAGATCGCGAAGGTTCTTTTCCCGGAGATGCTCGCGACCGGAGCGGCGCCCGAAGCGATCGTGCGCGTGAAAGGTCTCGAGCAAGTCAGCGACACCGGCAGCATCGAGAGCGCAATCGACCAGATCCTGGCCGCCAACTCGAAACTGGTGTCGGACTACCGCGCAGGCAACGAAAAAATCTTCGGATTTTTAGTTGGCCAGGTGATGAAAGCGACTCAGGGCAAGGCCAGCCCGCAAATCGTCAACGAAATCCTCCGCAAAAAACTGCAAAGCAGGCCCGGCTAATTGACGGCCGACCGTCCAACTGGTATTTTAGCAAGAATTTCGGCGACCTTTTTAATTAAAAGGAGACTACCCACAATGTCGCAACTCCGGCAGCGCCGTTTCGTCCCCTCCATCGTCCGTTGTGCCGGAATCTTTCTGCTCCTGCTCCAAATCCTCGCTGCCGCCGCGATCCTATTTCGCGCCACCGGCATCTACGCTCAGGAAGGGCGCGAATCGGCGGAAATTATCTTCTCCCGAGCGGTGCTGCTCTACGACGACAAAAAATACCCCGAGGCGACGCAGGAGCTTCTCAAAGCCCACAAGCTCGACCCGCGCAACACGAACGTCATCTACTATCTCGCTTTGAGCCTGAGCGCGCAGGGCAACTATTCCGAAGCGGAAGGTTATCTAAGAAAAGGCCTCGAGATTCAGCCCAAGAACGCCAATCTTCAATACCTTCTTGCGTATACTCTGCGAGCCCAAGGCAAAACGGAAGCCGCCAGGCAATTGGCTGAGTCCATTCAGTTGGAGCCCGCCTCTCCTCTCGTCGGACCCAGCCGTGAGCTTTTGACCGCGCTCAAGAGCCCGAGGAGAGGAGACACGCCTTTTTGGCTCGAGCTCACAACGCGCGCACAATACGATTCGAACGTCTCTTTGAAAGCCAATAACAGCTCGCTCACCCCAGGCCTCGGCCCAAAGGCGAGTTGGGGAAACCTCTTGGGACTAAGCGGAGAGTATGCCTTCTTTCGCTCTCAGCAATGGCAGGCGGCGGCCAGATATGACTTCCTCCAAACTCTCAATTACCAAAACCATAAATTTGACTTCAACGAAAATATAATCGGCGGTCGCATTACCTACAACAACCTTCTTCCCAATGGACAGCGTTACTTTATTACCGGGCGAGCCTTTTATGACAACTTGCTGGAAGGCGGCAAAAAACGCCTACAGAGGCCGACGGGCTTACTTGATTCCTATCTTTATTGGGACAAGAACGGAGCGAACCGTACTCAGCTTCTTTACCAACTCCAGGGTGAAAACTTTCAAAGAGTTGGATTGGGAGACGAAAATAGAGATGCCCTGAATTACCGTGTTGGACTAGTCCACTACATCTTCTTCGACCGCCAACGTCACGGGATCAACTTCGGTTACAATTACGACTTCGACGACGCTAAGGGGGACAATTGGCGATACGCCGGACACCGCGCAGTCGCGGGATTTTTGGTCACTCTGCCCTGGGAGATCCGGGCTACCTCGAACTTCGAATTTCACGCGCGCCACTATAACGGAACCAATTCTACCTTTCACGAAATCCGCAAGGATCAAGAGAGCATCGCACTTTTCAGCCTGGCTAAAGACATCACGCCGAATCTCACCGCGACATTGGAGCATCTGTGGAATAGCAACCATTCCAGCATCGCAACCTACAGATTTCAAAGACAGGTCTATTCTTTAGGTCTCACTTGGCGCTATTATTAATGAGAGGTGAATTATGAAGAAAAGCCTCCTCATTCTTTCTCTCGCGTTGGTAGGCATTCTATGCCAGTTCCTCGCTAGAGCAGAGGCCGGCATCGGCGTCGTGACGGGCGTGCGCGGCGAAGCGACGGTGCGCCATGAGGCCAAGCCACAGCCACAAGCGGTAAAATTCAAAGACGAGGTATTCTGGCTCGACACGCTGAACACCGGCGCGCAATCGGGCCTCAGGCTGCTGGTTCTGGACCAGAGCGTGATCACTCTCAAAGAGCACAGCCAGTTACAGCTACGCGAAGAAAGCGCGACGGCTTCTCAGCCGAGAAAAAAATCCGTGATCAATCTGCTCTCCGGCGCGGCGAGGGCCGTGGTCGAGAAGGAAGCCCTCAAGGACACGGATTATGAGATTCGCACGAGCCGGGCGGTTGCTGGCATCCATGGCAGCGACGTTGTCGGCGTCATCGGGACGGCCCTGAACGACCAACTGCAAGCACTGGGGCTGCCGCGCGTGCCGAATAATAATTGCGTCGCTTTCATCACCGGACCCGGATCCAACGTGGGAGTGGCGGATGCGCAGCTCGGGGCGACCAACATGGGTCCTCTGGATCTCCTGATTGTCTGCGACCAGTTCACACACCAGCCGATCTCCGCCGGACAGTTCGACGACGTGTCGAATTTTCTGCCCGGCTCGCAGGACCCCGACCACCTTCCTCCACCACCGGATAATGGTCCTCCTGATGGCGGTGGGCCGCCACAATCACCGCCGGGCTTTTTCCCTCCAGCGAGACCGCCGTCTCACGAGAGATAACGGTTAGAGCTTTGCCCCGGTATTTCATGTTCGATAAGCGGAGTTAATCCGGACGTAGTCGTGGCCTAGATCGGAAGTCCACACCGAGGCCGATTCTTTACCCTGGCCGAGAAAAATTCTCACCGTGAATTTCGGCCGCTTCAACACGTGCGCGGCGGCGCGCTCGTTGGAGCCGACGCCCACGCCTCGTCGCGCGACGACCACTCCGTCGAAAGAGAGGCTCACTCGCTCCGGGCGGACCGGAACGCCCGCATAACCGATCGCCGCCAGGATTCGGCCGAAATTAGGGTCCGCGCCGAAGAAAGCGGTTTTCACCAGTAGAGAGTTCGCCACCGTCCCGGCCACTTTTTTCGCTTCCGCGCGCGACCGGGCGCCGCGCACCTCGATCTCCGCCACCTTGGTCGCGCCTTCGCCGTCTTCGACCAGCTTAATGGCGAGATGTTTCATCACGTGGTAAAGGGCGCGTTCGAGAGCGGCCGCTTCGGGGCTGCCGCGTCGTATCGGGGCGTTCCCAGCGGACCCGTTCGCCAGCAGCAAGGTCGTGTCGTTCGTGCTCATGTCTCCGTCGACCGTCGTGCAGTTGAAAGTCTTGTCGGTGTTACGCTTGAGAATCTCCCGCAGGCAGGAGCGTTCCACGGCCGCATCGGTCAAAATGTAAGCCAGCATCGTCGCCATATGGGGAGCGATCATGCCGCCGCCTTTGACCATCCCCGCGAGCGTGAGTTTTTTTCCTTTGACGCGAAATGAAGCCTGTACGACCTTGACCAGGCGGTCGGTTGTCCGGATCGCTTCCGCCGCCTGTGAAAACTGATCGGGCGACAAATTCTCCGCGGCCTTTCGAATGCCTTCGCGCACGCTGGCCATCGGCAAAGGAACGCCGATGACTCCGGTGGACGAAGGGAAAACGAGATTGGGATCGATGCCGAGCCGCCGGCCGGCCTCGCGGCACGCGGCTTCCGCGTCGCGCATCCCCCTCGCGCCGGTGCAGGCGTTCGCGTTGCCGCTGGTGACCACGACGGCCTGAATCACGCCGCTCCGCATCCGCTTGAGTCCGATCAGAACCGGCGCGGCCTTGAACCTGTTCGTGGTAAAGAGAGCGGCCGCGGTCGCGGGCCGCTCGGAGAAGATCAACGCTAAATCTTTTTTCTTGCTTTTTTTGATGCCGCAGGCGACGCCCGCAAACCGGAAGCCGGGGACGGTGATCATATTAGAGCTTAGGCGAGAGGCACGAGGCAACAGGCGAGAGTAAGAAAGACAAGAGCAGACGACTCCGATATTCTTCCCTCGCGCCTCACGCCTTCCGCCTCACGGCTGTTATTTTCCGCAGCATCTCTTGTATTTTTTTCCGCTGCCGCACGTACACGGATCGTTCCTGCCGACTTTGACGCCGCCGTCGCGCTTGGGCGTTGCCGGCCGTGCCGGTTCCTCGCTGCCGCCGTGGCTCAACACGATCCGCTGCGGCCGCTGCTGGAGCTGGATTTCTTCCATCGCGCTCTCGCGCGCCATCTCGATTGTGAAGAGCTTCTGCACCACGTCTTCCTGGATGCGATGCACCATCTCCTCGAACATCTCGAAGCCTTCCTTCTGATATTCCTGCAGCGGGTTTTTCTGCCCGTAGCCGCGCAGCCCGACGCCTTCCTTGAGGTGATCCATGTTGAGGAGATGATCTTTCCAGAGCGCGTCGATCGTCTGCAGCATGATGATCTTCTCCAACTGCCTGAGCATCGGCGCGCCGAATTGTGTCTCTTTGCGCTCGTACGCTTGCGTGACTTTTTCTACCGCCGTTGCCTGAAGCCCCTCCACGCTCGAATTTTCCCGCTCTTCGTCGGAGAGTTCGAGGCGAAAGGCAAACTGATGATAAAGCGCTTCGCCGAGCCCCTTCCACTCCCACTCCGATGGATCTTTGTCCTGCTCCGCGTAGCGCGCCGCGATTTCCTCGGTGAGCCCCGCGGCCATGTCCAGGACGTCTTCTTTCAGGTTCTCCCCCTTGAGGACTTCTTTTCTCTGATTGTAGATGACCTCCCGCTGCTTGTTCATCACATCGTCGTATTCCAGCAGGTGTTTGCGGATGTCGAAGTTGTGCGCCTCGACCTTCTTCTGCGCGTTCTCGATCGCGCGCGTGACCAGCCCGTGCTCGATGGGGACGCCCTCTTCCATTCCCAAACGGTCCATGATGCCTTGAATGCGCTCGGCGCCGAAGATGCGCATGAGATCGTCTTCCAGCGACAAATAAAATCGGGAAGAGCCCGGATCTCCCTGGCGTCCCGAGCGCCCGCGCAGTTGATTGTCGATCCGGCGGCTCTCGTGGCGCTCGGTCCCCACGATGTGGAGCCCGCCGGCGGCGACGACTTGCTCCCTCTCCTCGGCGCAAAGCTTCTGATACTTGCCCAGGATCTCCTCGTAGCGCTGGCGGTAAGCCTCCGGCGCTTTTTCCAGCTCTTCGCGCACTTCCTCGATGATCTTGACGTATTCCTGCCGCTTGGCTTCGTAATTTCTCTGCGCTTCCCGGATCGAGTTTTCATAGGGACCGCGCACCTCTTCGCAGCGCGCCTCCGCCTCTTCGAACGCCTTGCGCACCTCTTCGAATTCGGCCACCTCGGCCGCGTGGTCGCCGCGCGCAAGCACCGCATTGGCAACGACGAACTCATAGTCGTTCACGCGCTGCTCGTAGTTGCGCCTCGTCTCGTCCAGCGCTTCCATGATCTCCGCTTGCCGGCCGTTTCCTTCCTGCCAGCGATCGAGAGATTGATCGAAAGCCTCGCGCGCCTCGTCGAAGGCTTCTCTGACTTCCGCGGCGATGCCGTCGCTCGCCTCCGACAAAGAGGACTCGATAGTTCCCTTCACGCGCAAGTAACGTTCGGGAATTCCGTTCAATTCGTGCAAGGCCTCGATCAAATCGGTCGCCGCCACCTGATCGTATTCTTCCCTGAGGTCCCGGAAAGGAGAAAGCTCTCTCAGCCGCCGCTGGATCTCGGTCAGCCGTTTGAGCGAATCGCCGCGCTGTTGCTGAAAAAGCTCGCCCTCTTTGCGGTACTTCTGCTCCGCCCTCTGCACTTCCTCCTCGTATTTTTCCCTAAGTTCTCTCAGCGTGTCCTCGTAGCGTGTGGCGCCTTGCAGCGGAAGCTTCGCCGAGCGGCTGATCCACTCGTGCTCCATGTCGGCGCGCGCGAGAAATTCCGGGTTGCCGCCGAGCAGGATGTCCGTGCCGCGGCCGGCCATGTTGGTGGCGATCGTGACGGTGCCGTACCTGCCGGCTTGAGCGATCACCGTCGCTTCGGCCTCGTGGTTCACGGCGTTGAGCACGTTGTGCTTCACGCTCTTTTGCTTGAGCATGCGCGAGAGGCGCTCCGATTTCGCCACCGAGGTCGTGCCGACGAGAATCGGCTGGCCCTTCTCGTTCCGCTGCTCGATCTCCTCGACGACCGCGTTGAATTTCTCTCTTTCGCTCTTGTAGACCATGTCCGGATTGTCCTTCCGGATCATGTTCCTGTTCGTGGGGATCACCACCACGTCGAGCTTGTAGATCTTCTTGAACTCGGTGGCCTCGGTGTCGGCGGTGCCGGTCATGCCGGCCAACTTCTTGTACATGCGGAAATAATTCTGGATCGTGATCGTCGCCAGCGTCTGGTTTTCCTCGCGGATATGGACGCCGTCTTTCGCCTCGATCGCCTGGTGCAGGCCGTCGGACCAGCGCCGTCCGGGCATGAGCCGCCCGGTGAACTCGTCCACGATGATGACCTCGCCGTCCTTGACGACGTAGTCCACGTCGCGCTTGAAGATCGCGTGCGCCTTGAGCCCCTGATTGACGTGGTGCAGCGTGTCGATGTGGCGCGGGTCGTAGAGATTGTGAATGTTGAGCAGGCGCTCGACCTTGGCCACGCCGGTTTCCGTCAGCGTCGCCGTTCGGCTCTTCTCATCGACGGTGTAGTCGCCCTGCTTCTCGATATCCGCGCGCTTCTCCTGCGACGGGTCGCCCTGGATCACGGCGCCGCGCTGGAGCTTCGGAATGATCCGGTCGATGAGGTAGTATTTGTCCGTGGACTCTTCCGCCGGACCGGAGATGATGAGCGGCGTGCGCGCTTCGTCGATCAGGATGTTGTCCACCTCGTCGACGATGGCGAAGTTGAGCTCGCGCTGGACGTACTCCTCCAGTGAGAATTTCATGTTGTCGCGCAGATAGTCGAAGCCGAACTCGTGATTCGTGCCGTAAGTGATGTCCGCGTGATAGGCTTCCTGCCGCGAGATCGGGCGAAGATTGAGATAACGGTAGTCCTTGGTGATGTAGGTGGGATCGAACATGTAACTCGCCTCGTGAACGTTGGAGGCGACCGAGAGGCCGAGCGCGTGGTAGATCGGCCCCATCCACTGCACGTCGCGCCGCGCCAGGTAGTCGTTGACCGTAATCAAGTGAACGCCTTTTCCGGCGAGCGCGTTCAAGTAAAACGGCAGCGTCGCGACCAGCGTCTTGCCTTCGCCGGTCTTCATCTCGGCGATCTTGCCTTCGTGCAGCACGATGCCGCCGATCATCTGCTCGTCGAAATGGCGCAGCCCGATCGTCCGCCTGGAGGCCTCGCGCGTCGCCGCGAACGCTTGCGGAAGGATCTCGTCGAGAATTTTGGCCACGGCCTCGCGCAGTTCCGTCTCGATCTTCTCCGCTTCGCCCTTCAACTCCTCCCGCTCCTCGGCGGGCGCGGCCAAAGCCCGTGCTTGAGCCTCGTCGAGAGCGGCGCGTAAGGCGTCCGTCGCCTCTTTGATTTTTGCCTTAAACTCGTCGGTCTTGGCCCTGAGCTCGGCGTCGCTTAACTTCTCGAACTCCGGCTCGATCGCGGCGATCTCCTCCACGACGGGCCGGATGCGCTTGATCTCGCGCTCGTTCTTCGTGCCGACGATTTTCTTGATTAAGCCGATCATGTTTGCGTCAGGCGTAGGGGCGCGATTCATCGCGCCCGTATTGTTGCCTGTTACCTCTCGCCTCTCGCCTTCTTGGTAAAATACACGATTCGGCAGGGGTGTTACAAGACAATCGAATGACTTCTCACCGTTCGATCCTGACGGCCGAATCGACTTTCTCGCCGAGAAAGCGCCGGCCGACTTTGACGAAGCGATCGGGCACGTCGGTGACGAAAAAACCGGCGCTCCCGACCCGGACTCGCGAAAAGATGACGCTCGGTTTACCTTTTCTTCTTAGGTTTAAACGGCAGAGCTAAAAGAGACAGAGTGTCGTTGAGCTGGTCGAATTCCGGGTCTTTGTGAATCAATGTCAGATTCCGGACAGCCGCAGTCGCGGCGATCCATGCGTCCGCTACCGACATTTCGCACCTGGCTTTAAATTGGCCTGCGGGAAAAATCAGATCATCCTCTAAAGGCAACTCGGTCAGGGGTAATGATCTTACCAAAAGAAGACGGTCGCGGGCCTCCTTTTCGTCTCCTTTCTGCAGAGACACGTAGTAAACCTCCATCAGCGTCATTTTCGATACATACAGCAAGAGTTCCCTTTTTTTAGCCCGTCCTAGAATCTCCTCTACCAGGTCGGCTCCCTCTTCATTACCAGTGAAGGCAAAGATCGCGGACGTGTCCAGAAGATAGGCCCTAACGCTCAAGATTTTTATCCTCCCGCCTGCTCTTTAATAATTGGCGGAGGAATCCACGCTTTTCTGTTGAACCGCGCAAGGCTCGAATCGGGTCCGCAGGAATGGGCGTCACCTCAATAACTTTCCCGTCCGTCGACCAGACCAACTTCGAGTTCGCCTTGATATTGAACCTCTTTCGAATAGGCGCGGGCACCACTGTCTGCCCTTTGCGTGTGACACTTGTTTTGTGCATAAAAGCACTACCTTTCTAATAATGTAAGACCACCACTTTTATACACTACGTTGGTGAGCTATACAAGACACGAGAAAGTTGCTCACCGCTCGATCCGAACCGCCGAAGCGACTTTCTCGCCGAGAAAGCGCCGGCCGACTTTGACGAAGCGGTCGGGCACGTCGGTGACGAAAAAACCGGCGCTCCCCTTTCCGCGCTCGCGCTGGAGCGATCGCTCCACCAATAAAAGAGACACTTCGTCGGCCGTCTCTTCCGCGGAATCGACGAGCCGAACGCCGCGCCCCATAAACCTTCTGATCGCCTTCTTGAGCAACGGATAATGCGTGCAGCCTAGAATCAGCGTGTCGATTAGGAATTAGACAATAGGCAGTAGGCGGTAGGCAGTAGTAAGAAGTAAATCAATGAATCTTGGAAATCAGCGTGCTCAACATCTTGAGAATCTCTTCCACTTCACTCAGCAGTGGAGCAACTTCTTTCGCCTCAATGTATCCGAGTCTTTGACATAAAAGCATGTGGGTTTCTAATTCTGATAACGAGCCTCTCGCGATGGAAAGAAAATGGCGGTATTCGCCGGTTGCTTGCCGTCCATAGCCTTCAGCTATATTCGCAGGAACAGAAACAGCGGCGCGACACATCTGTGAGATCAGTCCCCACCGTTCCCTATCAGGTAATTTTTCGGTGATCCGATAAATGCGCTCAACAAGATCCATACTCCTTTGCCATACAAGCAGATCTTTGTAATTTGAAACCTCTCCCATTGTATTCCCTATCGCCTACAGCCTACCGCCTACAGCCTGTTGCCCTATTGCCCGACCCAACTCTTTTTCACAGCTCGGCGCGAAGCCGAAGACCTGCTGCCAGACTTCGCGCGATTCCATGCAGAGATAAACGAAGACGATGGGTGAGGCGGCGCGAATCCAGCCGAGCATCTTGCGGTACATGCCGACTCTCAGCGGCTGAAAGTAGCGCATCTTGCCGTCGGGACCGAGCACCTGCTCGCCTGCGGGCAAACGGCTTGCGGGAAAGCGCGAGCGCATGGTTCGCTTGAGACCCGGCGTCGTGCGCAGCACGCCCATGCTGATCCAGGCGATCCTGCGATGGTCCACGGCGGCGAAAACTTTCTCGACCATGTCGCGATAGTCTTCCTCCCAGCCGGCATACTCGACGATCGGATCGAAGTGAAAGCCGAGCTTGTAGCCGGCCGCCTGACAGCGCCGCGCCGCCGCCAACCGCTCGTCGAGAGACGCCGTGCCGTGCTCGTCGGCATCGATCACCTTCTGCGGATTCATCGACCACGAGACCACGACGCGCTCTTTGGGATCGAGCTTCAACAGCCCCTCGACGCAGTCGCTTTTGGTTTTGAGCTCCAGGAGAACGTTCGGCTGCTCGGCAAAGAACGGGACAACTTCGGCGCAGAAGCCGATATACGGATCGAGGGCTAGGCTGTCGGCGATCTCGCCGGTGCCGATGCGGAAGAAGAATTTCCGCTGTCGGCTGAAAAGCTCGTCTGCTTCCCGGAGCAGATCGTCCACGTTGCTGAAAACTTTGAGCGCCGGATTGTCGGCGAGATACTCCTGGAGATAGCAGTAGCTGCAATCCATGGGACAGTTGCTGGCGAAATTGATGACGAAGTAGTTGCAGCAGACCTGCCCTTCGCTGCCGGGACATTTCTTGAGGAACTCGCCGCGATGGCGCGCCAGCAAGAGCTTGCGCTTTCCTTCGCCGAAAAGATCGTTCCGGCCCGATGGGCTCCGGCCAACCGCCCGAGCATCTTCCACGAGCGTAAACGGAACCTGGGGAAAAGCCCTCTTTAGGTTCCGATAAATCGGGCTCTGCTCGGAGCTGGCCTCGACGATCACTTCTGTAGGCGTGTAGTTTCTCATGGTTCGTTATTCGTCACTCGCATCCCGCATCCCATAATTCGTACAACGTATCTCGTTTTTCCTATCTCGTCGGACGAACGACGAGCCGCGTCCGATATCCCCGTAGGGGCCGACCTATGTGTCGGCCCTGGGTTGGGCGGACGGGCCGAACGGTCGGCCACACACGCGGAAAAATGCGGGCGCACACACAGGTGCGCCCCTACATCCCGCATCTCGTATCTCGCTCCTACTTCTCTGTCGCCGTCTCCCTCACCCTCGCCCTCAAGGGAGAGGGTAGGGGTGAGGGTGCTAGGTTGCTTCTCCCCGCAGCAGGACGAAGATCTGTTTCATCTGCTCCCCTTCGGTGAGCTGCGCCAAGTCTCCGATCAGGCACTTCATCTCCTCATAGTTGGTCGCCTTCACCTGGACGGTTACAGCTCCACTCTCAAGCCCCGGAGGAACAGTCACCAGGATCTGCGGATTGAGTTTCATATCCCGAATCCGCCGCTCGATTTCGTCTTCGATCCGCGCCATGCGCGGGAAGCGCAACCGTCTAACTTCATCCTTGAGACGCTTGAGCCTGTCGCTTCGTCCGAGACGCGGGTCCGTAACGATTCGAACCAGATCTTCGCGGCTCAAGACCTGGTCGACGCCGACGCCGTCTCTGACCGATATCTCTTCGAGCCAGTCGAGCAGATCTTTGAAATGATTCTCTCCGGCCTTGAGCGTTTCCACGAGCGCGAGAAGCGCTTCGCGGTCGGCCTCATTCAACTCCAGCCAGCGTTCCTGAGTTTTTGGGTGAAAACCCTTGCGCCGGCAATAGGCTTCGATTTGCTGATCGACCATATTTCAATTCTCCAACAAAATCGGTAAGTAATGCCTCGTACTCTAAAGCTTCGCCTTCATGCGCTCTCTTCCTCGCGCCCTGGGCCAGAATCGCCACCTTCTCTGCGAGCGCTTCCAGCGCCCAACGTCTCTTCTCGCCTTCCATTCCGGAGTCGAGCAGCTTTTTGATCGCGCGCACGCGAAACCGGTCGAGCCCCCAGGTGGATCTGGATAGCTGGTCGGCATGGCCGCCTCTTTTTACAACCAACGGCTCGGCGATCAAGGGAACCGGATGGTCGAGGGCGATGCGCAGCCACAGGTCGTAATCTTCGCACACCGGAAACGACTCGTCGAAGCCGCCGATGCGCTCGAATAATTCTCTCGTCATCAACGCCGCCGAAGGACTGACCAGACAGAGATCGAGACTCGCGCGAAAGATATCGCCCGACGGCTTGCGATGTTTTTTCTTCGGGTTGACGCGGACACCGTTCCTGATCCAGATCTCTTCGGTCTGGCAGATCCGCCATCGGGTTTGCATTTGCATCAAGCTCATCTGGGTCTCGAGTTTCCGCGGCCGCCACATATCGTCGGAATCTAAAAAGGCGAGATACGCGCCGCGCGAGTATTTCACTCCCAGATTTCGCGCGGCGGCGACGCCCCGGCGCGCTTGCGTCAGGACGCGCACGGCGGACCCGTATCGCGCCGCGATTTTCTCCGCGGTGCCGTCTTGCGATCCATCGTCCACGACGATAATCTCGAAATCGCGATAGGTCTGTGCGAGCACGGAATCGATCGCGTCGTGAAGCATCGGCAGGCGATCGTGCGTCGGAATGATGACGCTCACCAGAGGAGCCATGCCCTAAGTACCTAACTTTAAGGGACTGACAATACAAGTGAATGAAGACGCCGTGATTTTTGGTTGACAAGGCCGGACGAGTCTGACTAGTATCCTCACGTTTCGCCTGACGGCATTTTCTCTCGCGCCAAAATCTTATATCGAGTACTTTCCACGGCGCCGACCCGGCCGTAAGGTACGCCGTCGCGGTAGAGCAGGAGTTATCATTCATGTGGCGCTGGAAAGCTGACCCTACAGCCTCCGCACAGAACTCGACTTCGGTCATCGACCAGAGTTGCGAGATGGAAGGCCGCTTCCGCTTCGCCGGCACGCTGATCATCAACGGAAAATTCCGCGGCGAGCTGCTCTCGCCCGACACGCTCCTCGTCGGAGAATCGGCCGAGCTGGAAGCCGAAGTCCGCGTCGGCACGGTTATCGTCAATGGGTCGGTTATTGGGAATATCACGGCCCGCGAGCGCGTCGAATTGCGCGCCGGCGCCCGGATCGCCGGCGGCATCGTCACGCCGGCGCTGGTGCTCGAAGAGGGCGTCGTCTTCGACGGCCGCTGCAGCATGATCGGCGACAAGGTCGCGGCGGCGCAGAAGATATCCTGAGGATGGCGCATGGCGAAACGGTATTCGATTCTCATTCTTGCCTCGCGCGAAGCGCGCGTTCGACGGCTGGGCTTTTCTCGCAAGTCGGCCTGCGTCCTTCTGTCAGGCGTCGCCCTTCTGCTGGGACTAGGCGGCTGGTTTGTGGGAGATTATATTTGGCTCCAGATCGAAAGCGGCAGCCTGAGGCGTCTTCAACTCAAAGCTAAGAGTCAGCGCGAGCAGTTTTCCCGCCTCCAGGACCAGACGCATAACCTTCAGACCCTGCTCGCCGACTGGCAAGGCCTCAGGGAAAAGGTCGATGCATCGGTGCCTTTGCAGCAGAGATTCACGACCAAGAACCGCTTCGCCATCGCGGAACTCCAGCAAAGCCTCAACTCGCTGCAATCCGAGCTGCAACAGTTGATCGCCTCGATTCCCACCGACTGGCCGGCGACGGGGAAGATCACTTCCGGCGTCGGAGACCGCGTATCGCCGATGACGGGCAGAATCGAGTTTCATTCGGGTCTGGACATTCCCAATCCGACCGGGACGCCGGTTTATGCGCCGGGTAACGGCACCGTCGAGGCCGCGGGTGAGATGAACGGCAACGGACGCACGGTCGTTTTGAACCACGGCCAGGGGATCACGACGCAGTACCTGCACCTGTCGAAGATCAACGTGAGCCCGGGAGAGCAAGTGCGCAAAGGCCAGCAGATCGCGGAGGTCGGCAGCACCGGGCAGAGCACCAGCCCGCATCTTCACTACGAGGTCCGTGTGAACGGGGTTCCGATCGACCCGCGCAAAAGCCTTCTGAAGTAGCGTGTTCGTATAATTTCGAATCCGCCCTCCAAGCTTCGTGCCCGTGTTGAATCTTTCCCGGCCGTCGATTAAACTTCTTATCAATTCATGCGCAAGCTATCCGCCCTCTTCCTCGCTCTCGGCCTGCTTCTGCTCCCACATCCAATTCGCGCTCAAGAAGACAAACCGCGCGAGCTTTTTTCCAAGGCCTACGCGCTCTTCACGCGGGGCGACGCGCGCAGCGCGGAAGAGCTCTTTCTCCGCACGGTGGACCGGAGTTTCGTCCTGGAGGATTATAGCCTCTACTATCTCGGCCTGATCGCCGCAAAAGCCGGAAATTTCTCGGCCGCGCGGCAACGCTTCTCGCAACTCCAACAGAAATTCTCCGACAGCGTCTGGGCGCCGCATGCCGGCCTCCAACTGGCAAAATCCGCCCTGTCGGAAAAAAATTATTCCGAGGCGATCGAGCTCTGCCGCAACCTGCGGGCTCAACGCGCAAAAAAGGAAATCTCCGACGAGGCAACATATCTTCTCGGCCAGGCGCAGGAGGCGAGCGGCGATGCGAAGCAGGCTTACTCCACCTATCAGGAATTGCGCCGCGCCTCTCCGCTCTCTTCGCCGGCGGCTTCCGCGAGAAAGGCGGTCGCCGCTCTCAGAGAAAAATTTCCCGATCTTTTCGGCGTGACGACGCCGGAAGCGATGCTAAGCGAGGGCGATTTGCTGGCGCGCGAGCAAGTTTATCCGGAGTCTGAGCGGCTGTACCGCAAGCTCCTTGAGCAGACGCCGAAGGGCAATTTCCGCCCGCGGGTCCTTTCCGCGCTTGCCAATCTCTACCGCATACAGCGAAAGAGAGAGGAAGCGATACCGATACTTTCCGAGATCGTGCAGCGCTTTCCCGAGAGCGCCGAAGCGCCCGCGGCGCTGAACCAGCTCGCGATGATTTACTGGAATCGCGACGACGATCTCAAGGCGCTCGAACACTTCAAGCTCTTGAAGAATAAGTATCCGAAAAGCTCTTTTGTCGATTTTGGCGAGCTCGCCTCGGCGCGCATCTACGAGTCCCTGGGTAAGTCGGACGACGCTCTCGCCGCATACCAGAGCCTCGCCAAAAAAACCGGAGACAGCCAATTGCGCGAGGACGCCGCGTGGAGAGCGGCATGGATCTACTACTTGAGGAAAGACGATAAGAACGCCAACGCCGCGTTCAAGCGCCTCGCGTCCGCGAAGGATGCCGCGCGCTGGCGGACCGCGGCGCTCTACTGGCAGGCGCGCACTGCGGCCAGGATGGAGCAGGGCGAGGAAGCAAAGCCGCTCTTTCTAACCATCATGCGCGATCCCGAAGAGAGTTACTATAAAAGTCTCGCCGCCGGCTGGCTCGCGCGGATGGGCGTCGCCGTCGAGGAGAAGAAGACGCCTGAGCCGACCGTCTCCACCATCACACCACCGCCGCTCAGTGCGCCGCAGTCGTTTCATTTTTCCCGCGCGCAGGAGCTTTCCGAGTTAGCTTTGAATTCATTGGCCGCGGGTGAATTGGACGAAGTAAAAAATCTCGGCGCCGAAGATCTTTCGCTCAAGCTGCTGCTCATGCGCGAATTTGCGCGCAACGGCGCTTACGCGCGAAGCGCTGCTCTAGCCAATCAAATCCAGTTTCCGCGTTCCACCGAAGAGCTGGCGCGTTACCGTTTCCCGCTGGCCTATTGGGACACCGTTCAGAAGCTCGCGAAGGAAAACAATATCGACCCATATCTCGTCGTGGCGCTGATCCGCCAGGAGAGCCTGTTCGAGCCCAGGGCGGTTTCTCCCGCGACGGCGCTCGGATTAATGCAGCTTCTTCATTCAACCGCGACCAGGACCGCCGCGCGGTTAAAACTCTCTTCACCTCCGCGCGATGCACTTTTCGAGCCCGAGCTCAATCTGACGCTCGGCATCCATCACTTGAAAGAACTCCTCCAACGCTATTCGAACAATCTGGTCAAGGCGATCGCCGCCTACAACGCCGGCGAGAACGCCGTTTCCAAATGGGAAGCGCAGCTTGCCGCCGCCGATGACGACGAATTCGTCGAGCGCATTCCTTACTCCGAGACGCAGCTCTACGTGAAGCTCGTGCTCAGGAACCTGCGGGTATATCGAAATATTTACGGCGAGCAGAAATGAAAAGCCGCCGCTCCGCTCCGTTGATCGGAATCACGCCGGACGTCGCCGCAACCGGCGATAACGCAGAGCCCTTGATCGTGCTCCAGGAGCGCTACGCGCGCGCCATCCAGCAGGCCGGAGCGATTCCGCTGGTTTTGCCGATCGCGCCCGCGCCGGCGACGTTGCAAAGAATTATTGAAAGTCTCGACGGCGTCGTCGTCAGCGGCGGAAATTTCGACATTCATCCGAAATATTACGGCGAGCGGGCGATCGAGAAATTGGGAAAGATTCAGGAAGAGCGGACGGAGTTCGAGCTGGGATTGATCTCCCTCGCGCTAAAGAGAGATATGCCGCTCTTGGGCGTTTGCGGCGGGGCGCAGGCGATCAACGTGGCTTTAGGCGGCTCGCTCTATCAGGATATCCGAAGCCAGCTCGCCGGCGCCGCGGAGCATGAGCAGGGTCATCTAAAAGACCGCGGCGGCCACGAAGTGAACATCGTCGCCGGAACCAAGCTCAGACGAATCGTCGGCCGGGATTCTCTCGAGGTCAACACGACGCATCACCAGTCGGTGAAAAAACTCGGCAAAGGATTGATCGTCAACGCCGCCGCGGCGGACCGCGTCATCGAAGGGATCGAGAGCTGCGATCATTCGTTCGTCCTCGGCGTCCAGTGGCATCCCGAGTTCCTGGTGCACAGGGATCGGGCGCAAAAAAAAATCTTCTCTGCTTTTGTGTCGGCCTGCCGCTCAGAGCGGCGCTGAACGCGCCAGCTCTCCGATAAAACGAGCGTCGATAAATTGTCTGGGGTCCGCCGTTGCCGCGGCGGGTAAATCTCGCGCCATCACCCTGAGCGCGGCTTCCAGAGCCTGGATCACGGGATAAGGCATCGGCGGCATCCCCGGTTGAGTAAGATCGTAAGTCTCTTCGGCGACGGCCCTATCCGCGATGCCGCTGTATTCTCGCTGAACGCTTACGGTAAACTCGCGGTCCGTCCGGTAGCGGTTCATTCCCTCGACGTATGCCGCGACGAATCTCCGGACGATGTCAGGAGCTTCCCGAACGGTTTCCCGCCTCGTCGCTATCCCGCCCAAAGCATAGTTCAGACCGAACTCCGCAAAGTCGATAAGAAAAGTGCAACCCCGCATTCTCGCCTCGATCGCTTCGGGCGGCGTCATCACGAGCGCGTCGCACTCCTTCGCGAGCAGAGCAGCCGTGCCGTCTCTGCCGCCGGCCGGTAGCGGGACGAGACGAAGCCCGCGAATATTCTCTTTCTCCAAACGCTCGACAACGAAGTGAACCAGCACGTCGTTCAATCCGCCGTCGCCGACCAAACCGATCCGCGCCCGCACCAGTTCGTTGCGATCTTTGATTCCCGGACGGCCCACGAGAAACTGCTGGTTGATGCCGCCGGTGAGAAAGACAAGGTCGGCGCCGTCTTCCAGGACCGCTCTCAGAAGCGCCGGCGCGGCGAGGTTCCCGAATTGAATTTCTCCCTGCATGAGTCCTTTGACCACGCCCTTCGCTCCTCCCATCAAACGTGTCGTGACCTGGAGTCCATGTTTAGCGAAGAGTCCAGCGCGCTCCGTGACGATCATCGGCCCGGCGCCCTGCCCGATCGTCGCGTATCCGGCAACCAATTTAATCACAGCCATATTGCTTTTCGTCTCGTATTCTCTTCCTTCGAGACCTTCGTGTCCTTCGTGGTTAAAATCTCCACACCACGTCAGCCACCAAACTT
>CAZNES010000017.1:0-66082 GCA_964572145.1 uncultured Syntrophobacteraceae bacterium
ATACCTTTTGGACATTAATCCCATTCTGAGCCCTTCGCTTTCTGTCATGCTGAGCGAAGCGAAGCATCTCTCTTTTCCGCTCAGGACAGGATCCGCGAAGAATCTCTATTGCGCCCTAGCATGAACCCGCGGGCACAAAATGACCAGCCACTCAAAGTTGACAAGACAGAACTCATTCGATACGTTCCGTTCATGAGCGAGCATATCAAAATGACGCCGCAGGAAGCAAAAGCAAAAGTCGCCGCGCTGCGAAAAATAGTTCTCGACACCTACGAAAAAGAAATCCGTAACCATCCGTACTTCAGAGATTTGAGGGCCGGTACTCTCGAGAAGGATCACTTGAAGTTCTGGATTAAAAACTGGCACGCCTTCGCCGTCGAGGTCAACACCGGCATGGCGACGGTCTATCACCAGTTCGTGGGATTTTTTAAACAACACCCCGAGCTGGAGGACATGGTGGCGCAGAAAATCGGCGAGGAATTCACCACGCCGGCTCTCGGCGGCCACGCCCGCGTGCTCTTGAAGCTCGGGAAAGCGCTCGGCGTGGAGCCGCGCGAGATGATCGAGTGCGAGCTGATTCCCGAAGCGCGCGGCCTGGTGGATTTTTTCGTGCGCTCGTGGATCGACGTGCCGTTGGCGGAGTGTTACGCGATTCATCTCGAAGAGGAGATCTTCGGATACATCGCGCAGGATTACCGCGCCGCGCTGCCGAAGTACGGGTTGACCAAGGAAGATATTCAATACTTCAGGATTCACGAAGAGGCCGACTTGAGCGAAGAGCACGGCGGCACGAATCAGCGGATTCTCGAAGCGGCGCTGATGGAAGGCTACGGCCAGGAGCGCGCCGGCTGGCCGCTGGAGTATTGCTCGCGCATCGCCGTCCAGATGATGACGACTTTCTACGACGGGATTTACCGCAGGTACAAACAGCGCTGAACAATGCAAAGTGCAAAATTCAAATTGCAAAATTATTTCTTCATTTTCTATTTTTCATTTTGCAATTTGCATTAGGTGGATTGGAGGTGCTGCATGAAAACGGAGTCCAAGACAGAATCCAGTCCCCGCGAAGCCGGTCCGCGCGAAGCCGATCAAATTGCCGAGTTGGACCGGCTGCTCGCGCAGAAATGGCTCTCGGGCATCTGGCGGCTCAAAAGTGGCGAGCGGCCCAAGGACCCCAAGACCGACGTGCAGCCGCATCTCTGGAAGTGGGCGGACGTCTACGACAGCCTGCTTCAGGCCCGCGATCGCATCGGCATTCAGCAAGGAAACGTCGAGCGCCGAACCATCCGCCTGGTCAATCCGGGATTGGAAAAGAGCGAGATGACCACGCACACGATGCTCTTCTCTTTCCAGTTGATTCAGCCGGGCGAAGTCGCGCCGGCACATCGCCACACGATGTCGGCGATCCGTTTTATCCTTCAGGGCAAAGGCGCTTACACGACTGTCAACGGACACAGGATGGTGATGGAGGCGGGAGATTTAATTCTTACGCCGCAATGGACCTGGCACGAGCACGCGCACGAAGGCGCGGAGCCGATGGTCTGGATCGACGGACTGGACGTGCCGTTCGTCCAGGCGCTGCAGGTGATCTCCTTTGAACCCTATAAGAAGGATACGCGGCTGCCGGTCACGAGCACCTCCGATACTGCGCCGGACTATGGAATGACGCGGCCGGTCGCCGCTGCGCTGGCGGACGACGGCCTGCGCCCGCTTCACTACCGCTGGCGCGACAGCTATGCGTCGTTGAAGCGCCTCGCGGAGGGAACCCCTCATCCATTCGAAGGTATCGCGCTGGACTACGTCAATCCGGTGACCAACGGCTCGACGCTGCCGACGCTGTCGCTCCGGCTGCAAATGTTTCTCCCCGGCATGCGGACACAATCGCACCGCCACACGAGCACGACGATCTACCACGTCTTTCGCGGCAGCGGCACGACCGTCATCGACGGCAAACCGTTCAACTGGGAGAAAGGCGACACGTTCGTCGTGCCTCTGTGGAACTGGCACGAGCACGCCAACCGCTCGGCCAAGGAAGACGCGATCCTCTTTTCCATGAACGACGCGCCGATTCTGCAGGCGTTCGGTCTGTACCGTGAAGAAGGACGCGGCGAAACTCATATAGGTCTTTGAGGAGAACTCCATGGCAGCGATCGGCGGCACGGTCATTCCTCTTCCGACTCCTTTCGACGAGCGTGGAGAGGTCGACGAAAAAGTTTTTCGGCAGATCATCGACTTCGAATTGAACGCCGGCGCAGATGGCGTCATGGCCTGCGGGTCATATGGACAGGGACCGGTGATGCGGCCGGACCAGAGAAAGCGCGTGGCGGAAATCGCGCTGGATCAAGTCAATCGGCGTGTCCCGGTCATCATCCACGTCGGCGCGCCGGATATTCAGACCGTGCTCGAGCTGGCGGAGCACAGCGGAAAAATCGACGTGGACGGCCTATTGATCGTTCCTCCTTATTACTATACCGACCACAACGAGTGGGAGATCACCGAGCACTACAAGGCGGTGGCGAAAAAAGTTCCTCTGCCGATCTACATCTACAACAACAAGCGTTACGCCGGCATCGACATCACGCCCGATTACGCGCGGCGCCTGGTCGAGGCCGTTCCGACGATCCGCGGCGTCAAGCTCGCCTGGGGCACGCTGCAAGAATCGACGAGCTACATCGAGGCGCTGAAAGGACACGATTTCGGCGTCTTCCCCGGCACGCCGACAGAAACCGTCGCCGGCGTCGGCATCGGCGTGCGCGGCACCATCGCGCCGCTGGCAAGCGTTTTCCCGGAGCTCTGCGCCGGGACCTGGCGCGCCGCCACGGGAAAGGAAAAAGAAAAGGCTTCGTCGCTTCAGGAGAAGGTCAAGAAGGTTTACACCGTCGTCGCCGATCTGACGAAGAAAGTCGGCCGGACCGCTTACAAGGAACTCTACCGAATACGCGGCATCGAGATGAAGATGTATCCGCGTTGGCCGGCGAAGCAAATAAACGACACGGAGCGCGACGAGCTGCGCGCGAAATTATCCGAGGCCGGCTGGCCGCCGGCGGGATGATACGCCCTTCGGGATTGCAAATTTCAAATCTCAAATTTCAGATTGCAATCTGAGATTTGAGATTTGAGATTTCTCGCGTAGCGAGGATCAGGGCCGCCAGCCTTTCGCCCGTAGCTCCTCGTTCAACTTCCGCGTAAGCGAAAAATCGAAAATCTTGTCGAGCGGCGGCGGCTCTTTGACGCCGACGCGGCCGACGATGTGCTCGATCGATTTCCTCTGCAACGCCTCGTTGATCGTCCCGTCCGGCGTCATGCCCGGCTTGAAGCGGTCGTAGATTTTTTCCACCATGTCTTCCTTGAGTCTCAAGAACCTCGCCAGGATCTGAATCGTCGCGGCGCGGTTGTCGCGGAAAGCGATGAATCCCTTGAGCGAGGCGCGGACGAATTTTTCCGCCAGCGCCGGCTCCGATTCGAGAAGCTGCGCCGGCGCGAGGATACTCCCCTGCAACTCGACGATGTCCTGATCGACGAACGAGACCAGCTCGCGGTAGCCGGCATCCTGCGCCATGAAAATCGCCGGAATCGAGAGCATCGCGGCGTCCACAGAGCCGGCTTGCAAGGCGTAAAAGCGCGCCGTGCCGGAGCCTACCGGCAGGATCACGACCTCGCGCCCGCCTTCGAGGCCATGCTTTTTGAGCAGGTCGCGGAGAATCGAATCCGGCCCGCTGCCGAGACTCGATATGCCGACCTTCTTGCCTTTGAGATCGGCGACGGAGCGAATCTCCGGCTTGGCGAAGAGCCAGAACATCGGGCGGCTGAAGCTGGCGAAGAGAAAACGGATCGGCGCGCCGCGCAGGATCGCCGGCATGCTGGCTCCGCCCACAGTGGAGAATTTTACATTACCGCCGATGAGCGCTTGTGTGCCCACGGCCGAAGGCATCACGACCAGCTCAACGTCGAGCCCCTCCTCGCGGTAGTAGCCCTTATCCTTGGCGATGGCGAAAGTCGTGACCGCCGGCGTGACCGCGGGAATCGCGACGTGGATTTTTTTAAGCTCCTGCGCTTCCACTCTGGGGAGTAGCGCAAATAGAAACGAAATCAGAATACCAACGCGACAAATAGCCAAGGAAACTCCTTTGTGGTAGAGATCGTAGCCGACAATATCCAATTCGAGCTTTAACGGTCAAGGCTGAACGGTTTTTACAATGGGCCAAGAGCTTCGCGCTTGTGTCATTCCCGTGGAATCTCGTAGGGGCGGGTTTAAAACCAGCCTCTACCTAGTACGTATCGCGTCGGGATAGCTATGATAACCTGTTCACAATGAAGTTCGGCGTTTTTCTTCCCATCTCCGGCCGGGCCGCGGGTCCAAAGACTCTAATGGACGCGGCGCGGCAGGCGGAGTCTCTCGGTTACGATTCCGTCTGGTGCGCGGACCGCATCATCATTCCATGGGAAATCAAAACGCCCTACCCGTACAGCGAAGGACAAACCTTCATCGTTCCGCCCGACCGGCCATTCTTCGAGCCGCTCACCTGCCTGGCATTTCTCGCCGGTTGTACGGAGAAAATTAAGCTCGGCATCAGCGTGCTCGTTCTCCCCTACCGTCATCCGCTTTATTGGGCGAAGATCGCCACGACCATAGACCATCTGTCCAAGGGGCGCATGATTCTCGGTGTCGGCGTGGGGTGGATGCGCGAAGAGTTCGAGGCGCTCGGCGCGGATTTCGCCGCGCGCGGCAAGCTGTCCGACGAGCAGCTCGATTTAATCGACGCGCTGTGGAAAGACGAGCGCGTGAAATTTTCCGGCCGCCACTACCGCTGCGACGACATCGCCTTCTATCCCAAGCCGCTGCAGCAACCGCGCATTCCGATCTGGGTGGGCGGCGAGGGAGCGCGCGCGCAGCGCCGCGCCGGCGAATACGGCGACGCATGGTTTCCGTATTTCGTGCGCATGACGCCGCGCGAATTGGCTCGACGATTCGACAACGTCCGGCGCGCGGCGCAAAAAGCCGGACGCGATCCCGATCAAATCCGTCTCAACTGCTGCCTGCCGATCGAGCTCAGCCGCGAGCCGCTGCCTCAGGAGGAAGACCGCCTGCGCGGCTCTGCGGAGCAGGTCGGCCAAGCGCTCGCGAGTTACGACAAAATCGGCGTCGGAAATATCGCCCTGCAATTCATGGTGCCTCACTGGCCGGAGCGGACCGAGCAGATCGCACGCTTCGCCCGCGAAGTGATGCCTACTTTAAGCTAGTGTCGTGTCTCACGCTGTTGGTACTTTATCCTAAAATCGGCATTTGAAACGGAGTATACCACCACGAAGGACGTCGAAGTGCACGAAGGAAGAAACAATCATGTTGAACCCCATCTCTTTTATAATCCGTTTCTCCGCTCTTCGTGTCCTTCGTAATACTATGCCTGAAAGTTTTCGCGGTTTGCGCAAATTTTCCTGCGCACCGATCCTGAGTTGCGGAATCGACAAAAAAATACGATCTCACCACGAAGCACACGAAGGCCACGAAGGATTCGTATATTTGATACTTTTGAACTTCGTGTCCTTCGTGCCTTGGTGGTGAATCCTACTTTTCTCATTTTGGTTGCGGCGTAGCCCCGCTGTGCGCTTCGTGGTGAAAAACCTTGGTTGAGCGCCAATGAGATCCATCCAGGTGGACATTTCGCAACCCCTGAGGTACTTAGACGTTGATACCGATTCACGAAAGGATAATTGACAGAATGAGCGAGCTGCCTCGTGTCGCGCTTATCATCACCGGAGGGACGATCGACTCGGTCGGTAAGGACCGGCTCGACCTGGCCTGGTACATCGAAGCGGGCAAACGGTTGAACACCGGAGAGCTGTTGGCACAGCTTCCCGAACTCGGTTCGATCGCGAAAGTCGAAGAAGTGCCTTTTCGCAGATTGCCGAGTCACGCGCTCGTGGATAAAGACTGGCTCGACATGGCGCGGACAATCCATGAAATCTTCGATGGCAACAAAGCCGACGGCATCGTCATCACGCACGGAACCAACACGATCGAGGAGACGGCCTACTTCCTCAACCTGACTCTCAAGACCGACAAGCCCGTGGTGGTCGTCGGCTCCATGCGTCCGGCTTCGGCACTGAGCGCCGACGGCTATTTGAATCTCGTAAACGCGATCAAAGTCGCCGCCGATCCGAACGCGCGCGGCCGCGGCGCCCTGCTGGTCATGAACGACACGATCTACAGCGGCCGCGATGTGACCAAGAATTCGACATACCGCGTGCAGGCGTTCCAGAGCCGCGATCTCGGGCCGCTGGGCTACGCCGACGCGGACGGCAGGATCGTTTACTATCATCAGAGCTTGAAGAAACACACGGTCGCGACGGAGTTCGACGTTCGCGGCCTCGAGTCGCTGCCGCGCGTCGATGTGGTCGTGTCTTACGTCGGCGCCGACGGCAGGATGATCGAAGCCGCGGCGGCGGCGGGCGCCAGGGGAATCGTCAGCGCGGCGACGGGCGCCGGACGGCCGACGCCGGCGGAAGACGAAGCCTTCGATCGCATGTACAAGGAAAAAGGCGTGATCATGTGCCTCTGCAGCCGCGTCGCTTCGGGACGCGTGGTCCGAAGCCCCGGACTGGCCAAGCGCGGCTTCGTGGCCGGGGACAATCTCCAGCCATGGAAGGCCCGCGTGCTGCTGGCGCTGGCCCTGACGAAAACCGGCAACGCCGACGAGATCCAACGCATGTTCGACGCTTATTGAGAGCTGATAAGTTGGTCTTGATTGTCACTGGCGGCAAACCACGTTAAGATAGGTTTACTTCCGATATATCTGCAATGAACGGCAGATGCTTTGCGGTTTTAATCTTGATCCGAGGAGGGAAAAAGTTATGCGGCGACTGACCGCTATGTTAATCATGCTCCTTGTGCTGAGCGGGGTGGGTTGGGCGCAATGGAACGAGGATGGGCAGCAGTGTTTCGAGCTCACCAAACCGGAAACATACCAACCGGACAAGGCGCTGCCCTACTGCAACCGCGCGATCGCATCCGGCGAGCTCATCGATCGAAACCTGGCGACCATCTATTACTACCGTGGAAATATTTACAGCTTCAAGCGGGATTTCAAAAAAGCCATTCCGGATCTTGATGAAGCGGTGCGCCTGGACCCGAGCATGGCGCAGGCCTACAACAGCCGGGGCATCGCTAAGTTTTTTCTGGGCCAGTTTGAGGAAGCCACAAAGGACTTTGGTCAATCCATAAACTGGAGGCCCACGGACCAGTATGCGGTGCTTTGGCGTTATATTACTCAATTCCGAAGCGGCGCGGACGGTCGAAGCGATCTAGAGCGCATGATGCGGGCATTGCAACAGAGAGACGTAGATCTGAGCGAGTGGCCGGGGCCGGTGATATCCTTCTATCGTGGGCAGTTGAGCAGCCAGGACCTGCTCAAAGCCGCCGCCGATTCGAATCCCAAGAAGCAGCGCGAGAAACAGTGCGAAGTCTACTTCTACGTCGGCCAGCAGCTCCTGATTGAAGGAAAGAAAAGCGCGGCGGTCAAGATGTTCCGGGCGGCGGTCGCAACCAATGCGGTGATCGTCGTCGAGCACGAAGGAGCGAAGGTCGAACTCAAGCGGCTCGGCTCTTAGTTACAAACCTGTAAACGTAAACGACGAAAGCGTAAATTTCCACGAGCCTTTTTCAACAGCCCGCGACGATCAGCCGCGATCCATGGGACCGATGGGCCCGGTCTCTTCCACAACGACCGGGAATCCTCCCAGCATCGAAGGAATTATTTTCATCAGCTCCGCGGTCTTTTTGACGACCAGAACTTTGAGGCAAGGCTTTCCCGCGCATTCGCCGACTGCGACCGCGACGACGCCGGGAGCCGACATCAGCCGGTCGGCGTTCTGCTTGAGCACTTCGTCGATGGTGTCGGCTGCCATCAGAATTCCGCTTGCCCCATTCTCAAAAATTTGCCGCGTGGCGATTCCTCCGCAAGCACCGAGCAAAGCCAGAACGGCGGCGAGCCTGAACGATGCGCACTTACGAAGGTCATCGTGGTGAAAACCCGGCACTGATCCTTCTTACTCCTTGGACAATAGGAATCAAGCCGGCGGCGGTTTGTTTTAGTTGCCGTCGATGGTGACGCTGAAGGCGCCAAGCACCGCGTCGATGCGGTTGGCGATCGCGATTCTTCCGTTCCCGTTTCCGGCGAAGAGCAACCCCACGGGGTTATTGCCTTGCGCCGTGACCAGAAGCGAGCCCGAATCGCCGGCCAGGATAAACGCCCTGGAAGATTGGACAATGATTTGATCGACGAACTGCGCCGTGCCGGAGCCATACTCGACTATAACGATGGCGTTGATGCCGAGGACCTGGCCCGAGGTCTGCGAAGTCGTGCGGCCGTACTTTTTCACTCTCTGGCCGACAAACGCCGAGACCGTGGCCGATCGCGGCGTGCCGTACCCATTGGAGGGAGTGGACTTGCCCAGAAGCGAAACGTTGGATGCGGCGATGGCCGCGTCGACCGTGTTGTTCGCGGAAATGGAAAAAACGATCGGAACGAAAGACGAGAGCGTGCCGATGACGTTGGCCGGATTGAAAGTACAGTTGGTGTCGTAGAGACCCGGCTGCAAGACGGCGCTGTTCGGGACCGCGGCGTTTTCCAGGGCGTAGACGTGGTTGTTGCTCAGCGCAAAAACGTTGCCGTTGGCGTCCTTGACGCGGGCGCCGATCGTGCCGGCCGAACATTCGCCTTCGTTGCCGGTGGAAACTCCGATCGGCACCGGCCGCGTGAAAAACGTTGCCGGGTTGACTCTGGGGGCGCGGGTTTTATCGCTGCCATACTGCTGGCCGCCGAACTGTCCCGCCAAAGCATGGAACTCTCCGGTTTCCTCTACCTCGACACGAAATCCGTCGAGGCTTGTTGGAATAGCCACAACCCCGGGCAATTTCGTATATACCTTGATGACCGGCTTACCATCCTCTGAAACTCCTACGGCCGTGCCGACGACGTTGGGTATCGTCCTCAGACGATGGTGGTGGCGCTCCTGAGTATCGACGGCGCCGGCAAGATATTCCCGAAGTCCCTGCAACGGATTGGCAGACGCGGCTTGGGTCTGTGCTTGCCCGATCCACCCCAAGAAGACGATGGCCGCAATCACTGAAATCGCCAGTTTGAACCGAAAAGCGGGCTTGCGTGTCATTGAGAACCTCCCAAAAATCTCTTTCCCTTGCGTTACATCGGTGTTTCCGATGCGCTGCTTTAGGATCGGAGCAATTGAGGGGGCCATTGGGCGCGCCGAAACACAATTGGCGCTTGTTCGGCGAAATATGGCTTGGATTTCCTCGGATAATTTTATCGACGTTTTGCCAGGATTTTTAAGAATAGAACGGGAGGAAGGCGATGCAATAGCGTAGAGCGGCTTTTATCCAGACGGGATAACGTTTTACGTTATCGAGGAAGATTCGCTTCGAGAGGTTCGTTGCCTCCGGGCGATTTATCGGTGGAGTCGATCAGGAAAGGAGCACACGAGATCGGCAGAGGACAAATGGTACTTTCAGAAACTATTTCGCTTTCGCGTAGCAGCGGCAATCGCGCGGCTCGTCGCTGAGAGTCGGGTGAACGGACCAGCGGCGCAAAACGCCTTCGAATTTCATCCCGGCTTTCTCCATCACCCGCGCGGAAGCGGGATTCTCGATGTCGCAGACCGCCCAGACGCGATAGACATTCTTATCATCGAGCGCCGCGTCGACGACGGCCCGGACCGCTTCGGTCATATAGCCCTTACGCCAAAACTTCTTGGCCAGGACGTATCCCAACTCGACTTTATGACCGTCCACCCGCAACCCGACTGCGCCCAACAACTGACGGTCTTCCTTTCTCAAAATCACCCACTGGAACGCCCTGCCCTCTTCCCAGGCGAGAGCCGAGGCGCGCAAATGCGAGCTCGTGTCTGCTAAATTCCCCGTGGGCTTCCAGGAAAGATATTTCGTGACCTCGAGGTCGTGGCCGTATGCGGCAAAAATCGCCTCCGCGTCGTCGATCACGGCCCGGCGCAGCCAAAGCCGCTCTGTTTGAATAATTTCCCGCGGTTTCATATCGGTCCGGCGCCGGCTACCACCGGTCGATTCCGAGAAGTCGGTTGAACAGTAGCGACAGGCTCCCGCCCTGTCAATGTTGGAAATGTATCTCTCCCCTCTTCCCGGTCCGATAGGTTTGATAGCGGACGCTTTTTCCGTCCGTCTCGATCGTGATCGCGCCGTCTCGATCGGTGCGCAAGATTTCCGCGCCCGCGGCCGCGTAGCGCGACAGAACTTCTTCCCGTGGAAGGCCGAAGGCGTTGCGCAGGCCGACGGAAAATATCGCGAGCTTTGGTTTGACCGCGGCGATGAACTCGCTGCTGCTGGAGCCCGCGCTCCCGTGGCGCGGCGCTTTGACGATCGCGCTCGATAGGTCTGTTTTCCCCGCGAGGAGAATCTTTTCGTCCTTGCCGTCGATGTCGCTGCCGAATAAAAAATGGACCTGCTCGAAACCGAGGCGCACAACCACCGATCCATCGCCGCTGTTGTCTTGCGGCGGATAAACTGCGCAGAGCTTCACCCGTTCGATCTCGCGGCAGGGCTCGCGGCTGCCGAGAATGATTCTCTTAATTCCCGCCCGCTCCACCGCCTCTTCCAGCCCTTCGTATCGCGCCGTGCTGCCTTTGCCCGGCCCAGACCAGAACTCCGCCGGCGCAAACTCCTCCACGATGCTTCTCATCCCGCCGTAATGATCCACTCTCGGATGACTGACGAGTAAATAATCCACTTTCAGAATCTTGCGCGAGCGCAGGAACGGCGCGACGATCGCTTCGCCCGTATCGAATTCCCCGCTGGCGGAGCCGCCCGCGTCGATAAGAAGCACGCGCGAGCCGGGAAATTCCACCACGGCGGCATCGCCGTGGCCGACGCTGAGATGGGTGACTCTCAGATCTTTTCTGTTCCACCGCTCCCGCCACCAGTAGTAGCCGTCTCCCAGAATCAAAACAAAACTGACGCCGAGCGCGAGCGCGAGATGGAGTCTGCGGCGAAAGAGCAGAACCGACAGGATTGCGAGATAGAGCAGCGCCACTTCCCAATAGTTCGGGATCGGCACAGCGAGATTCGCCATCGGCAGGCGCGAGAGAAAGTGAACCATTCGATGGACCAACGACAGCAGCGGCTCGGTCAGCGCGACGACCGGAGCCGCGAGCGCCGGCGCCGTCACGGCCAGGCCGCCGATGATGAGGCCGAGGGGCACGATGACAAAACCCACGATCGGCACGACGACGGGATTAGCAATGAATCCCGCCCATGAGAGATGGCCGAAGTGGTGCGCGATCATCGGACCGGTGCCGACGGTCGCCAGCAGCGGGACGGCGAGATAAAGAATCGTCCGGCGCAGCCTGGGCAGCCAAAGACTGCGCTCTTGAGGCAGCTCGTCGCGCCGCAACCGCGCGGGCCACCACTCCTGCATCTTGCGCGAGCCCCAGACGATGAAGAGCACGGCGAGAAACGAGAGCTGAAATGAAATATCCATCACGACGCCGGGCCAGGCAATTGCGATGACAAGCGCGGCGAAAGCGAGGCTTGAGAAAATCTCTTCCTCGCGGTCGAGGAGAACGGCCAGCTCGTAGATGCCGATCATGATCGCCGAGCGGACGGTGGGCACCGACGTGCCGGCCAGACCGCTGTAAAAAAGCACCGCGAGAAAGGAGCCGAAAGTGGCGATCTTCAGCAGGTTCCAGCGCAGCGCCACCGTTTCGCTGCGCGAGCCGAGATAGCGGACGAGGAAAAAGACCACCACGCCGAGCATGCCGACATGCAAGCCGGATATGGATAAAACGTGATTCACCCCGGCCGCGGTGAAGTCCGCGCGCGCCTCGCGCGAGATTTCGCCCATGTCGCCGACGACGAGCGCCTTCATCAGCGCGGCGTTCTCCCGCGAAGCGAAGCTGCGCTCGATGAAGCGCCGGATCTCCCGGCGCAGATATTCGAGACTGTTCCACAATCCCGGCGGCGCGCGGGACAACAGCTCCACGTTTTGATCGCTCACGAGAAATCCCGTCGCGTAGATTTCCCGGCGCGCCAAAAACGTCGCGTAATCGAAGCCGCCGGGATTTCCGTTGTCGCGTGGAATTCGCGGCTCAACCCGAAACCGAATCCGGTCGCCGTAGCGCCAATCGCGGCTGCTGCTGCGCACCGTGAGCAGGAGGTCACCCGTTATCTCCTGGGCCCCGGTCGGATGCCACACGCGCGCGGCGCGCACGAGCCAACGGCTGCGCTGCGGCAACTTTTCCGGCTCTTGTTGAAGAATGCCTTCCAGATAAAGCTGCGAGCCTTCTTCCACGACCGAGCGCAGATGGTCCGGAGGAAATTTGGGATCGAGAATCTGTACGTGGCGATAATAACCCAAACAAAAAGTCGCAGCCGTCAGCAGGTAGAAAACGCTCCAGAGAATACCCGCGCGCCGCCAAACGAGTGGAAGCGGAGGCAGAAACAGCAATAAGTAAAGCGGCGGCGGCAGGAGCGGGCTCGCGGCGAGCGCTTGTCCGGCAAGCAGCGCCAGCGTCGCGGCGATGAGCAAGGAGGTAGGATAGCGGAAAAGAAAACCTTGTGAAGCTGCAGCGGAGTGCTCGGCGTTCATGCCGGACTCAACTAAGAAACCGCCTGGTCATAATGGTCGAAGACATGACGGATAGATTTCTCTCGCGCAGCATGCTTGCTCAACCTTCTTCACTTCATGCCACGGGAAGCGGGTGGGGTCTTTGATTCGTTCTTGTGACAATACCCTCTCTGTTACCCTCTTTTAAGGGTATTACCCTTTTTTCCGCCAGGCGGCCCCAGGACCGCGACCCAAGCACTCGACTTTACGGGCTTTCTGAAGCACTCGCAGAATCCTGCGCACCATGTCTCGGCTCACTCCGAGGCAGGCCCGCTCGATATCCGCCAAGGTGAATTCTGCCTCAAAGGCATCAATCGCAGCTTCTACCAGTTCGGTCTTCGCCCCACGGGGACTCTTGACCTGTCCGACCCGTTGCTCAAATTCTTTGTATGCGGCCTTTAAAATAAAAAGGAGATAGTTCACGTAGGGCCACGGGTCATGCTTTCCCTCGTGCCAGCCCTGGGAACTCTGCTCCAAGGTTTCGTAGTAGCGCTCCTTGTTCTCCTCGATGAACCGCTCCAGGCTGATGTAGCGACCGACTTCGTAACCCAAGTGATAGCACTGGAGCAGGAAAAGAAGCCGGGAGACTCTGCCGTTGCCGTCGCGAAATGGATGGATACAGAGGAAATCGAGATTAAAACCTGCGAGAGCGATGACCGGATGAACCGAACGCTCATAGACGCAGCGATCCCACAGCTCAATTAATTCACGGACAAACCGAGGCGTGTCCGCCGGCGGGACGGTTTTGAAACGTACACGCTGGCGCCCGTCGGGATACTTCTCGATAATATCGCTCTCTTTCTCCCTATATTTCCCGGCATCCGATATATCGCCGCGACTTACCCTGTGCAACTCGATAAAGGTTGCTTCCGAGATCGTGAGCTTGGCGCCACGCTCGTGGATGAGTTTCAGGGCATCCCGGTATGCTCGGACCTCTTCCTCATCACGGTCGCGCAGAACCGACTTGCCGAGGACAACGGTAGCGACACGCGCCGGTTCGATCATCACGCCTTCAATCCGATTGGACGAAACCGCGCTTTCAATCAACGCGTGTTCCCTTAGCACCTTCAGTCTCTGGGGAGACTGTCTCGTAAATAACTCCTGCTTGCCCCGAGCCTCACCTAAATCGGCCAGGTACCACGAAGTTGTTGCAGGGATCGTGGCCGGCTTAGCCGAGAATTGGCGTAACGTCATCATGTTGTGCGGCTCCAATCATTCGCGGCGGATTCTATTCGATCCGCGGGGAATCTGGCAAGGCTCAAATAGGCTCAACAGGTATCCGGTGTGAGATTGCTTGTAATTCCGGACTCTGTATTTTTAAGAAGCCGACTTCAGGGATTGCAGAACTTCTTCGGCGATTTTCTGGTTGATGAGCGGAACCTTTAAAAGCTCGTCCATCGAAGCCTCCTCGATGCGCTTGACGCTGCCGAACGCGCGCAATAGCGCGCGCTTGCGCGCGCCGCCGATGCCGGGAATCTTATCCAGCGCCGAGTAGAGGGTTTGCTTCGCCCTTACCTTTTTATGATAGGTGATCGCGAAGCGATGCGCCTCGTCGCGCACGCGCTGGAGCAGAAACAAGGCATTCGAGTTGCGCCTCAGCACGATCGGGTTGCTCTGCCCCGGCAAAAAGACTCTCTCCTCCAGGCGTTCGATCTCCGCGCTCCGTGGGGCGCGCGCCACGCGCATTTTGGCCAGCCCGGCGACATCGATGTTTTTTACGCCGAGGTCGCGCAGCACCGAGAGCGCTATGCCGAGCTGCCCTTTGCCGCCGTCCACGACGACCAGGTCCGGCAGATCGCCCTCCTCGACGCTGCGGCTGAAGCGGCGCTTGAGCACTTCGTACATCATCGCGAAGTCGTCCCCGCCTACATTTTCGCTGACCGTGCGGATGCGATAGTGGCGATAATAGCTCTTGTCCGGCTCGCCGTTGATAAACGTCACCATCGAGCCGACTGCGTGCGCGCCGTGGATGTTGGAGATGTCGTAGCATTCGATCCGCTGTGGATAGTGGCTGAGCCGAAGCTTCTCCTTCAGCTCCAGCAGCATTCTTTCCCGCTCTTTTTCCTGATCGTGCCGCTCGGCGTAACTCTGGCGCGCGTTCTGCGCGGCCATCTCGACGAGCCGGCGCTTGTCGCCCCGCTGCGGACACACGATCGAGACTCTTTTGCCTCTGCGCTCGCCCAGATATTCCTCGCGCACTTCGCGGTCGTCGATCTCGACCGGCAACAGAATCTCGTCCGGCACGAAGCGCTCGCCCTGGTAAAATTGCGTGAGCAGCGATTCTATAATCTCCTCGTCGGGGAATTCTCGGTTTTCCAATGAATAGGCCTGGTTGCCCGTGAGCTTGCCCTGGCGCACGAAGAGGACCTGGGCCTCGATAAAGCCGCCTTCGCGATAGAGGCCAAAGATGTCCTGATCGGCGCCCCAATGGGAGACCATGCGCTGCTTCTCGACGGTTTTTTCCACCGCCTGGATCTGATCGCGGATCTTGGCGGCCGCCTCGAACTCCAGCGCTTCCGCCTTCTCCTCCATCCGGCGCCTGAGCTCATCGATCAGCTCCTGCCGCTTGCCCTCGATGAAGAGAATCGCCTGGCGCAGGTTTTCCTGGTACTCCTTCGAATCCACCGGCAGGACGCAAGGCGCGAGACAACGCTTGATCTGATATTGCAGGCAGGGGCGCGCGCGGTTCTTGAAATTATACTCGGTGCAATTGCGCAGGAGAAAATGTTTTTCGATGATCTCGAGCGTCTCGCGCGCCGCAAAAGCCGACGAGTAGGGGCCGAAATAGCGGCTGCCGTCTTTGACGATCTTGCGCGTCGCCGTGATCCTCGGCCACGGGTGCCGCACGTTGATTTTGATGCTGAGATAGCTCTTGTCGTCCTTCAACCGGATGTTGTAGCGCGGCTTGTACTGCTTGATGAGATTATTTTCCAGGATCAGCGCTTCTTTCTCATTGCTCGTGAGCAGCGTTTCAACGTCTCCCACGCGGTTCATGAGAAACTCGATTTGCGAGCGTCCCTCGCCGCCGCGGAAATAGGCGCGCACGCGCGTCCGCACGTTCTTGGCCTTGCCGACGTAGATGACCTTGCCGTGCTGATCGCGCATCAGATAAACGCCGGGCTGCGCGGGCAAGGCGTCGAGTTTTTCTTCGATCAGGGGCATCGATTGAATTATAGCAAATGCGCCGCGGCGATCTCCAGTGAAGATAGCGGCGTCGCACCGGTCGATTGTCAGGGCTTGATTGACATTAGTTGTGAAAAACAATAAAAACAACGCCTGCAAGGAGAGCATCCCAGACTCGGTTTAAACCGACTGCTTGCCGTATGCTAAGCCGCAAGTCGTTCCAGCCCCTTTTACTGCTGTTCACCCTCACGGCAGCGGCCTCCTGCGCCCCGACCAACCTGCCGCCCATCGGTTCCGAAGCCAATAGTTTCCAGGTCGAAGAAGATGAGAAGAAGCTGTGGCAGGCCGACGAGCAGTTCCAGAAACGGCTAGAGAAGGCCGGCTTGCTGTATGAAGATCGTGACCTCGAGGCCTATCTCGACGGCCTCGCGGCAAAACTCTCGGCCGGAAAACTGCAAGGAACGCAGATCGTCCCGCGGGTAAAAGTCGTCAAAGACCCATTTCTCAACGCCTTCGCCCTGTCGAATGGCGCCATCTACTTTCATACCGGGCTGCTCGCGCGGATGGAAAATGAGGCGCAACTGGCGACGATCCTCGGTCACGAGCTGACGCATTTCATCCAACGCCACGCGGTGAAAAATATGCGCAACGCCGAAAACAAAGTCGTCGCCGCGCGAGTGCTCCAGGTCGTGCTGCTCGCTACGGTCTTCGGAGTCTTTTCGGAACAGCTCCCGACGGTATGGGCGGCGGCCTCGATCAGCGGCTATTCGAAGGAGCTCGAAACGCAAGCGGACGAAGAAGGATTGAGATGCATGGTGGAGGCCGGCTACGATCCGAAAGAGTCCGTGAAGGCATTTGACACGTTGAAGCAAGGCTGGGATGAGACCAAGGTGCAGGAACCTTTCTTTTTCGGCACGCGCCCGCGCGTCGAGGAGCGCATCGAAAACAATCTTCGGCTGCTCAACGGCGAATATCAGCGCGCCGCAAACGAGCCGGGCAGGAGGCAGAATGCGGAAGAGTTCCTGGCGCGCGTTCATCTGCTTCTGCTCGATAACGCGCTACTGGATCTGAATCTTGGCCGCGCAAAAATCGCCCAGGCGGCGATAGAAAAGCACCTTGCGCGCCAGCCCGACAGCCCTCGCGGACATTTCGCCGGCGGCGAGCTTAATCGAAGATCCGGACGAAACGACGACGCGATCAAGGCCTATGCCCGGGCCGGCGAACTTGATCCTTCCTATGCCGAGCCTCACCGCGAGCTTGGACTACTCTACCGCGCGCAGAACAGGCCGGGCGAGGCGCGCGCGGAGTTTGAAAAGTATCTTCAACTGAATCCCAAGGCGCTCGACGCCGGGATCATCCGCGGTTACATGACCGAGCCGGGCGCGCGATAGAGCCGGCGCGATAGATGAAAGGAGAAAAGTCGCCATGAGGATACAACCATCGAACCGGGTATGGCTGATCGGCGCCCTGGTCGTCGCGGGCTGCGTGCCGCCCGCCGTGGCCTATAATCCCTTCAAAATGCCGGAGCAGGAAATCAGGCAAAAAGTCAAACGGGTTGCCTTGGCCCCCGTAACCCTTCCCTCGGATCTCGATGACCCGGAGCCCGTAAAAGCAAAGTTCGAAGCCCTGATTCAGGCGAAGCTCCGGGAAGGCGGATTCACCCCGGTGCCCTCGCAAGAAGTCGATGCGCTCTGGAAGCGCATGAAAGAGCAGTTGGGCGGTTTCTTCGATCCCATAACCGGCAAACGGGACGAGGCGAAGTTCAAGACCGCGCGGGAGCATTTGCTGCGGGAGGTCAACGCCATGACGAAAGCGGATGCCATCCTGCATCCCTCGATACAGCTCGTCAAAGCCGGTTTTGGCAACAACGAGGCACGGTGGCACGGCACATCGGAGTCGCTGATGACCGGCGGCTTCTGGGGAGCGTTCCTCGCCGGGGCCAATAACGGAACGTCGAGCGCTTTATCTCTATACGTCACGCTCGAGGACATCAACGGTGTCGAACTGTACATCAACGCGGGCGGAATCCAACTGGCAGCCAAACTCTCCGGCCGAACGTTCGTCGCTGTGCCAAGAAATGAGTTGTTCGCGGATGAAAAGCGGAACCAGGCCGCGGTCAATGTCGCCTTGAATCCATTGATTGGGAAAGCCGCTTTGCCAAAGCCCACCACGAGCCCCGGCTCCGAGCGCGACAACTAGTCTCCACCAAGCAAACGACCTTGACCTCCTCAACAACACGGTGCTAGCCTGCGCAGCGGAAACGGAGGTGCGCCATGCGAGATTTAGCGAGAGTCTTTTCCGTCGTCGCCCTATTTGCTATTGCCGGCTCAGCCTCCGCGCAAGAGCGGCTCCGCCTCGCCTGGGCGGGATTCAGCCCGACCAACAGTCCGATCTGGGTCATCGAAGACCGGAAACTACTGCAGAAGATGGGCGTACGGCCGGAAATCATCGCCATCAACAACAGCCCGACCGTGCTTCAGGCGCTGCTCGCCAATGAAATCGATGCTGCCAGCATTTCCGTCACGACGCTTGTGAGTTCGCGTCTTGCGGGCGCCGATACGGTCATGATCGTCGGCGTCGTCCCGACATTCGTCGACCACATCGTCTCGCTATCGACTATTACCACCGTAGAACAGCTCAAAGGAAAAACGGGGGGAGTCAATCGTCTCGGAACTACGTCCGACCTCGGGCTCCGGCTCGCGCTTAGAAAATTGGGCGTCGATCCGGAAAAGGACGTAAAAATTATCCCTACGGGAGGCACTGCAGAGAGGTTCGCGGCGCTTTCAAAGGGATTAACTCAGTTCACAATTATTCCGGAACCGTTCTTGACCCAGGCGGAGAAGCTCGGCTTTCGTAATCTATACAATATCAGCGATCTCATGATTCCCTTTTGGTGGAATGGGATTCTCACGCGTGAGGGAATCATCAAAGCCAAGCGCCCTCTCTTGCAGAAACTCACGCGCGCGATGATTGAAGCCATTCACATTATAAAAACCGAGAAGGAGTACGAAAAGACACTCATCAAGAAAAATTTGGGCGTTTCCGATCCGGAAGGCTTAGAAAGGGCTTACAAGGATTATTCAAACGCCTTTCCCGAAGTTCCCTATCCCAATCCGGACGGCGTCAAAACCATGCTCGACGATCTCGCGCCGCGCGATCCGCGTGCCGCAGCGGCGGATCCGAAAGCGTTCGTCGACATGAGTTTCGTGAGAGAGCTGGATGCTTCGGGATTTATCAAGCAACTCTACAAAAAGTAGGTGCTAGGCTTTAGGCGATAGAAAATTAAAACGAGAAACGGATCTGACTACCGCCTAACGCCTACAGCCCGCGCCACAATACGCTGGCGCGTCTGTCCGAAGCCCTGTGGCAGATACCGCCTATTTCGTCCGCACGAGGAGCAGCACCGTGCCAATGACGATCGCGCCGACGCCCGCCCATTGGGGAACATTTACGGTTTCTTTCTCCTTGACTGACAATTCCAGTGGCCCGATCTTCGCTTCGTGGGTCTCCTTGGTGTAGCTGAAGCTGCCGTATACCAGTCCGAGGACACCGGCCACGATCAGGACAATTGCCAAGATTCTGATTGGATTCATATCTGTCCTCCTCCAGAAAGTTTATGCGTCGCCGTCAAAAGCACTTATAGCACAAGGTCCAAGCGCCGCCTAATGCAAAAGTTAGTGGAATCCCACCTTGACCTCGTTCGAGCCAAAATGTTAGCTTTCCCCCACGCTGATCAAGGAGGATATTTCATGCGAAGAAAAGCTCTAATCGCGCTCCTCGCCCTGGCCGCGGTTCTCATGTCTCGAACGTCAATCCTCGCTCAAGACAAAATCCGCATCGCCTGGGCGGGAGAGAGCCCGGCCAACAGTCCCATCTGGGTGGTTCAGGAAAAAGGGTTGCTGAAAAAGCAGGGTTTGACCCCCGAAGTCATCCGCATCTCCGCCAGTCCCATAGCGCTGCAGGCGATGCTGGCCGGCGAAGTGGACGTGATCGTCACCTCCGTCACCACGCTGGTCAGCTCGCGCTTGGCCGGCGCCGATATCGTGATGATTCTCGGCATGGTCCCGACCTTTGTGGATCACATCATTACGCTGCAATCGATCACTGCGCTGGAGCAACTCAAAGGAAAGATGGGCGGCGTCAATCGGCTCGGCAGCACGTCGGACCTCGGACTGCGCCTGGCGCTGAGAAGAGTTGGAGTGGATCCCGAAAAGGACGCCAAGATCATCACCGCAGGAGGCAACTCGGAGCGATTCGCGGCGCTCTCGAAAGGAGTCATTCAATTCGCCATCATGCCGGAGCCGTTCGTGCGCGAGGCCGAGAAGCTAGGCTTCAGAGACCTGCTGGATATCGGCTCGCTGAAAATCCCGTTCTGGTGGAACGCTGTTCTCACGCGCGAATCCATTCTCAAAACCAAGCGGCCGATCTTCGCTAAATTCTCCCGCGCGATGGTCGAAGCGGTTCACTTCATTAAAACCGAGAAGGAAGGAACCAAAGCGATTTTCAGCAAAAATTTGCGCATCACCGACCCGGAAAGCCTGGAGCGGGCGTACAAAGCCTACAATGTGATCTTCCCGGAAAATCTTTTGCCCACGCCTGATGGAGTGAAAACGATGCTCGACGACCTCGCGCCACGCGATCCCCGAGCAGCAGCGGCAGACGCCAAGACTTTTGTCGATCAGAGCCTGGTGAGAGAAGTGGAAGCGTCCGGCTTCGTCAAGCAGCTATATAAAAGGTAGGGTGGAATTTCTCTATCCCTCTTCGAGGTGACTCTAGCTGCGCACGCCTTTTATTCTCCTCTTAATCACACGCCTGTTCTCCCCCTTGACTCTTCCAGGGTGACGTTCCTATTATCCACGCCGTCAATGTCCTTATATATAAGGAGGTGCGCTATGGCTGGGAATTCATCCAAAATCGTTTTGGTCTGGGCGGTGTGCGTTCTAGCGCTATACACCTGGGTTTTTCCGGTTGCCGCTCAGAGCCAGTCGTCGCCGTTGGTCGGACCGAAAAAGGGTGTCAAGGGAGACATCACGGCGGTGACTGCCGGGCCAGGGTTAACCGGCGGCGGGACTAGCGGGGCCGTGACGCTTAGCGTGGATTTTGACGGGCCGGGCAATACAACAATGGCGGCGCGAAGCAACCACACGCATGCCGTCGAGGGCACTGCCAACACCGCCATCGGGGACGCTGCGCTCGTACTCAACAACACCGGCAGCCGCAACACCGCCGTTGGGGCCGCGGCGCTCTTTAGCAACGACATTGGGAATAGGAACACCTCTATTGGGGCCGGTGCGCTCGGGCGCAACAGCTCCGGCGGCGCCAACACCGCCGTCGGTTTTGACGCACTCTTGGTCAACACCACCGGCGGCGGCAACACCGTTATAGGGGCCGCCGCGGATGTTTCCGCAGGCAATTTATCCAACGCCACGGCGATCGGTCTTGAGGCCGTTGTCGATGCGAGTAACAAAATCCGTTTGGGCAACACCCACGTCACGGTCATAGAAGGCCAGGTTGCTTTTACTGCCAGCTCCGACACCACCAAGAAGGAAAACTTCCGGCCGGTGGATGGAGTAGAGGTGCTGAAAAAGCTCCGAGGATTTAATCTCACGAACTGGAATTTCATTGGCCACGACCCGAAACAGTTTCGCCACTACAGCCCTATGGCGCAAAATTTCTTTGCCGCCTTTGGGAAGGATGAGGTAGGAACGTTTGGCACGCCGACGACGATCAACTCCGGGGATCTGGCGGGAATCTTGATGATCGCGGTGCAGGCGTTGGAAAAACGCACGGCGGAAGAAGAACGAGAGATCAATGCTCTCAGAGCCGATAACAGCGCACTGAAAGCCCGGCTGGAAGCGGTGGAGAGATCGGTATTCACAAAGGACACGACGGCGCAGAGGTAGGAGGGCGATAAACCTATTTGTTGTTCTGGCCTCGCTACCCTGCAAGGGCTCTTCAGCGACGCCGCTCGATTTCCTGGCGCGAGGGAAAATGAACTGCCCCGCAGCAAGCTGCGGGAAATTGACCCAAAACGATTAAAGTCTGTTGAACTCTTCTGGGGTTAAGCCTGCCTGTTCGATAACAATGGCCCTCAACGTGCCAAGGGGGATGTCGCGATTGCCATGGACATGCACTGAGGTGAAACTACCCGTCCGGGGATGTCTCAGGTAATAGGCGCTTCCTTTGATTCGCACTATCTCAAAACCGGCTTTTTGAAGTTTTCGGAGAACCTCCCTGCCCTTGGTTGGCCGCAATTGGGCAGCCATCTCTATCTTCGAGCCCTGTTAGCCTTTGGCCGCGTCTTTACGTTTAATGAGAGGGAGAGGAAGACGCCGCCCTTTTCCGTCTGATCGCTTGGCGGAATTTCTTTCCCTTCGTCCAGGAGAACCTCGATTAGACCGGTTGCCAATTCTCTAAGATTAGTGAGAGCTTCTTCTGCAGTGTCACCAAAATCCGCAGTATGATTCAAGGTAGGCAATTTAGCGGTGACCTGTTTAGTCGTCAGGTCCGTGTCGAATTCCACTCGGTAGGTACGCTGCAACATGTTTGAAAGCATGTTTGAAAGATTATCCGCTGAGCTGCCTTGTGTCAATCTTACCAACCTTGTGACTCCCGAATTCGGTAACAACTCCCTGCCGCTTCGCCCCCCTTGCACTTCCGAGGCAATCTTTATAGCATCCGTTCCTCTCACATTGCGACTTACAAAGCAGGTAAAGGAAACGAGCATCCCGCCTCCAGCTTGCCGGCCTGCGACCGAGGCTACGCGGCGGGAGAACATGGCATGGTCTACCGCTACCGCATCGTGCCGATCGATTACACGTCAAAGGGAATGCTCTCGGCGCCGATGATCGCTGGTCCAGTCGCCCGATAGGCCGAACTATGTCTCGAGCTATTTACTCGACCGCTGCAACAATCTTTTCAGCGATTTTTCTCGTCGGCTGGTGCGCCGCATCTCTTGCCCAGGAGCGCGCGCGGGTCGCGTGGGCCGGATCGACGCTCGCGCCCGCGCCGGTCTGGGTCGGCCGCGACAAGGGATTTTTCAAAAAGCAGGGAATCGACGCGGAGGTCATCGCCGTCAACAGCGGCGTTACGGCGCTCCAGGCTTTGCTCGCGAAAGAAATCGAGCTCGCCGTTATCTCAGTCCCGTCTTTGGTGGCCTCGCGCCTCGGCGGGGCCGACACAGTGATGATTGCGACGGTCGTTCCGTACTTCATGGATCAGATCGTGACGCTGCCGTCCATAACGAAGCCGGAACAACTCAAAGGCAAGACCGGCGGCGTCAACCGCCAGAATACTTCCTCCGACATGTCGCTGCGCCACGGTTTGAGACGCATCGGCGTCGATCCCGACAAAGACGTCACGATCATCGCGGTTGGTGGCAACCCGGAGCGACTGGCGGCGCTTTCGCGCGGAGTCATTCAATTCTCCATGATGGGCGAGCCTTTTACCCGGGAGGCCGAGAAGGCGGGCTTCAAAGTCCTGGTGGACATCGGCTCGTTTAAAATCCCTTTTCACACGAACGGCATTCTCACGACGGAATCGTTCATCAAGACCAGGCGTCCGCTGGCAGCAAAATTCACCCGCGCGATTATCGAAGCGATTCACTTCATAAAAACCGACATGGAAGGGACCAAGGCGGTCATCACCAAGAATTTAAGAGTGACCGATCCCGATAGTCTCGACCGGGCTTACAAGAGCTACGCGCCGATTTTTCGCGAGGTGCCCTATCCCGACCCGGAAGGAGTCAAAACTTATCTCGACGATCTGGCGCGCACGAACCCGAAGGCGGCGACGGCGGACCCGAGATCCTTCGTCGACATGAGCTTCGTTCAGGAGCTGGAGAGCTCCGGGTTCATCAAGCAGCTTTATAAAAGGTAGACACATGGCTGAAGCGAATCTCAACGAGCATCCCGGGCTGGGCAAAGGACTCGGAAGATTACAGGGTCAAGTCGCGGTCATCACTGGCGCCAACAGCGGCATCGGCCGCGCCACCGCACGCCTCTTTGCGCGCGAGGGCGCAAAAGTCGTCTGTTGCGACATTCAGGAAACGATCACGCCTAGAATAGATAAGCTCATCGAGCAAGACGGCGGGCAGGCGCTCTTCGCCCATGTCGATGTAACCGTTCAGGCCGACTGCGATCGGATGATCGCCACGGCCATCGACCGCTTCGGCGATTTGCACATTCTCTTCAACAACGCCGGCGGCGGTATCCGAAAAATGATTCACGAGCACACCGACGAAGAGTGGAATTTTATTTTGAACTTGAACTTGAACGGGATTTTTCGCGGCGTGCGCGCCGCGATCCCCCACTTTCTGAAAATGGGCCGCGGCAACATCGTCAGCACCGCCTCGACTTTCGGCCTGCTGGCGAGCGAGAAGTACCCGGCCTATTGCGCGACGAAGGCGGCGATCGTCAACCTGACGCGCCAGATGGCGCTCGACTACGGACCGAAAGGAATCCGCGTGAATTGCGTCTGTCCGGGCAGCGTTGAGACGGCGCGCTTCCGCGGATTCCCGCCGGCGCCGACGGGAGAATTTACCGAGGAACAGCGCGCCAGAATGGCCGCAAGCAACAAAGCGCTGCTCAGAATCGCGCGGCCCGAAGAGATCGCTTACGGAGTTCTTTTCCTCGCTTCGAACGAATCGTCTTTCGTCACCGGCCACGCCTTGGTCATCGACGGCGGCCAGACCATCGACGCGTGAGATTCGCGTGTCTTACGCCGAATTCAAGCCAACGCTGAGATCAAAGCGGCGGACTCTTCCCCTCCTCTATGATCTGCTTCAGCACGTCTTTGAGATGCCCTTTATGCATGAACGGCCGGTCTCCGAGAAACTCGATATCGTCGACCACCCATCGATCACCTTCTTTAACGACATACACGCGATCTTTCCAGACGAGTTTTGAATTGTTGCGATCATCGACGTTGGTCAGCTCGACGACGCATTTCGCGGATGCCTTATCGGTTTCGCATTCTAGTATTTTATAGGACAGCGCTCCCCCGTCCAACGAGGTAAACAGATCTCCCTCGATTCTCGTTTCTCTGGAAGAATTTTCTTCACCGCCGGATGCCTCGTCCAAAAGTTTCGCCAGCCCGCTCGATATCACGTTCTTCAATTCTACCTGTTGCTCCTTGGTCGGCACGCCGGACGGACGAAGCTTCATATAAACATCGTAAAACGCGCTCACCGCCTTTTTCGCTTGACGTTCATCGCTCGGCGTGAAGCACCCCGCGCAGACGAATAGCAACACCGCTGCGCATCGCATCGCCCCTCCGAAGCTGGACGCTGATAGCCGATTGCCGACGGCTGTTTTCATCCCTCCGCTCCTCGCGCCAGCAGCGGGTTCTTCAAGCCCAATTCCCGCTCTTCGATCCGGCGGATCCGGTCGCGCAACTCCGCGGCCTTCTCAAACTCCAGGCTCGCCGCGGCCTGCTTCATCTGTTTTCTAAGGCGCTCGAGCAGACGCGGGTCCTCCTTGGGATCGTAGCTCTCCCCCTGCTCCGCAGCCAACGGCACCGTAAGATAGTCGGCTTCGTAAACTTCCACAAGCGGCGTGCCCAGAGACCGGACGACGGTCTGCGGCGTGATTCCGTGCTTCTTGTTGTAGTCGGCTTGCAGGAGGCGACGCCGATTGGTTTCGTCCATGGCGCGCTTCATCGAGTCCGTCACCAAATCGGCGTAGAGCGTCACGCTGCCGTTTACGTTCCGGGCGGCCCGGCCGATCGTCTGGATCAGCGAGCGCTCCGAGCGCAGGAATCCTTCCTTGTCGGCGTCGAGAATCGCCACCAGCGACACCTCGGGAATGTCCAATCCCTCGCGCAACAAATTGATTCCCACCAGAACGTCGAACACCCCCTTTCTCAGATCGCGGATGATCTCCACGCGTTCGAGCGTTTCGATATCCGAATGCAGGTAGCGCACCTTGACGTTCAGGTCCTGATAGTAGTCGGTCAGGTCTTCGGCCATCCGCTTGGTCAGCGTCGTCACCAGGACCCGCTCCTTTTTCTCCGTCCGCTTGCGGATCTCTTCGAGCAGGTCGTCCACCTGGTTGCGCGCCGGCCGCACCGTGACTTCCGGGTCGATCAGCCCGGTCGGCCGGATGACCTGCTCGACCATGACGCGCCCGCTTTGTTCGATCTCGTAGTTGGCCGGCGTCGCCGACACATAGATCGCCTGGCGTACCATCGACTCGAACTCAGCGAAATTCAGCGGTCGGTTGTCGAGCGCCGACGGCAGGCGGAAGCCGTATTCCACCAGCGTTTCCTTGCGCGAACGGTCGCCGCGGTACATGCCGCCGATCTGCGGCACCGTTACGTGGCTCTCGTCGATGAAGAGCAGGAAGTCGTCGGGAAAATAGCTGAGCAGCGTGGGCGGCGGAGCGCCGGGATTGCGGCCCGTGAGATGGCGCGAATAATTTTCGATGCCGGGACAGAAGCCCATCTCGTCCAGCAGCTCCAGATCGTAGAGCGTTCTCTGCTCCAGCCGCTGCGCTTCGAGCAACTTGTTCTGCGCGCGCAGCTCGGCGAGCCTTTCCGTAAGCTCGGCGCGAATGCCCGCGACCGCCAGCTTCATTCTCTCGGTCGTCGTGACGTAATGGCTCGCGGGATAGATCGTCGCTTTGCCGACGCGCCGCTGCGCCTTGCCGCGTATCGGATCGATCTCGACCAATCCCTCGATCCGGTCGCCGAAAAACTCGATGCGCACGGCAGAGCTGTCTTCATAGGACGGAAAAACTTCGACGACGTCGCCCCGCACCCGGAAGGCGCCGCGGTGAAAATCGTAGTCGCTCCTCTGATAGTGGATATCCACAAGCTTTCTGAGCACGCGGTCGCGCTCGATCTCCATACCCTCTTCCAGATAGACCATCAGGTCGAAGTACGCCTCCGGCGAGCCCAGGCCGTAGATGCACGATACGCTCGCCACGATGATCGCGTCGCGCCGCTCGAGCAGCGCCTTGGTCGCCAAATGGCGCAGCTTGTCGATCTCGTCGTTGATCGAGGAGTCCTTTTCGATGTAGGTGTCCGTCGACGGAAGGTACGCCTCCGGCTGGTAATAGTCGTAGTAGCTGACGAAGTAGCGCACGGCGTTCTGCGGAAACAGCTCTTTGAATTCGTTGTAGAGCTGCGCGGCGAGCGTTTTGTTGGGCGCGATCACGAGCGCCGGCTTGTTCACGCGCGCGATCACGTTGGCCATCGTAAAGGTCTTACCGGAGCCGGTCACTCCCAGGAGGACCTGATGGCGTTTCCCTTGCTCGACGCCCAGGGCGAGTTTGTCGATTGCCTGCGGCTGGTCTCCCTGCGGTTGAAAGTCGGAGACGATCTCGAAGCGGCCTGCTTTGCGCTCCAGCGTCATGGGGAAAAAATACCAGGGACGCAGCAAGGGAGCAAGCTTGCAAGTCTAGAGCGAAAAGATTACCGTTGATCCGTGATCTTTGTCGGAGCAAATCGTTCACTTCAAGCCAGGGAATTTGGGGGGATCATGCGAACGTCCTGGAAAGCGCTAGCCGGCGCGATCCTCTGCGCGGCCCTGCTTGGGTTCTCCTCCACGGCAAGCGCCGCCGAGCTTAAGAAGGTCCGGCTCGCCTACGTCGGCTGGGAGGTCGGCGCCGCGATATCCTACGTCGGGATCGATGGCGGCATCTTCAAGCAAAACGGCATCGAGGTCGAAGAGATTTTCATCCGCGATCAGCTCGCCGGCGGCGTGCAGTCGTTGATCGGCGCCGATTTCATGATCGGCTTCGGCAACCCCTTGGCCATCGTCCAGCCGGTTTTGGCCGGCTCGGATCTCGTCTCCCTCTGCGCGCACGTGAGCGTCGAGCCTTACGGCATGGCGGTAGCTCCCAACATCGGGAAAGTCGCGGAGCTCAAAGGCAAGCGGGTCGGCGTTTCCGAGCTCGGCGGCAGATCCGACCTGATCGCGCGCGTCATGCTGCGCCGCGCCGGTCTCGATCCGGTCAATGACGTCGAGATCGTCGCCGCCGGGCTGGCGCCCAACCGGGTCATGGCGCTGTCGAAAGATCTGATCCAGGGAGCGCCGCTGAATCAGCAATTTGCCGCCGAAGCCAAGCGGCTCGGCGTCAAGATTCTCGACGTCAAGGATATTCCAATGGTCACGGCGCTCCTGATGACGACGCGATCGTTCATCAAGAGAGACGAGGAAACGGTGCGGCGCTTCGTGAAGGCATACGTGGAGGCGATTCATTTTTATCTCACCCGCCGCACGGAGAGCATCGCGATCATCAAAAAGTATTTCAATGGCTCCAACCCGGCGGCGCTGGATGCTATGTATGAAGCTTTTGCCTCCCAGTTGAATCCGCTGCCTCTTCCCGACAAGGAAGCGACTCAAGCGATGATCGACACCGTCGCGGTGATCGATCCGAAATCCAAGAATTTAAAGCCGGGCGATCTCTTCGACTCGCATTTTTTAGATGAGCTTAAAGCCAACGGCTTTATGGAGAAGCTCTACGCGGAAAAGATCAGCCTGTAATTGAAAACGTCGGTTTCTTCCATATCTACCGGACACGGTTTCACAGGCGTGCCCTTCGGTTAGAGGTGCAGTGCCAAACCTAATCTTCGCTTACCAGAGCAAGTCGCTCGTTCAGCGGCTCTTGGGTCGGTAGGTGAACCAGTCGTTGCGGCGACACGCCACGTGCGCAGGTGGCCGTCTTCGGCGCGCGTAGGCTGTGGGGTACGCCACTGAACTCAGATCCATTATACGGTCGGCGCTTCTATTGTAGTTGACACTGCCGTAGACTGCTTTTGTGCCGGCGTTGCTGAGGGTTCGTGGATACCGATTTTTCTTCTTCAGCATGGAAGGACGGGAACCACCTCATATCCACGTAGCCCAAGCTGGACGGTATGCCAAGTTTTGGCTTGAGCCTGTTACGCTTGCGGATGTGCGTGGTTTTAGAAGTCACGAGATCACTGAGATTCGACGGCTAGTTTTTGAGAATCAGCAGTTTTTCTTGGAGAAGTGGCATGAGTATTTCGCCGAAAAGAAGTGAAGCTTTAGCGCTTGATGTTTCTTGCACTGTCGACACACTGACGGTGCTTCTCGCGGATGGCCGAACGGTTTCTGCGCCCGTTGCTTGGTTTCCCCGCCTCATCGCAGCCACTCCCAAGCAGAGGGCTGACTGGGAATTAATTGGCGGGGGTATCGGTATTCATTGGGAATCTATCGACGAAGACATCTCTGTTGCGAGTCTCCTGCAGCCGGAGAATTTTATGCGCCTGCCTGACGAGTCCCTGCAGCCGACGCGCAAGAAGCGGCCCGTAAAACTTCGTGGTCAAAGCATACGCAGCTGAAAGGCCTGCCCTTAAAAACTCTCTAGAAGGAATTGAGCCGACACGGAAGGCCTTGAGAGTTTCAACTTAATCACTGTGTTTTTCTCGCCTAACACTTCTCGCTAAACTTCTCTTTCACTAGAAAGGCGCGGTAATATGCCACGAATTCCCAAATTCACTTCGCTAAAGGCCGAGCGTGACTTCTGGGACCGACACGATGCCGTAGCAACTCTCGGAGAGCGCGGCTGGAAGCTGTCGGCGCCCGGCGCGACTAGCGTACGGTCGCTTTACGTAACCAAAGTTGGAACCAGAGAGGCTGTCGTCCGCGTTCCTCGGGAATGGTTGGCCTCCATAGGCGCACGGAAGGGCCGAAAGATCAAAGCGCGTGTGCAAGGAACAAGTCTCGTCATGGAGTTGGCTTAACTCCTTCCCATCAAAGACCCTTTCTACAAAGCAAGTAAAAGACTCCTCACCGCAGCCCTCTCACAATCGACTCCAACCGCGCCGTGACAAGCCGCCCCGGCTGGCTCAAAATGATTCTTGCCGCGGATGCCGAGATCGGTTTGCCGAAGAGACTAAGGCGGCGTCCGTCTCTTTCTTGATTGTTCGCCCACTCGGCAAACTCCTCGGGCGTCGGCGGATGGCCGATTTCGCACGCGCACCGGCGCACGATGAAGCCGAGCATCATCTTATTAGAGGCCGCAGAAAAAAAATGTACCGGGAGTCTTTTTCTGGACCCCCACGCGCGCAGGCTGGCTTCGGGTCCGGCGGCTCATCACGCGCCTCGTTCGCCCGAAGCCAACCTGGATTTGACAGCGTGACAACCGGCGGCTACACTTCGGATAGCCAAAGGAGGCACGAACATGCTCACCAAAGTGCAGAAATGGGGTAACAGTCAGGGCCTTCGCTTAAGTAAGCGAGTCTTGGAGGATGTGCAGATATCTGTTGGCGAGGAGGTGGATGTGGCGATCCGAGACGGCACCATTGTAGTGGCACCTGTCAAACGGGTGCGAGGCAGATACAGCCTGCGGCGACTTGTGGCGCGCATCCCCAAGGAATATCGGGTGAAGGAACTGGATTGGGGAAAACCCGTCGGCAAAGAGGTCTGGTAGATGCCGTCCTACGTTCCGAGAAAGGGCGATTTCGTTGCGGTCAGTTTCGATCCTCAATCCGGGCACGAGCAGAAAGGGCGTCGTCCGGCCCTTGTTGTCAGCAATGATCTCTTCAATAGACATACGGGGCTGGCGATTGTATGCCCGATCACCACGACGCACCGGAACTTCCCCTTCCACGTTGCCCTCGCGAGAGAGAAAAACGTTACTGGTTTTGTAATGGTCGAGCAGGTAAAGTCTGTTGACTTCCGCGCACGTAATGCCAGGTGCATCGGGAGAGCATCTGACCAGTTGTTATCCGAAGTGCTTTCCATACTGGATGCGTGCATCTACTGACCCAGCGAACCGGGCAAGCTTCACCCTTGCTTTATTGTTGGTTATTTTCTTGGTAAGACGCTGTTTGGAAGTAACCCAAGCGAGAGAGTAAGCCAAAACACTTTTTCACCGCAGCCCCCTGACGATCGACTCCAAGCGCGCCGTGACGAGCCGCCCCGGCTGGCTCAAAATGATTCTTGCCGCGGATGCCGAGATCGGTTTGCCGAAGAGACTAAGGCGGCGTCCGTCTCTTTCTTGATTGTTCGCCCATTCGGCAAATTCTTCCGGCGTCGGCGGATGGCCGATCTCGCACGCGCACCGGCGCACGATGAAGCCGAGCATCATTTTATTCTGGTCCGCTTTTTTCGCCGCGCTATCGTCCATCGTTGCGAATTGTTTTCTTTCTACAGCCTACCGCCTGCGCCACAAGCCCCGGCGCATCCGTCCGAAGCCCTGTGGCGGATACCGCCTATCGCCTTCTTAATCGTCCATGTGCGTCGTGGCTTTCATGTGCTTATCGACGGTCACATAGCCGCGGTACTGGTCCACCATCCAATAGCGGACGCCGAACTCGAATCTCAGCTCCTTCATATCGACGTCGTTGGGATTGAAATGCTGGTGGTGCATCATGCCCGGCGGCACGTGCACCGCGTCGCCCTGCACCCAGTCGTGCCGCTTGCCGCCGATCTCCGAATAGCCGCTGCCTTCCAGCGCGTAGAGATACGCTTCCGGGTGGGCGTGGCTGTGGCTTTTCGTGTGCGCCAGATCGACGAAGATCGAGCTGATCGCCACCGCCGTCGCCTTGAAGCCGTTCTGCTTGCCGCTCCGGCCCATGAGAAAATAAGTCGCGCCGTGTTTGGACTCGTCGGATTTTTCGAACTGTTCCTGGTGCATCGAAATGCGCCGGCCGTCGACCGGCCAGGATTGCGATTCCTCGGAGGGAAATTTTGCCAGCGCCGCCCCCTCGTTCTGTCCCGCTTCTTCGATCTGCCGCATCGGAGCCATCCGGATGAAGGATTCGAGCGGCCAGGCGAGGCCGGAGAGGTAGAGGACCGGCTCCTTCCCGGTGTTGAAAAGCTGATGCGTGGAGCGGTGCGGCACATGGAAGATCGTGCCGGGATGAAAATCGTAGCGGTTGTCGTCGAGCATCATGAAGCCTTCGCCGCGCTCAACGTAGATCGCCTCCTCGCCGTGAAGATGCTTGCCGGTGTGCCAGCCGGCGGGAATCTCCGCTCGCATCAACAGGCTGCCGCCCGTGGGAAACCCGGTTTCGGGAGCGATCATCAACGCCGCCTTGGCGTCCTGCCTGGTGCGAACCCAATTCAAATCTTTCCCGCGCGCCACGCGCGGCCCCTCGTTCACGACTTTCTCGTTCCGTTCCGATTCATCCAGCCACGCCTGATAAAAATCTTTCATCCTGCCTCCGGTAAATTTTTTCTCGATTCCTGAAAAATTATCCGATGACCCGGTACAAGTCAAACCGTAAGGGGTTGTTAAAAATTCAATTATCCAATTTTCTATCCTGTCATTCTGGGCGCAGCGTAGCGGAGTGAAGAATCTCGGTCGAGATCCTTCGCGTTGCTCAGGATGACAGAAACTCGCGTGACCCATTCGACTTTGCTCAGGGTCATGGTGAGGAGGCTCGAACCATGACAATGCATTTGTAAACTTTATTATTTCTTAGACACTACGCGTCACGTCTCGGGTAATTTTCGCAATTGCGGCGCGAAATAAAAGATCGCCGCCAACAAGACCACGACCGCACCGGCCTCGATCGCAATCGGCGCGCCGGTCCACTCGGCGAGAAAGCCCGCCTGCATGCCGCCGAACTCGCGCAGGCCCGCAGCCGTCAGACCATATACTCCCATAACTCTCCCGCGATAACTGTCCGTAACGTTCAGCTGGATGAGCGTGTTGAGCAGCGTGTCGAAGGTCATGCTAAACATCCCGACGGCAATGAGCATCAAACAGGCCGTCGTAAAACTCCCGCTGGCGGCGAAGAAAAAAATCGCCAGCGCGGCGCCGCACAAACTCATCACCATCGTCCGCCGATTCACCTGGCTCCGCACCAGCGCGGCCACGCCGAGCGATCCGATGATAGTTCCCAGCCCCGGCGCCGCGGAAATGAATCCCAAGCCCGACGCGCCGATGTTAAAGACGACCTTGGCAAACACCGGCAATAGAATAATGTAGGAGCGGCCGAAGATGCTGAAGAGCGCCGAAGTGATCAGCAGCGTGAGAATCAATCTTTGTCGACGGATGTAGCCGATGCCGTCGAACAGGCTCTCCCCCATGCGCATTGGCTCTCCCTCGGGGCGCGACTTTGGAATGCGTATCCGCAGCATTGCCGCGATAACGGCGAAGTAAGTCACGGCGTTGATATAAAAGCAGCCGCTGATGCCGACCGAGTTGACCAGCAGCCCCACCAGCGCGGGGCCGAGGAGACCCGCCCCGTGCCAGGTGATCGAGTTTAACGCGAGCGCGTTCACCAGGTCTTCGCGGCTTACGAGCTGCGGGATCAGCGAGTGGCGCACCGGCTGCTCGAACGCCCACACCGTCGCGGTGATCGTGCCGAAGACAAAAATGTGCCACACCTGAATCGCGTCGAACGATAACAGCACCGCAAGCACGAGCGCGCTCGCCAGAGAAACGATTTGAATCCAGATCATGATGAGCCGCCGGTCCCAACGGTCGGCCATGACACCGCCCACCAGGAAAAAGAACAGCAACAGCACCGTCCTGAGCAAACTGAAAAGCCCGAGATAGAACGGCGAGTCGGTCAGGTCGAAGACCAGCCAACCCTGGGCGACGACCTGCATCCACGCGCCGACATTCGAAATGAAATAGCTCGACCAGAACCATAAATAGTCCGGATAGCGCAGCGCGCGAAAAACATCACGGCTTCTGAGCATCGAAAAGTTTTCTCGACGGTTTGGATTTCTTTAAGCCTGAAACGTGCTTCGACGAGCTCAGCATGAACGGAAATCTTATAATTCCCCGTTCGCCCTGAGCCCGTCGAAGGGTGAACGGAAGGTCTTTCAGCAATCTAAGCGAATTGTTCGCTCTCAGCGGTTGTAGAGGGCGCGGATAAAACCTGCGTCGTCCAATTCCTTCACAAACCTGTTGTCCATGAAATCCTGCGCCTTGGCGTTCGCCGCCTTGGGATTGCTTCTCTTGATGAAATCGAGCACGGTCTGAAGTCCCGCCTCGCTGACATAGGGAAATCTGGGGATCACGCGGCCGACGTAATAGTCATAGCTCACGTTGAGTACGTCCATGTCGTCGGTCCGCATGTACTTCTTGAGCACCCCGATCGTGAAATCGCGGTGGCTCTTGGCGTAGTGGATGCCGGAGATAAAGCCCTTCGTGAAGCGGGTCACCGTCTCCGGTTTGTTCTGAATCAGCGTTCGCGTGGTGATCAGCGCGGCCGCTTCGTAAGGAATGTTGAGCGTATTGAGATCCAGCAGCGCATGAAACCCGAGCTTCTGCGCCGCCACCAAAGCCGCGGGCGTCAGGACCGTGGCGTCCACCACTCCCTGTTGCAATGCGGCGATCCGCTCCGTATCGCTGCCGATCGTGAGGATGTTCACTTCCCGCTCGTTCAGACCGAGTTTTTGAACGGCAACGCGCGCGGCAAAGTCGGAATCGGTTCCCGGCCGGCTGATCGCCAGCTTTTTTCCCTTAAGTCCGGCGCCGCCGGTGATCTCCTTCGTTGCCACCAGATAAAAGGATAGGCCCGGCGCCGCAGTGGCCGCCAGCACGGTATCGACGCCGCCGAGCTTGGCGAGCACGGAAGAGCTGGCGCCGAGAGCGGCGAACTGGGCTTCCCCGGCGGCGAGGGCGCTGATCGCCGTCGTGCTCCCGCGCAGAAAGACCACATCGACATCCAACCCGTACTGCCGGTAAAGTCCCGCCTCGCGCGCGACCCAGAAGGCGGTCAGATTGCCGCCGGAGGAGCCGAAAGCAAGATAAGCGCGCTCCAGCTTCTGTGCCCGGCTTACGCCGGGAAAGAGCGAACAGAAAAAAACCAAACCGACCGCCAGGCAACGAAATCGAATCACGGTCTTTCCCCGTTTTTCAACCCTTTTTTCCACAAGAATTCCCCTGCCACATCTTTGGGCGCGCGTCGCGCGCCGTCCACTGCGAAATTCATCTGCCGCATCTCTGCGACCGAAATGGATCCGCCGAGCGCCTTCAGAACGCCGCGTATCTCCGGATGTTGTTGGAGCGTTTGTTGCCGCACGACCGGCACGGCGTCGTACGGCGGAAAATACCGGCGGTCGTCTTCCAGTTGAACGAGGCCGAGGCGCGCGATCAGACCGTCGGTCGAGTTGCCCGCGATCAGATCGATCTGACTGTCCGCGAGCGCGCGATAGGTCAGCGAGAGATCCATCTCGCGCACCTGGAGAAATTTAAGACCGTAGGCGCGCGCAAATCCGTCGTAGCCGTCGGGACGCGAGATGAAATCCTGGCCGAAACCGGCGCGCCACTTCGGCGCGTAGGCTGTGACATCCGCAATCGTCTTGAGTTTCAGCCTACCGGCGTCCTCACCGCGCACTAGAATCGCAAAGGTATTGTTGAAGCCCAACGGCTCGGTCCATTCGAGGCCGAAGCGAGCCGCATATTCTTCTTTGACTCGACGGTATACTTCCTTCGCATCCGACAACGGCGGCAGCTTCAAGATCGCCGTCAGCGCGGTGCCGGTGTACTCGACGTAGGCGTCGATCTCCCCTGCCACGAGCGCGTCGTGCACCAGGTTTCCGCCAAGGTCGAAGCGGCGTTCGACTTGAAGTCCGGTTTTGCTTTCAATCGCCTGGGCCAAAATTTCCCCGACGAGGATCTGCTCCGTGAAATCTTTCGATCCGATTGCGATCCGGCTTGATGCCGCGCCTGGATGAAGCGCGACAGCGGCCCAAACACCTAACGCCGCGGCCAGAGCGACGGCCGCTGCCACAATAACGCGCCGCCGTCCCAAGCGCACGCCTGCTCCCCTGCTGAATAACACTTCCACCCAGCCGAGAAGAAAATCGGCGGCCAGCGCCATCATCGCGGCCGGCACCGCGCCGGCCAGGATCAATGTGTTGTCGTTCATTCGGAGGCCGCGGAAAATATAGCGCCCAAGCCCACCTGCGTCGATTGCCGCCGCGATCGTGGCGGTTCCGACGGAAATCACTGTTGCCACGCGCACGCCGGCGATGATGACACCGAGCGCGAGCGGTATTTCGATTTGAAACAGAAGCTGCCGGTCCGTCATGCCGAGGCCTTTCCCCGCCTCGCGTATCGCCGGGTCCACGTTGCTGATGCCCGTAAAGGTGTTCCGGATGATGGGGAGAAGCGCATAGAGAACGAGCGCGGCGACGGCCGTGCGCGCGCCGATGCCGCCGATGACGCGGACGTGGAAGAGATATATATTCAGCGGGATGAGAAAGCCGAACAGCGCCAGGCTGGGAACCGTCTGCATGATGTTGGCAAATCCCAGAATCGGCTTGCTGAGCGAAGGCCGGCGCGTGAGCATGATGCCGAGCGGAACGCCGATCAGAATCGCGATGCCGGTGGAGACTGCGACGAGAATAAGATGTTCCAGGGATAATTCGGCCACCTCGGCGCGGTGCGCGAGCAGAAATTCCCAAAGATTCATGGCGCGGCCTCGGCTGACGCCGGATCGCTGAGGCAAGAGACGAACGCCTGAACTTCAGCCTCGGCCGATTTAAGAAAATCGGCCGGCTGTCCCAGTAAAACTATTTTCCCGTCTTTCAACAGCGCGATGCGTGAGGCGAGCAGGAACGCTTCGCGCACGTCGTGCGTGACGAAGACCATGGTCTTTCCCAGACGGCGCTGCAGCGAGCGAAATTCCTGCTGGATCTCGCGGCGCGTGATCGGGTCCAGCGCGCCGAAGGGCTCGTCGAGCAGCATGATCGGCGGGTCGGCGGCCAGCGCGCGCGCCACGCCGACTCGCTGGCGCTGCCCGCCGGAAAGCTCGCGCGGATAACGCCCGGCAAAGCGTTCGTAGTCGAGGCCGACCAGATTCAACAACTCGCGCGCGCGCGCGTCGATTTTATTTTCTTCCCAACCTCCCAACCGCGGCACGACGCCGATATTTTCCTCGATGGTAAAGTGCGGGAACAGGCCCACTTCCTGGATGACGTAGCCGATGCGGCGCCTGAGCTGAATAGGATTCCACTCGGTTGTCGGTTTCCCGTCCACGAGCACCTGACCTGAGGTGGGATCGAGAAGCCGGTTGATCAGCTTCAGCGTCGTCGTTTTACCGCAGCCGCTGCGCCCGAGCAGCACCAACGTCTCACCCTGATTGACGCTCAAATTAAGGTCGTAGAGCAGCGTCCTTCCGCTCGGGAGGCGAAAGCTGACGTTACGAAACTCGATCGCATTATGATTAACAGTTGCCACGAGATAAATTTTGTAGGGGCGACCCTGTGTGGTCGCCCAAACGCTGGGCAGGCACACAGGCCTGCCCCTACGAAGACGCGATGTTCAAATCAAATTGAACCGCTACCCGGTTCTTCCACCGCCTGGACATTCCAACGAATTATCCTTTATAGTCGGAGGACGCATGAAAACGCAAAACGCTCCGGCGATTTTTTCCGCCGAGCGCAAAACTCTCTGGCGCATGGCAGAGCCGTTGATCTGGACATCGAGCTCCGACGGCACCGGCCAGGATCGAGCGCTCTCGGTTTTGAGAACTTTGCTGGATCAGCCCCGCTGGCTGGAGCCGTACCACCTCTACGACGACGCCGGCTCGCGCCTGTTCGAGAAAATCTGCGAGCTTCCGGAATACTATCTCACCAGAACCGAAAGCGCCATTCTGACGGACAACGCCGCCGGGATCATCCGCTCGGCGCGGCCGGAATGCATCGTCGAGCTCGGCGCCGGCACCTCGCAAAAAACGCTGCTGCTCCTGCAAGAGCAGGTGAAACAGAGAGCTGGAGGCACTTTTGCTCCCATCGACGTCAGCCTCGCCAGCCTGAGAATCGCCAGAGACAAAGTCAAAACAAACTTTCCCGGATTGATGTTTCACGGCCTGCACGGAAAGTACGAAGACGGAATCGCGGCCATCGAGCCGAGCCTACCGACGCTGTTCGTTTTTTTAGGCAGCACGGTCGGAAACTTCGATCTCGCGCCATTCGCCGCCTTCTTTCAACACCTGTCGGAGTCCATGGGTCTGGATGATTATTTTCTCCTCGGCGTGGACCGGGTAAAAGATTCGACCGTGCTTGGGAAAGCGTATGACGATGCGCAAGGACTCACCGCTGAGTTCATCCTGAACGTGTTTCAAAACGTCAATCGGATTCTCGGCGGCAACTTCGACCGGAGAAAGATGCGTTATCACTCTTGGTACAATCCCGAATGGCAACAGATCGAGATGTACGCGGTATCCACCGAGAGGCAAACGATCGCCCTTCCTCGCTACAAGACTTCCTTCGTCTGGGAGAATGACGAGAGGATCCTGGTCGAGATCAGCCGCAAGTTCGACCCGGACCGGCTGCAAGAGCAGCTTCGCTTCTTCGGTCTCGATCCGGTCGCGCACTACACGGACAAGAAGAAGTGGTTTTCGCTGTTGCTGTTTCGGAAATCCGGCGGATCCGATCTCCCATAGCAAAGGCGTCGGCCTGCGAAACTCAGTTTAACGCACATCGAAAATTTGCTGATAGGCGGCGACCATTTCCTTCAGGTGGGGCCCGATGGATGCCGGACTCACGAAAACGAAATCCTTCTTGTACAGCTCCTGATTGCGCGGGATCTGTCTCACGCCCTTGCGGATCGTCATGCGCGGAATCTGCTGCGCCATCAGCGTCTGCGCTTCCTCCGACAAAATCCAGTCGACGAACAGGATCGACGCGTGGGGATGCGCCGCGCGGCGCATGAGACTGACCGCGTTCGGTTCCGCCGGGTAAGGATCGAAGAGCCGATAGTCGATCGGCGCGCCTTTTTCTTTGTACTCGACCACGCGCCGGCCGCGCGCGGCGATGGCGATTGACGACTCGCCGGCCAGCGCAAGCTGCAGGCGGATCACGCTGCTGGAGCCCGGCATGTGCAACTGTTGGCGCGCGAGCGCTTTCATATATTCGAGCGCTTTGGCCTTGCCCATCCCGTCCAACATGACCGTGAACCACGCGTACTCGTCGGTCCCAAGATTCATCTTACCCTTCCACTTGGGCTGGAGCAGATCCTGATAGCTCCGCGGCGCCTCGTCCTGGGGCACCAGCTTGGTGTTGAACGCAACGACGATGGGCGTGACCTCATACGACGACCAGAAACCCTGGCCATCGTAGGAGCCGGCAGGAAATGCTTTGAGCTCCGGCGACAAGTACGGGGCCGAGTAACCTTTCTCTCTTAACTCCCAAATCTCCACCGGCGCCGACGCCACCACGTCCACGACGATATGGCCGGCTCTCGCTTCCGTATCGATCTTGGTAAAGACGCTGGACTGAGTCAACCGCGTGGCTTTGACCTTGATGAAAGGAAAAGCTTTTTCGAAAGCGCCGAGTATTTTGGGGAAGTCGGCGAGGCCCATCGAAGTATACCAGACGAACCCTCCCTCTTTGCGCGCGCCGTCTTCCAGGACGGTTTTTCTTTGCGCTGGCGGCAGGCTGCGAATGGACTTCACCACGTCCTCGACGGTCGCGCCGTGACCGGCAGTGGCGGTTAACAGCATGAGAGCGGCGAGCGCGAATAGAATCGAGAGAATGCTGCTTCGAGGTTTCATTTGTGCGGGGGTTTCAGCTCCCGGACCTTTCAATTTCTTCCTAAGGATGTATTTTCAAATCGCTTGATGACGCCGGCGACAATAACAACGGCTTAAGATGATAGCACTACAAAGACGCGCCGGATTCAAGAGATATCAAAGTCGCCGATATTTTCGGGATTCCCGGAAAATGGGAACGAGAATAATTAGATCCCGGAAATAGGGCGTAAAAAAAGGCCCGGTCTCTTGCCGACCGGGCCTTTTTTTCTCAATCTGCGAGAGGCTTCAGGGAGTAGGAACCAGATGCAGGCCGAGACCGCGTAGGACGATTTTATCGCTGGTGCTCCCGAAGTTCACCCTTAAACTCAGGAGAACCGGACCCAGGCTGGGATCGACCGAAGTTACGGCGCTATCAAAACACACGGGACCTACCGCCGTATGGTCTGTCGCATCATCCAGGAGCACGCTTGCTGTGCTAGGCGGATCCTGCACTTGTGCGAGCCGGATCTGGCTGATGAAGCTCGTGGCGCTGGACAACTCGTAGCATACACGCACGGCTGTAATAGTGAAGTGCGGAGGTACCTGAATGGCTTTTTCCACGACTTTATTGCCTAAAAGCAAGTCCACTTCTCCCGTCGTCGTGGATTGAATAATCAATCCGGCCAGGCCGCCTCCGACACCCGAGCTGGTCGCATTGAACGACGTCACGACGGTCGCATCACCCGGAAGCAGATCGAGATGCTGGATCCACATGAGCGCCGGTTGGCTGGCCGCGTTTTCGAGATCATCGACCCGTGTATCCAACGCGTCGATTTCTCGCTGCAGAGCGGCCAAGGGATTGCCCGGTCCCGGCGGCAGCCCCGAATTGCCGCGCGGCTTCGCGAAAGCCACCGGCGGGAGCGTGATACCCGCGAGGGCGGCGCAAATCAGCGCCGCCGCGTAGAGCTTTACGAAAGCTATTTTCTTTATTCTCATCTTTCTCCTCCTTTAATGAAATATTCCTGACGTATGCTTACGCAAACCCTATACCAAGACCGAGCGGCCCTTATGATGAAGGAGATGGATGGCAAAACTAAGCGCTTCAAAGCGCCGGCAAAGACACCGGCGTGTTCCATGTTTCTTTTTAAAACACTGCAGCGGCAGAGATGCCAATCCCGTTCCACTACAAAATTGTGCATCGGGAAGACACTTTGCGCTCGGCGACGTCATAATTCCACACGAAAACCTGACTGCATTCGTTGTCGCAAGTCACAATTGTGAGCAACCGAGCAGTATCTGTATTTCTTTGCTAAAACGCTGCAATAAATTTATTGAAAGCTCCTCCTGTCGGCGAAAGCCTGCAAATGAAAGGAAAAAACCTACACTTTTACATGTGGTCTTTGAACATTAACATTGGAAACATTGTGCCCGGCGTCCGGTGTTGCCCAGGTGATTTGCGAAAATTACACCGCGTCTCGATAAGACCACTCGGAGTAACTGGAAAATATTCCTGGCGGGGATCTGCGCTCGGTCTACAGCCGAAATCGCTAAACATCCACCCACTTCTCCAACTCCACCGACCGCAGCACCGCATCGACGACCTTCTGCGCCTCCAGCCCCTCGCGAAAACTTGGAACGGCTTCTGCGCCCGTCGTTATCGCCTGAGCGAACCTGCGCGTCAGGTTGGAGAACAAGAATTCGCCGGGGACGCGCCAGGGCTCGGCGAGGTTCAGGCCCTGCGTGAGCCTTTCCGGAAGAGGCAAAGACTCTAAATGCGCGTTCGCGCCGCGCGCGCCGAAAAGCTTGCCCAGGACCCAGTCCGGGTTCTTGCGGTCGATGTCGACGCGCAGCGCTCCTTCGCTGCCGAAGATCCGAATACTCTGAAAAATATTGCCGCGCGCGACACCGCTCACGTGAACATTCGCCTGAATTCCTCCGGCAAGCTCGGCTATGAACATACACGAATCTTCGACGGTCACGGCGCCCTTTCCCGATCCGTCGGGAAGGTGCCGCTCCTTGTTGAAGATCGTCGCCTGGCCGGATACTTTGCGAAAGTCCCCCGCGAGCCAGCGCACCAGGTCGATCATATGCACCCCGGTATCGCCCAAGACTCCGAAGCCGGCGGTTTCCTTTTTATGGCGCCAGCCGAAGGGAGTTTCCGGAGCCAGCCTTCCTTCCACGAGCCAGTTCGCGTCAAGATGGAAAATCCTTTCGCCCACGTAACCTTCTTCCAAAAGCTCTTTCATGCGCCGAACCGCGGGAATAGAGCGAAAATTGAAAGCCGTCATGTGAACGCGCTTCGCCGCGTGCGCCTTCGCGACCATGGTCTCGGCCTCGGCGACGTTCAGCGCCAGCGGCTTCTCGCAAAGGACGTGAAGCCCGCGGGAAAACGCTTCCAGCGCTATGGGGCAATGAAGATTGGGCGGCGCGGCGATGCTCACCGCGTCGAGCTGTTTCATTTGGAGCAACTCCCGGTAGTCGGTGAAGACGTTCGGAATGCTGAATTCGCCAGCGATTTTTTCCGCCTCGGACCGCCTCCTCTGGCAAAACGCCGCGACCTCTACGTTGCCGGACACCCGATAGGCCAGAATGTGGTTCCGTCCGTAGCCGCCGCCGATGACGCCGACTCGGAGTTTTTTATTGGTGGTATGTTCAGCCATTTTTAAGACTGCTGCCCCCTCACCCTTCCCTCTCCCCCGTCGCGGGGAAGAGGATTAAGGTGAGGGGGGGCGATCCTTTCCAGCCGGCGAGCCCGACATTTCCGATCGAGTTCTCGGACCGTCGAACTGCCTAAACGCCGCCGAAAAATAATTGCCCTCGAATTGCATCGATTGTTGCCGAAACACTTGCGGCAGCCCGATCCAGGGAATCGCGGGATTTCTGTGATGGATGCCGTGCAGGTTGAAATTCAGCAGGCCCGCGGAGCAGACCGCCGGGAGCGACAGATTGCGCGCGTAGAACGTATCGTCGATCGGGGTGCCGTAATGGTACACGTTATCGAGAAAAGAGATGAAAAAGGCGCGGGCGAGAAACACAACCGCAAGCAACGGCCAATAAGCGCCGTAACAAGCCGCGCTTGCGGCCAACAAACCGAAAATTAGCAGTCCGTCCGCGCGCGTCTCATGGACCGCCTCGTCGCGCAGCAGTCCTTTCATCAAGTTTCCGGAAAGGTCGGCCCCGCTGAAATACTTTCGCTCCAGGCGGCGGAGCGCGATGCGCGGTAGGAAGAACAAAAGCGGGCTGGCGATCTCCAGAAAATACAGCCCGCCGAAGATGTGGCCATAATAGCCGAGCGAAGCCCGGGCACTGGTGATTTTTTCCGGAGAATACAGCTCGGTCGCTTCGACCGCCGAGCGGTTCAGCTTGTGATGGAGAAGATGGCTCAAGCGCAGGACTATGAACGGCGACCCGAAAAAAACCGCCAGGACTTTCCCGGCGACGCGGTTCCACCGCCGCGACGGGTGGAACATGTCGTGAATCGCTTCGTGCAGCAGGCTCCAAAACGGATTGTTGAGCAGAGCCAGCGGCACGAGCGTCAGCGCCCACCAAGGGGTCGAGGGAAGCAGAAACAGCGGCAGAAAAAAGAATTGATATAGATTGACGAGAACGTGAAGCCCGCCGAGAGAGAAATTAAGCGCGGCGGGAATCGAAGCCGCAGAGCTCGGACCCGGATCTAACCGGACAGTTTCCGCTTGCGCCACGTTTTCATCCTCTGAGTCTTTGGAACAAACTGAGCAGCACGACAAAACCGAAGCCCGCGATGATCGCGCCCGAAATCCGGTGCACCCAGCGGAGCCCGCTGTGGCTGAACATCATTCGGAGCGCGCGCATGCTGCTGCTCAGCACCACCCACCAGCTCGCCGAGCCGCAGAAGACGCCGGCGGTGAGGGTCGCCGAGGCGAGGTAGTGCCCGTTGAGATCCTCCACTCCCCAGCCGGCGTAAATCGCCACGAAAGAAAGCAGCGTCAGTGGATTGGTGAAGGTAAGAAAGAACGTCGAGGCGTAAGCGTGCAGGAGATTCTGCTCCTTGTCCCAAGCGGACGGCTCGGAAGGTTGCGTGATAAATATTTTAAAGCCGACATAACATAGAAAAACTCCGCCGATCAGACGGAGCCATATCTGATGGCTCATATAGAAACTGGAAATCAACGTCAGTCCGAGCGCCACAATCCCGGCCGAAATGGCGTCGGCGGTAGCGACTCCCAAGCCCGAGAAAAGCCCGTACGCCGGCCCTTTCGACAGCGTACGGTTGACGCAAAGCAAACCGATCGGCCCGACGGGGACGGCGACCATCAGACCGATGACGAATCCTAAGAGGAACAGGCTCACTTCCACGGATTCATATCTCCTACCCGTTTTAGCGGCAAAGCGGAAGCAATTTTCGGTCTCGCGCTTCTACGTCGCGCAGCGAAATCCGATGTTGTGATGTCCCGAGCGGAAATTACGCGACAAACCCTTGCCGCGATGCGTTGCCGTCAGCTCCCCGGGTGGAGAATCGTGGCCTCCTCCCCTCGTGCCGCGTTCGGGACCAGGCGTTAAGTTTTCCCGGCCATCCGAAGGATTATAAGGATAGGGCAGATAAGCGCTGCTCACCCATTCCCACGCATTGCCGGACATGTCGATGACCCCGTCGGGACTCGCGCCCTTTGGAAAGGCATCCACCGGCGCGGTGTTGTTGTATCCGGCATTGAACCGGCCGCGCGAATCGTCCGGCTGCTCGTTGCCCCAGGGATATTTCCGGCCGTCGGTCCCGCGCGCCGCTTTTTCCCACTCGGCTTCCGTCGGCAGTCTCATCTTTAACCACGAGCAATAATCGCGCGCGCCGATCCACGAGACCTCGACGACCGGATGGCTCTCGTAACCTTTGTCCGCCGTCCATTTTCCCTCGCGTCGGTGGATGCGTGCGTCCGCGTCGTCCACGTCGTAAAGCGATTCGCTGCTGGAATTTTTCGGCCCGACGGCATTTAGAAAAGCGGCGAACCCGGCGTTCGTCACGGGAAGCCGGTCGATCGAAAATGCCGCCACCTCGACGCGATGCGCGGGTCGCTCGTCCGCGGGACCGGCGTCGCTCCCCATGGTAAATGGCCCGACGGGAATTTTGGCCATGTCGCCCGTCTCCGCGCTAATGGCATCGGCGGCAAACAACGCCGGAAACCCAAAAACGCAAAAGAAAAATAGCCGTGCTCTTTTAGCGGGCGAGAATCTCATGCGATCGAGCCGGTCAAACGCCCCGATATTATACAGGATCTCCTTGGCCTTCAACCTTTAATAAGGCACCGGCTTGCCGCGCAGCTTCCGGTATGCCAGATTCCTAACACATGAATCTTGCCGCCACCTTTCCGCGCCGCGGCATCGTCGAGGGATTCTTCGGCCCGCCGTGGAGCATGGCGCATCGAGCGGCGATGTTCGAGGTCGGCGCGGCGCGCGGCATGAACACGTATCTGTACGCCCCGAAGGACGATCCCTACCATCGAGAGAAATGGGACCGGCCGTATCCGCGGAAAAAATGGAAAGAGATGCTGCGGCTCATCCGCTCCGCCCAAAAATACAAAATCGACTTCGTCTACGGCTTTCATCCGGGAAAAGGGCTGCGCTTCAGCGACGATGAACCCATCCGAGTTTTACTCGCCAAAGCCGCGCAGTTTTACGACGCCGGTGTCAGGACGTTCGCGATTCTCTTCGACGATATTCCTTCTCGCCTCGATTATGCGGCGGACCGTCGAACGTTCGGCGGCAGCCTCGCTCGCGCCGAGGGAGTATGGCTTGCCAAAATCCTCGAACACCAGCCCGTCCGTTGGAGCGATACCGATTGGTGGATCTGCCCTTCCTACTACACCGACGATCCACTGCTCGCGCGCGTCTTCGGACGGTTCGAAGCAAACTTCCTGGAAAAAATGGCGGAGCAACTTCCGCCATCCGTCGCCTGTTGCTGGACCGGACCCAAGGTCGTCTGCAATAAAATTACTCTGGCCGACGCGCGCCGCGTCGCGCGCCGGATTAAGCATCGGCTGATTCTTTGGGACAACTACCCGGTGAACGATCTTTCCATGAGCGCGGAGATGCATCTGGGGCCGCTCACGGGCCGGGATGCCGGTCTTCCCGCGCATATATATGGTTACTTGAACAATCCGCTGCTTCAGGAATCGCTGAGCTTCATTCCGCTCGCGACCTGCTTCGACTATGCGGCCGAGCCCGCGGCTTACGATCCGGAGAAAAGTTGGGAGCTGATCGTCAAGCAACGCTTCGGCGCAGTCACTCTTCCGCACTGGCGCGCGATCCGAGAGTTTTGCCAGCGACTCAATGAACAAAAAGATAAGAATCGAAGGTTACGTCTTGTGCCCAACGAAATCGCGGCGCTGACAAGCACCCAACGCTACGTGGCGCAACATCGCCGCAAACCCTGGGCAAAAGAACTGCGACCTTGGATGAATCTGCTGGAAAAGAGCTTGACGCAAGCCGGATACTGAGGGAGAATCGAAATCCGGACGACTGAACAGGAGGACAACCAATGGGTGCACAAATTAAACACATGGCCATTGCCAGCGAAAATTACACCCTCATGGGGCGCTTCTATGAAGCGGTATTTCATTTGAGAACCTCGCCGAGGGCAAAACCGGAGAGCGCCGTCGTCGTCGGCGACGGCTACATCGGCCTGAACATCAACCCGCGCCGCGCCGGCCGGCAGGCGGGTTTCGACCATTTCGGCTTCGAGGTGGACGACGTCGGGATCGTGATCGAGCGGATGAAGACGAAGTATCCGTCGGTCAACGTGTTGAAGCGCCCCGGCAATAGACCGTTCGCGGGCCTGAGCACGCACGATCCCGCCGGAAACGTCTTCGACCTTTCCCAGAAAGGAATGGAAAACCGCCGCGACGTTTATGAAGACGGCGACTGGAAGCAGGACCGCTTTATCTCTCACTTCGGCCTCAGGACGATCATGCCGGAAACGTTGGCGCAGTTTTACGTCGAGGTCTTCGAGCTGCGAGCGCAGGAAAAACCGGCGAGCGATCCCAACTATTACTTGTCGGACGGCAGAGTGACGCTCGTCGTCATGCCCTGGAACATCAACGATTATCTGGGATCGGGCATCGAGCGGCCCGCGCCGGAACATATCGGTTTCAAAGTGGAGAGCGTCGAGGCATTCAAGAAGGATCTCGAGACGTTGATCGGACGGAATCCCAGACTATCCCCCAGCCCCGTCGGCGGCGGGCCGGAAGGCGCAGCCAGGCTGAAGCTGTTCACCACCTCGTGCCCCTTCGGCAAATACCATCTCGCCGATCCGGACGGAGTGTTGATCGATGTCTCCGATGCGTAGAGCGACGGAGATTGGAATCGTAACGTTCCTTGCGTGCCTGCTTTTTCTGGCTTCCGCATTTGCGCAGCCCTCGTGGGCTCAGACCATCATCAATGTTGGCGTGCCGGCCAGCCAGACCGGCGCGATACCGCTTCATATCGGCATCTCCAAGGGAATCTTCGCGAAATATGGCATGGACGTCAGGGTGATCGTCATTCCGAACGGCCGGGTCAACGTCAACGCGCTCATCAGCGGCAGCACCCAATTCTTCACCGGATCTTCGCCTGAGCTGTTCTTCGTCGGCGAGCAGGGCGGAGACATTATCGGACTGGGCTCGTGGGACGACTCCTCTCCTTACAATCTCGTCAGCCGCGAAAAAATCCAGTCGGTAAAAGACCTCAGGGGCAAAAAACTCGCGGCGGGCGGCTTGCTCGATAAGAGCCACCTGTTCTTGAAGCTGTTGCTCGCGCGCGAAGGTCTGGACCCGAACAAGGACGCCGATATTATTTTCATCGGCGGCTCTTCGGCGCGGCTTTCGATGCTCGCCTCCGGAAAGATCGATGCGGCGCCCGCGGCGCCGGAGTTCGCCAAACGGGCCGAGAAGCTGGGATTGCAAGTCATTCCGATTGCCATGCCGTACACCAAAGGATTGATCACGACGCGAAAATCATACCTGGCCAAAAGCCGTCCGACCATCAAAGCTTTTCTGAGCGCGTTCGCGGAGTCCGTCCGATATCTCGTGAGCAACAAAGAAGACTCGATCCAAGTCATGGGCCGGGTATTCAGGTTACAGGATCGAGAAGCGCTCGAATACGCTTATAATGTTTTCAGGTCTCATGCGCAGCCCGACCTCTATCCATCCGAAGAAGGCATTCGCAACGTGCTCAAAACCATGGCTTACGACGATCCGAAATTTGCCGCAGTTCCTCCGTTGAAGCACATGGATCTTTCGCTCATCGAGGAACTGCGCTTCATAAAGGCGGCGCTGCGGTAAAAATCAAATCACGGTAAGAGGCACCTATGACCGAGAAATTTGTCGAAGTCGATGGACTCAAGACCCGCTACCTCGAAGAAGGAAGCGGTCCGGCAGTTCTGCTGCTCCACGGAGCTTCTCTCGGCTCGTCGGCGGACGTTTGGGAGCGCAACCTCGCGCCGCTGGCCCGGCACGGCCTGCGCGCGCTCGCCTTCGATCATCCGGGCTTCGGACTTACCGACAATCCCGGAGATTATTCAGTAGCTTATCGGCGTAGCTTCATCCTTAAGTTCATGGAGGCTTTGGGAGTTAAGAAAGCGAGCCTGGTCGGCCACTCGCAAGCCGGTGGCATGGCGATAGGACTCGCCTTCGATCACACCGAGCGCATTTCCAAAGTCGTCGTGCTCGCGACCGGCAGCTTGCTCCCGCCGCTGGCCGAAGGCGGCAAGAGCGGCGCGGGCGAGGGAGAAGAAGGAGGCAGCTCGGAGCCGACGCTCGAAGATTCACGCAAGTTGCTGGAACAAACTCTCTTCAACCCATCGTTGATCACGCGGGAGGTTTTGGAAAAACGCCATCGTATGAGCGTCGGCAAAAACTTTCAAGCTTTCCTGGAGCGAAGCAAGACGCCAAGAGGCGGCGGTAGCAAAGAGAACGTCCCGATATGGGAGCGGCTGCACCGGCTTCCCGTGCCGCTGTTGATGCTCTACGGAAAACAGGACCGCGGCTCGGCCGCCGCGCGAGCCGCCGCGCTCAAAGAACGCTTCCCCGCTCTTAACCTTCATCTGCTCGACAACGCCAAGCATCTCGCCCAATGGGACGCGGCTGAGGAGTTCGAGAAACTCACCGCAAAGTTCCTTACGTCGTAGCCGAGCATCTCAGGCCGTCTCTTCTTGATCAGCATCGTCGCGTGTCGTAGAACGTTGGCAGGCGATGGACACGGAACTTGCCAAAATATCGGCGGTCGAACTGGTTCGCTTGCTCAAGGACGCGCGGCGACGTACGCTTGAGCTTGTCGCCGATCTCAACGACGAGCAAATGATCGGGCCGCGGCTCGCGATCGTGAATCCGCCGCTCTGGGAGATCGGGCACGTCGCCTGGACCCAGGAGTTCTGGACCTTGCGCCATCTCGGCGGGGGAAAACCGCTGCTTGAAGGCGCGGACGCGCTTTACAATTCCACGGACGTCGCGCACGACACGCGCTGGGAGTTGCTGCTGCCGTCGCGCGAACAAACTCTCTCCTACATGGAGACCGTTTTGAGTCGCGTCGCGGACGCACTCGGCGCGCGCGAGCTATCAACCGAAGAGATATACTTCCATCTTCTCGTTCTCTTCCACGAAGACATGCACGGTGAGGCGCTCGCCTACACGAGACAAACGCTCGGCTACCCGGCGCCGAAATTGAGCTCGATGAGCGTCACGGACAAACTCCCTCATGGCGGTGCTTTGCCCGGCGACGCCGAAATTCCAGGCGGAACTTTCATGCTGGGCGCGACGCCCGGCGCTTTCTTTGTCTTTGATAATGAAAAATGGGCCCATCCCGTGGACATCGCACCGTTCCGCATCGCGCGCGCGCCGGTCACGAACGGAGAGTTCGCCGCGTTCGTGAACGACGGCGGATATCGCAGGCGGGAATTTTGGAACGGCGAAGGATGGTGGTGGCAGCAATCCGGCGGCGCGCCGGTGCTAGATCGATCTTTCTCGAAATTTTTCAACCGCGAACTGAAGTATGGAACGGATTCCTCGTCGGAGAAAGCCGAGCATCCGGTCTATTGGGAAAAAGAAGCCGATGGCCGTTGGATGCAACGGATCTTCGATCGATACGTCGCGCTCGAACAGGATCTTCCCGTCATTCATGTCAACTGGTATGAGGCGGACGCCTATTGCAAATGGGCGGGCCGGAGGTTGCCGACGGAGGCGGAATGGGAGATGGCCGCCGCCGTTGAGCCTCGCCCGAGTCGGCGCAAACGAAAATTTCCCTGGGGCCACGAGCCTGCTACAGCGGAGCGGGCCAACCTCGATGGCCGCGCTTTAGGACTACTTGAAGTCGGCGCGCTGCCGGAGGGAGACAGCGCCTTTGGCTGCCGCCAGATGATCGGCAACGTCTGGGAGTGGACCGCGAGCGACTTCCAGCCCTATCCCGGCTTCGTCGTCGATCCGTACAAAGAATATTCCGCGCCCTGGTTCGGCACGCACAAGGTTTTGCGCGGCGGCTGCTGGGCCACGCGCGCGCGCCTCATCCGCAACACGTTGCGGAACTTCTACACTCCCGATCGCCGCGACGTGTGGGCGGGTTTTCGGACTTGCGCTCTCTAGCTCCAGCCCATGAAGATCCGACTCGTCACGCCCGCCGGCCCGGCCGACCGCAACGGCAACAGCATCACGGCGCTGCGCTGGGCGCGCATTTTAGAGCACCTGGGCCATCGGGTCTTCGTGGACGCGGGTTATCGCGGCGAGGCGTACGATCTTCTCATCGCCCTGCACGCGCGGAAAAGCGCGCCGTCGATTCGCCTCTTCAGGAATCAGTATCCGGACCTGCCGTTGATCGTCGCGTTGACCGGCACCGATCTCTATCGCGACCTCCGCACAAGCGCCGCCGCCAGGCAATCTCTCGAGCTGGCGACCCGGATCGTCGTTCTTCAGTCGCAGGCTTTGGCGGAATTGCCGCGCCGCCTGCGCCGGAAAACGCGGGTCATCTATCAGTCCGCGTCTCAGGTCAAAGGCGCGCCGCGGCGTAGCGACGCTTTCAAGGTTTGCGTCATCGGCCACCTGCGTACGGAAAAAGATCCCATGCGCACGGCGATGGCGGCCCGCCTGCTTCCCGCTTCATCCATGTTGCGCGTCGCGCACGTCGGCCGACCCCTGAGTGAGCGAAGCGAACGGCTGGCGCGCGCGGAGATGCGGCGCAATCCGCGCTATCGCTGGCTGGGAGAGTTGCCGCATTGGAAAACCAGACGATTACTGGCGAGCAGCGATCTTTTATCTCTCACCTCTCGGATGGAAGGCAGCGCCAACGTGCTGTCCGAAGCGATCGCCTCGTCGGTGCCGGTAGCCGCGTCCAAAATACCCGGCCTCATCGGCACGCTCGGGAAAAATTATCCGGGTTATTTCAAGCTCGGCGATACGCGCGGCCTGAGCCGCCTTCTTCGCCGCGCCGAATCCGATCGACGATTTTACCTGAAGTTGAAGTCCTACTGTGCGCGCCTGCGGCCGCTGGTCGATCCGGCGCGCGAGCGCGCGGCGTGGAAGAAGCTGCTGGCGGAACTAACCTGAAAACGCCCGGCCGCGCTCATCTTAACGACGTTTGTGAAAAATCCATAATCCTTCTATGGTGCCGCGAAAGGTAAGCTCCTAAAAAAGACCCACATGGAACCCAGCGAAGCAACAGTCTCGACGCGCGACCCCTCAACCCGATTCGAGCCGACGACCACGCGCGCGAATTTGCGCTACGTTCTGCTCTTTCTCGTCATCTGCATGGGCTATCTCTGCACGCTCAGCGACAGATATTTCGGTTTGATCAGCGACGGTCAAGTCATGTTTCACACGGCGGTAAGCTTGCACGAGTTCGGCGAGTTGGGGATTGGGCCCGAGTTCGACCCAAGCACGGGCGCGATGATCCGGCCCGACCACTACGGAAAATATGGGCTCGGATTCCCTGTAGTACTACAGCTTCCGTTGCTTGTGGCCGCTCCGCTCGAAAAAGCGTTAGGCCAAGGCCGCAGCAATGTGCTGTTTCCGATGACCAACATGCTGGTGACCGCGCTCGCCGCTCTGCTGGTCGCTTTGTGTCTGTGCGATTTGGGATTTCTGTTCCGTTCAAGTTTTTTGGCGGCGATCGGTTTCGCCTTCGGAAGCTACGCCTGGCCCTACATTTCCTATGACTTCAGTGAACCGTTGCAGGGGCTATGTCTCGTCGCTGCGTTTTGGCTCCTCCTTCGTGCGTTAAGCTCTTCGCCGCCATCGAACACCCTGCTCGTCTCGGCCGGCTTTGTGCTGGGATTTGCCGTGCTCACCAAAGCGACGCTGCTCATTTTGATTCCGAGCTATGTATTATACTTATGGGCGCGCCTCGACGCGTCGCTAAAGACGCGGCGGCGTTATTTTGCCTGGTTTGCGCTTCCACTCCTCGTTTGGACTGGAATCATTGCAGCCCTCAACGCATATCGCTTCGGCTCCGCGCTCGATTTCGGGTACGGCAGTGAGTCTGGAAAGTTCACGACGCCGATATTCGAGGGGCTTTACGGATTGTTGGTCGGTCCCAACAAAGGGCTCGTCTTCTATGCTCCCCTGGCGTTGCTGGCGCCATGGTCTCTCTGGAAAATGCGCCGGGCCTATCGCCCGGAGTCTCTTTTCTTGTTGTCGGTGTTCCTGCTGCAAATCATTTTGACTGCAAAGTGGTGGTCGTGGGAAGGCGGCGCGTCATGGGGGCCGCGCCTGCTCTTGCCGATGCTACCGTTGTTGATTCTTTGCGCCGGCATGCTGCTGGAGTCGGCAAGATGGTCCATGGGTCCCTTTGTCGCGTGCATGGCGGCGGGCGTGGCGATCAACCTGCTCGGCGTGCTGAGTTTTTTTTCCGTATGGGGATACGTGGTGGATCTCAACGAAGCGCGAATTCCCCTCGACGTGCGCGGGCGGCCCGCCCATGAATACGTCGAGAAGGACGGAAAGAAATGGTTCGTCCCCAACATCGCAACCTATTACCTGCCCGCGTTGAGCCCGCTGCGCGGCCATGCGTGGCTCCTGCGCCTGCGCTATTTCGACGATCCGTTCCCCATCCGGACGCTCTGCGACGGCGCTTCCGCTGCCGCCCCCAGGGTCAGCTTCCCGCCGATCGAAATAAACTTCGCGCGGCTAAACAATCCGATCGTCGGCTCACTGCTTTGCTCGGCGCATTTTTGGCTTTGGGATACCGTCTCCGGCAAGCCGCGCGACGCAGCCTTCAAGTACTCGCTCTACGCCCTTTCATTGGAGCTTCAGGGAGACCGGTCGCGAGCGAACGATCATTTACCCCGCGCCGCGGAGTCTTACCGGCGCGCGGCGGAGCTGATGCCGGATTACGCGCAGCCCACGCTCAAATCAGCCAGCGTGTTGGCCCTCATGGGAAGGTTGAACGAAGCCGAGAAGACGTTGACGAGCTTCCTGTTACGAAACCCCGGGGAAAGTTCCGCTCGGTTCATGTTGGCGCGGCTTTACGACCTGGCCGGTTATCGTCTCGAGGCGCTGCGCGAGTATCACGCGTTGCTCAACCTTCGGCCCGACGAGAAAATGAGTCGCGTGATTAAGGACCGCATGGATGCGTTGCAGAAGCCGGGTCATTAAAGGAATGGGCGCGCTTCGTCGAAGAGAAAGAATCCCACCATCGCCCTCCCACCCCTGGACGTCTCTATCACTCTCTCACTCAATGTCTTTCTCGTGAATCCACTTCTTGATCCAGGGAAGAAACAAGAAGGCCGGCAAAGAGATAAGAAACGTCAACGCGAAATAGTTGCCGTAACCCAACCGCTCCGCGCCGATCCCGCTGATTCCACCGACAAGCCGGCCCGCCAGCGAAAAGACCGAAGAGAGAAAAGCGTACTGCACGGTCGCGTGCTCTTTGTCGCAGACGTTCATCAAAAAGGCGAGAAACGCCGCCGTGCCGAGTCCGCCGGTGAAAGATTCGATCACCGAGGCGCTATAAAGTCCGGCACGTCCCAGCTCGCCCCAGGCGACGAGCGCGTAGCCGAGATTGGAAACGGCCTGCAATAAACCCAGCGCCCAGATGCCGCGAAAAGTTCCGTAGCGCGAGATGAAGCCGCCGCCGGCGAGCGAGCCCGCCACGCTGAGCACGATGCCGAAAGTCGTCGGCACGAGTCCGATCTCGAAGACCGACCTTCCCTGATCGACCCAGAACGGCTTCACCATCGGGCCGATTGCAAACTCGCCCAATTTATAAGTGAGCACGAACAGCACGAGCGGAACCGCGCTCCAGGTTCCGATCCAATCCGTAAAGCCCGCCAGCCAGTGCGAACGCGCTTCCTCCGGCAGATCGAGCCGCGGCGAAAGCAAAACCGAAAAGCCCAACAGCGCGAAGACGAGCGCAGCAGAGAAATAAAGCGCGCCCCACGGAAATACCGAAGCGAGCAAAACCGTGCCGCCGCCGATCGCGACCAGCGCGACGCGATACGCCGACGCGCGCACGCCGTTCGCCGCGCCCTCTTCCTCCCGCGTGACGAGACCGACAGTGTAAGAATCGATCGCCACGTCTTGCGTCGCCGAGAGCGTGGTCAACGCCAGCAGAAGACCGAGCAGCAGCAAACCCGGATGCGCCGCGTCGACCATCGGCAGCAAACCGACCGCGAGCGCGACGCCGAACATGCAGCCGCAAACCCAAAGCCTGCGGTCGCCGTAACGATGAACGAGCGGCGACCAAAAGAATTTCAGCGAATAGGGAAGCTCCAGCAGGCGCAGGCCGCCGATCGCGCGGAGAGAAATTCCTTGTAGCCGCAAGTACACCGGCAGCGCCTCCCAAAGAATCGCCACCGGAGCGCCTTGAATAAAGTAGAGCAGCGCGACGATTCCCAGCTTGCGCCGCGATTCAGGTTGAAGCCTCTCCGCGCCGAGATATTTCCAGAAATTCATTACAGCCGGATTACCAGAGCTTGGAACGGATATAAAGAGAAATATTTTTCTTTTTATTTTTTAACCTGTGCTCCATTTGCCCGTAACATCCGAATTTTATCTTGAGCGGCGTGAGACCAACCGCCTTCCCGTTCACGCCGAGCAAAGCAACCGCGCTCCGCTGCCGGAGTCCGTGTAATCCCGAATTCATCGGTACGTAACATGCTCGTAACAATGCCGATATAAACAACAACGAAGGAGATCAAAATGAATCGCAACATACTGTTCGCCCTGGTTCTATGCACTCTCTCCCATGCCATGCCCGCAGAGGCGCAAATCGTTCAAATCGACGGCTCCAGCACCGTCTTCCCGATCACGGAGGCCGTGGCTGAAGAATTCCAGAAGGCAAAAAAGGGCAAGATCAAAGTGACCGTCGGCATCTCCGGCACCGGCGGCGGCTTCAAGAAATTCTGCCGTGGCGAGACCGACATCAGCGACGCTTCTCGCCCGATCCTCAAAGAGGAGATGGAAACCTGCAAGAAGGCCGGCATCCAATACATCGAGCTGCCGATTGCTTACGACGCGCTGACGGTGATGGTGAATCCCAAGAACGACTGGATTACGTCGATGACCGTAGCCGATCTCAAGAAAATCTGGGAGCCTTCCGCGCAGGGTAAAGTCACGCATTGGAACCAAGTCCGCCCGTCATGGCCGAACGCTCCGCTGAAGCTTTTCGGTCCCGGCGCCGACTCCGGCACCTTCGACTATTTCACCGAAGCGATCGTCGGCAAGGCCAAAGCCAGCCGCGGCGACTTCACGGCGAGCGAGGACGACAACGTGCTCGTCCAGGGCATCGCGAACGACAAAAACGCCCTGGGATATTTCGGCTTCGCCTACTACATCGAGAACCAGAAAAAGTTAAAGGCGGTGGCCATCGACGGCGGCAACGGTCCGGTGCTGCCCTCGCCCAAGACGGTCGAGGACGGAACCTATCAGCCGCTCTCCCGGCCGATCTTCATCTACATCAGCAAAAAAGCCGCCGAAAAACCCGAGGTCAAAGATTTCGTGGAGTTCTACATGCAGAACGCGGCCAATCTCGTGAAGCAGGTCAAATACGTCGCGCTTCCCGCCAGCGCGTACACCATGGGTATCGAGCACTTCCGCAAAGGCAAGCTCGGAACGGTATTCGACGGCGAAGCACAGGTGGGCGTCAAGATCGAGGATCTGCTCAAGAGGGAGGCGAAGTTCTAACGTAGGGGCGCGGCGATTTCAGCCTAAGGCTGATCAGCCTACGGCTGACATCGCGCCCTGGAGTTGAAACAACACGATGGATTTGTCGAATTACGCAGACGCGGCGACCGCCCGTGAAAAAATTCTCGCGCGCATCCCGATGCGCCGGCTCGGTGAAAGGGTCATCGAAGCGCTGCTTTTCCTATCCGCCCTTTCGTCGGTCGGAATCACGGTGGGCATCGTGGGCATCCTTCTCTACGAGTCGTTGGTGTTTTTCAAGCAGGTCTCCCTCATAGATTTTCTCACCGATACGCAGTGGACGGTGCTGTTCGCCGATCCGCACTACGGTATCATGCCGCTGGTGACTGGAACGATCGTCACTTCCGCCGTCGCGCTCGGCGTCGCGTTGCCGCTCGGCACCGTGATCGCGATCTTTCTGAGCGAGTACGCGAGCAACAAAGTGCGCGAGATCATCAAGCCCGCGCTGGAAATGCTCAGCGCCGTTCCGACCGTCGTCTTCGGTTATTTCGCCCTGCTCTTCGTCACCCCTTTGCTGCAGCGCTTCCTGCCGAACCTTCCCGGCTTCAACATGCTCGCCGCGGGCATCGTGATCGGCATCATGATCATTCCCTACGTGAGCTCGCTCAGCGAAGACGCGATGAAGGCGGTGCCGGCGCACATTCGAGAAGGCTCGTACGCCTTGGGCGCGACGCGGCTCCAGACCGCGCTGCGCGTGCTGCTTCCCTCCGCTATCTCCGGCATCGCCTCGGCTTATGTCCTGGGATTTTCGCGCGCCGTCGGCGAGACGATGGTGGTCGCCATCGCTGCCGGCCAGCAGCCCAACCTCACGTTGAATCCGCTGGAGCCCGCCGCAACTATTACGGCCTACATCGTGCAAGTGAGTCTGGGCGATTTGCCCCACGGCAGCGTCGCTTACCAGAGTATATTCGCCGCGGGCTTGACCTTGATGCTGATGACGCTGGTCTTTAACATTGCCGGCTACCTGCTGCGCAAAAAATTCCGGGAGATTTACTGAGATGGAGCAGATTCTGAGCGGTCCGAGCACGAGAACGACGCGGCGCAAGTTTTTCGACGCCGCGTTCGCAATCGTCGGCCTGCTGGCGACTTTAATCGGCCTGATGACACTCTCCGCGCTGATCGTCGACCTGGCAATCGACGGCGGAAGCCGCTTGAGCTGGCAGTTCGTTAGCTCTTTCCCCTCGCGCTTCCCACAGCAGGCGGGGATTCTCTCGGCATGGGTGGGAACGACGCTCGTCATGCTCGTGACGGCGCTGACCGCCGTTCCGCTGGGCGTAGCCGCGGGAGTCTACCTGGAAGAATACGCGCCGAAAAACTGGCTCACTGCGCTCATCGAAATCAACATCGCCAATCTCGCCGGGATTCCGTCGATCGTCTACGGACTCATGGCGCTCGGCCTGTTCGTGTATCAACTTCGCCTGGGCCACAGCGTTCTGACCGCCGGGTTGACTCTCGCGCTGTTGATTCTTCCCATCGTCATCGTCGCCACGCGCGAATCGGTGCGTGCCGTTCCCGGCAGCATGCGGGAAGCGGCATACGCGCTGGGGGCGACCCAATGGCAGACGGTCAAAGACCATGTGCTGCCCTACTCGACGGGAGGAATTTTGACCGGCGTGATCATCGCGCTGTCCAGAGCAATCGGAGAAACCGCTCCGCTGATCACAATCGGCGCGCTGACCTTCATCGCCTTTCTGCCCGATTCTCCCGTGAAGGCGGAGTTCCCCTTCGTTTCGTTCGACTGGCTCATGTCTCCCTTCACGGTGATGCCGATTCAAATGTTCAACTGGGTTTCGCGCCCGCAAGAGGAATTTCATTTGAACGCGGCGGCGGCCGGATTGATACTCATGCTGATGACTCTGGCGATGAACGGTCTCGCCATTTACTTGCGCTACCGCTTCCGCAAGCGAATCCGATGGTAAACCGCGAGGAGCGAGCCGATGGGAGATAAGATGCAAGTTGAGCCGCGGATAGAGATGCCCGAGATCAAGCTTGAGCCGGACCTGGCGACTAAAACGCCGGCGGCAAAGACCGCGTCCGAAATCGGCAGATCCATCATAGAAGTGCGGCAGCTCGACTTTTATTACGGCTCAACGCGCGCCCTCAAATCCATCGACGTCGACGTGCCGGAAAAGAAGGCCATGGCCTTCATCGGCCCGTCGGGCTGCGGCAAGACGACGCTTTTGCGGTGCATGAACCGAATGAACGATCTCATCCCGAACGTCCGCATCACGGGCAGCATCAAGCTCGCCGGCAGCGAGATCTATGATACGTCGACCGACGTCATCACTCTCCGTCGCCGCGTCGGGATGATTTTTCAGAAGTGGAACCCTTTTCCAAAGAGCATCTATGAAAACGTGGTCTATGGGCTGAGAATCGTCGGCATCAATGACCGCAGACGGCTGGATGCGGCGGTGGAGGTAAACCTCAAGCGAGCGGCTTTGTGGGACGAGGTCAAGGACAACTTGCACAAGAGCGCCTCCGACCTTTCCGGAGGTCAACAGCAGCGTCTCTGCATCGCGCGCGCCCTGGCCGTTGAGCCCGAAGTTTTGCTGATGGACGAGCCATGCTCGGCGCTCGATCCGATCTCCACGGCCAAGATCGAAGAGCTGATTCACGAGCTGAAGCACACGTTTACGATCGTGATCGTGACCCACAACATGCAGCAGGCCGCGCGCGTGTCCGACATCACGGCTTTCTTCTATCTGGGTGAGTTGATAGAATTCGGCGAGACGGCCAAACTTTTCACCAATCCCGAGAAGCAGCAGACCGAAGACTACATTACGGGAAGGTTCGGCTAAAAGGGAGAATACGATGCTATCCCAACATACCGATAAACGATACGAAGAAGACCTGAAGAAGCTCCGCGAGGATATTCTCTACATGGGCGGTTTGGTCGAGGACCAGATCCAAAAATCGGTCAGCTCGCTCGTCGAGCGGGACTCGGCGCTGGCGGAGACGATCATCGAAAGAGACCACGAGGTGAACCGCCTCGACGTGGAGATTGACGATCTGTGCATTCAACTGCTCGCGCTGCACCAGCCGGCGGCGCGCGATCTGCGCTTCATCACGACGGCTTTGAAAATCACCACCGACCTGGAGCGCATCGGCGACATGGCGGTCAACATCTGCGAGCGCGCCCTGGAGCTGAACGAGGAGCCGCAGCTAAAACCCTACATCGACATCCCGCGCATGGCGCGGATCTCCGAGCGCATGATCCGCGAGAGTCTCGACGCCTTTGTGCGGGAAGATACGGACCTCGCCTTGAAAGTCTGTAAAGACGACCAGGAAGTGGACGATCTCAACAGCCAGATCTTCCGCGAGACGATCAGCTTCATGATCGAAGATCCGCACACGATCAACCGGGCGATGAAGATCAGCTCGATCTCGAAGTATCTCGAACGGATCGCCGATCACGCGACCAACATCGCCGAGATGGTCGTATTTATGGTAAAAGGCAAGAGCATCCGGCACATGAAAGTAATTCCGCAATCGATCTAGCATTGTCAACGTCGGCCGTATGCTCGTCGATCCCGTAATCAATAACCGGCAGCGAATAACGACTCCCATGGCCGCTAAAAAAATCCTCGTCATCGAAGACGAGCCCGACATCCGCAAGCTCGTCCACTACAACCTCGCCCAGGAGCGTTTCGCGGTGCTGGAAGCCGAGGACGGAGAAAAAGCACTCAAGCTCATCCAGCGGGAGAAGCCTCACCTGGTCATTCTCGATCTCATGCTTCCCGGTTTGTCCGGTTTAGAACTGTGCCGGTGGCTGCGCGAGCATCCCGAGACGGCGCGCATCCCGATCCTCATGCTGACGGCCAAAGCCGGCGAAGCGGACCGCATCGTGGGCCTGGAAATGGGCGCCGACGACTACCTCACCAAGCCTTTCAGCCCGCGCGAGCTGGTCGCGCGCGTCAAGGCGATCCTCCGCCGCACCGACGCGCCGGCGGCGGCCGCAGGAAGCGAAGCCTACGAAAAGGGCTTATTGAAGATCAACTTCTCGACCTATGAAACTTACGTCCGGGGAAAAGCGGTGCGCCTCACCCTCAAGGAATTTGAGCTTCTGCGCTTTCTGGTGCAAAATCCCAACCGTGTCCTCAATCGCGATCAGCTTCTCGACCGCGTCTGGGGCGGCGAGGTGTTCGTCGATCCGCGGACCGTCGACGTTCATATCCGAAGGCTCAGAAAGGCGATCGAAAAAAACGATCGTAAGCCGGAGTGGGTGCTCACCGTCCGGGGAGTAGGCTACAAATTCGATGAAAAGGCCCTGGAAAAGTAAAGTCGTCGTCAAGCTGTTTCTCTCCTACCTCGCCGTCGTTCTCCTTTTATCCGTCCTTTTTTATCTCTACGCCGCCTCCGTCGTGAAAGATTTTCACGTCTCCTCCCTGTCCGCGAAGATGCGGGATGAGGCGAAAATCGTAAGCCGTCTGCTTCCGCCCGGATTGGACGGAAACGCTTTGGATCAAATCTGCCGCGAGCTGGAGCGAGACCTCGGAGTCCGCATTACCTTGATCGCCCTGGACGGGAAGGTGCTGGGCGACTCCGAAGAATCCTCGACGGCCATGGAGAATCACGGGACCAGGCCCGAAGTTCTGGAAGCGCTGTCCAAGGGCGCCGGCACGAGCACCCGCTACAGCACGACCGTCCGGCATGAGATGCTCTACCAAGCCGTCCTCGACGGCAAAGACAAACCGGCAAGGATCATCCGGCTCTCTATTCCGTTGAATGCCATCGAAGCGACGGAGCGGTCCATCCGCCACGCCATTCTCCTCGGGCTCCTGATGTTCTCGGGCTTAGGACTTCTTTTGGCTTTCTTCTTTTCCCGTCACTTGGAGAAGAGAGTTAAACGGATGGTCGAATTCTCCGAGGAGGTGTCCAGAGGCTCTTTTCCGCTACTGATTACCATCGGCCGGGAGGACGAGCTCAGCCTGTTGGAGCGGAACTTGAACGAGATGAGCCGCAGCATTCAAGAGAAAATCAAGGGCGTCGTCGGAGAAAAAGAGAAGGTCGATTCGATTTTGCGCTGCATGACCGAAGGGGTTCTGGTCGTCGATACCCAGGGGCGGCTCATCCTATTGAACGAGAACGCGCAGAAAATGTTCAACCTTGCCGCCAACCACGACCTGCGCGGCGCCTCTCTCATGGAAATCTCGCGCCATCCGGAGATGAAAAAGCTCATCGAAGAAATTTTGGCTTGCGATTGCAGGAACGAGTGCTTTACGAAGGAAATCGCGCTCGACGGCTGCGCGTGGTTCCGGGTTAACGCGGTGAGCTTACGCGGCGCGGACGAAAAGTCTCTCGGCTACGTGCTCGTGTTCCACGACGTCACCGAGCTCAAGCGGCTCGAAACCGTGCGCTCGGACTTCGTCGCCAACGTCTCGCACGAGCTGCGCACGCCGCTCACGGCCATTCGCGGCTACGCAGAGACCCTGCTCCACTCGCCGCCGGCCGATCCCAATGATCAGGAGCATTTTCTCGGCGTGATCTATCGCCATTCGGAAAGGCTCGGCAGGCTCATCGACGATCTGCTCGCTTTGTCCGACCTGGAGTCCGGCAAGATTCAAATGGCCAAAGAGCGCCTTCAGACCAACGACCTGATCTCAGGCGTCCTGGAGATATTCGGCGACCAGGCGCGAAAAAAAGGGATCGCGCTGTCTCAGAACGTCGAGCCCGACCTCCCCCCTATTCTCGGAGACTCGGACCGGTTGCAGCAGCTTTTGATCAACCTGATCGACAACGCGGTGAAATACACGGACAAGGGCGCCATCGACGTCTCCGCGCGGATTTCCCCGATTCCTAATTCCCAATTCCCAACTCCAAATCCTTGCTTTATCGAAATCGCGGTCGCCGACACCGGTTGCGGCATAGCGGAAAAAGATCTGCCGAGGCTGACCGAGAGGTTTTATCGCGTGGACAAGACGCGCTCGCGCGAGCTCGGCGGAACCGGGCTGGGACTCGCGATCGTCAAGCACATCGTCCAGGCCCATCACGGGCAGCTCAAGATCGAGAGCAGAATTCAAAAGGGAACTACGGTGCGGGTTTTATTGCCGGAGGAAGAAGAAGGCTTGAGGCGATAGGCAACAGGCGAGAGTAAAAAAGATCTCCTTAGGCCACGGCGCGACAGCCCGAGCCGCAAAACTCCTCGGCGCTGTTGTGAACGCAAACGAACAGGACTTTCTTTTTCATCCTCAGCCTTGAATGATCGCCGCTCACCGGCTGTTCCCTATCCGCCACCAACGACGCACGGCGACGACCGACCAAATCCCTTCGACCACTCCGAAGGGCCAGGCGCCTTGGAGAAAACCGTAAGCCGACCCGAGAGCGCAAGACGCCGCAAACGCGAGAATAAACTTCGGGCTTCGGTCCTCCAGCGCGTAGCATACCAGCATCGCCGTCACCGCGAACAAACCGAAGAGCGTAAGTCGATCCATTAAACCGCTGGGCTTCGGATTTATTCCCCGATCACTTTCACGATCACGCGCTTGCGGCGCCGGCCGTCGAACTCCGCATAATAAACTTGCTGCCAGGGACCGAGGTCGAGCTTCCCCTGCGTGATCGGCAGGATCACCTGGTGGCCAATGAGGAGATTTTTGAGGTGGGCGTCGCCGTTGGTCTCGCCGGTTCGATGATGGCGGTAGTCCACGCCTTCGGGTGCCAGACGATCAAGCCACTCCTCGATGTCCTGGATGAGCCCGTCCTCGGCGTCGTTGACGTAAACGCCGGCGGTGATGTGCATCGCGGAAACGAGCATCATCCCTTCCTTGATCCGGCTCTTCTCCAGGATCTCCCCCGCCTTTGCGGTGATGTTGACGAACTCGCGCTGTTTTTTGGTTTGGAACGAGAGATACTCGGTGTAGGATTTCATGCCGCGCTCAGCCCGCGCTGAATGAAAAATCCTTGACCGTGCCGTCCTGATTGAAGATGACGTGCAACCGCTTCTGCCGTTGCGGCCCGACGACCGAATAGAGATAGTAATAATACGTCCAGCTTTCGTTGCCGCTGTCCGAGCCTCGCTCCACCGGCTCGCCGAAAGCCGCATAGACCTGCTCTTTGGTGGTGACGTTGGGCTGGAGCTTTTCGACGGGAAAAGTAGCAAAATCTCTTCCTACCGGAATGCAGCCGGCGAGAAAAAGCATGAGAATTACAAGACAGAGTCTGCGGCGCATGTATTTTAAACTAGGATGCTCAGAAAGCTCTCAGAGGCGAGGCGCGCGAAGGTCTGCGAGCGGAGGCGTACTCCTCTAGTACGTTGACGCGAAGCAGGCCAAGCGCGTCTTCGTAACGCCCGCCGTTGCCGGGCTGTGGCATATGAGGCTTTATGAGCATCCTGCTAAATTTCCCTCCTGCCTTCGAATGCCTTGCCGAGCGTCACGGCGTCGGTGTATTCGAGGTCGCCGCCCATCGGCAGGCCGCGCGCGATCCGCGTCACGGTGATTCCCAACGGCTTGAGCGTCTTGGAGAGATAGAGCGCGGTCGCTTCGCCCTCGACCGTCGGGTTGGTCGCGACGATCACTTCGCGCACGCCCGCGCCGAGCCGCTCGAGCAGCTCTTTGATCTTGAGCGCGTCGGGTCCGACGCCGTCGAGCGGAGAAATGGTGCCGTGAAGCACGTGGTAGAGCCCCTTGTATTCCTGCGATTTCTCCACCGCCATCATGTCCGACGGCTCCTCTACGACGCAAATCTTCTCCCGCTCGCGCCGGGAATCCAGGCATACCGCGCATTGCGTGTCGTCGGAGCGGTTAGGATCGACCTCGCTGAGTCCGAAGCACGTGCGGCACAGGCCGATCTCGCGCTTGAGCCTGGCGATGCTATCGGCCAGATCCTGCATATCTTCGGCTTTTTCTTTCAGCATGTAAAAAGCCAGACGGGCGGCCGTCTTCTCGCCGATGCCGGGAAGCCTGGACAGCGATTTAACAAGACGCGCCAGCGGCGCGGGATAGTTAGCCATAAAAAATAATTTTGAATTTTAAATTTTGAGTTTTGAATGATATGCAAAACTTAAAACTCAGGGCGTGAGCCCCGGTATTTTCATGCCGCCGGTGATTTTACTCATCTCTTCCGCAGCCATTTCGCGCGCCAGCCTGAGCCCTTCGTTGGTCGCGGCGAGGACCAGGTCTTGGAGCATCTCCACGTCCTCGGGGTTGACCACCGACGGATCGATTTTTATCGACGCCAAGGCGAGCTGGCCGGTGACGGTCACCCGCACCATGCCGCCGCCCGCCGCGGCCTCGACGGTGCGCCGCGCCAGCTCTTCCTGCGTGCGCGCCAGCTTCGCCTGCATCTCCTGCGCCTGCTTGAAAAGATTTCCCATTCCGCCGAAGCCTTGAGCCATGACGCTTCCTTTCTCTCAACTAACGCCGCTGGATATCTGTCACAACAGCTTGCCGTGCGCCTACCCTCACCCTTCACCCTCTCCCTGCTAGGGAGAGGGATGGGGTGAGGGTTAATCCGCCCGTTTGACGGAGCCGCCGAAGATTCTGAGCGCCTCCCGGACTACATCGTTCCCCGCTTCGGGATCGTTCTTCGCTTCTTCGCTCCGCGGTTTTTTTTCCTCGAGGGGCGCGATCGAGACGGAGACTTCCGCCGAAAAAAAACGGCGCGCGAAATCCTTCAACAGCGAGAGATGTTCCGGGTCTTGCAAGTAATTCAGATGGCGCTCTTCGACCCCAAGCGTGAGCGGCCCCGGCGGCAAAGCGAGCGGCCGCGCCTGCTCCAGATGAACCGCCAGAAACTTTTTCTCCTGCGTGACGAACGCGACGAATTTTTTCCACACCTCCGTCGCGTCGCCGCCCGAATCCTGGCCGGCGCCGCGCGCGGACGGAATTGTCTGCGGGACTGCGGCCGTTTTCACCGCTTGCGGCGCGGCGGCGCGCAATGGCGCGGCCATCGAATTTCCGCCGCCGGACAATTTTTTCTCCAACGTCTCCAACCGTTCGAGAAGCTCGCCGACGGGGAGCGTCGCCGGCAACGTCGCCAGCCGGATCAGCGTCGCCTCCAGGGCAAACCTCGGATAAGGCGAGCGCGCCGCCTCCTCGTCCCCTTCGGCCATGAATCTAAAATAGTCCAGCAAAGCATCGGTGGAGAGATCGGCTGCCTGACGCCGCAGATCTTCGATCTCCTGGTCGGGCAAGTCTAAAACTTGATGAAGCAGTCCTGCACCCAGCGGTGGCCGGCCCGTTTCCCCTATCGGCTTATTCGTAAGGCACAGCACGAGCAGATTGCGAAAATGCTCGACCAGCTCTTTCGAGAGCCGCGTGACGTCCTTACCCTGATTGACCACCCGAGCGACGAGGTCGACACACGTCCCGGCATCGCCGGCAATTACGGCATGGGAAATTTCGTACAACACGCGGCGCTCCGTAACGCCCAAAATATCTTCGACGAGACGCTCGTCGATCTCCGTCGGGCCCGCTCCCGGCGCGGCATAGGAAAGAATCTGTTCGAGCAGCGACTGCGCGTCCCGCATGCTGCCCTCGGCCTCGCGGGCGAGCAGCACAAGAGCGCCGCCGGTGATGCTAAGCGATTCCTTTTCGGCGATGTCGCCGAGCCGCTCGACGACCTCGCGCGTCGCGATGCGCCGAAAATCGAAGCGCTGGCAGCGCGAGAGAATCGTCTCGGGAAGGCGATGCGGCTCGGTGGTGGCTAAAATGAATTTGACGAACGGCGGCGGCTCTTCGAGGGTTTTCAAGAGCGCGTTGAACGCGTCCTTGGTGACCTGGTGCACTTCGTCGATGATGTAGATTTTAAAGCGGCTCTGGGCGGGCTGGTAGCGGACGTTCTCGATGATTTGCCGGACCTCGTCGATGCCGCGGTTGGAGGCGCCGTCGATCTCGTAGACGTCCAGGGATCTTCCTTCCGTAATCTCGACGCACTGAGAGCATTCGTTGCACGGATTTGCGGTCGGTCCCTTTTCGCAGTTGAGCGCCTTGGCGAGAATGCGCGCCGCGGTCGTCTTGCCGACGCCGCGCACGCCGGTGAAGAGATACGCGTGGGCGATCCTGCCGGCGCCGATGGCGTTGCGCAGAACTTGCGTGACGTGGCCCTGGCCGACGATGTCTTCGAACCGCTGCGGGCGCCATTTCCGGGCAAGAACTAGATAAGACATTAAGCCCTTCGGGATCTCAAATCTCAAATTGCAAATTTGAAATCTGAGATTTGCAATCTGAGATGCTGAGCGAAGCGAAGCCGGATGTTCATTGCTGACAGCCAGGCTACCCTGTGGCACAGGGGAAACGCCGCTACCGCTGCTTCCTTCCGGACCTGACGGGGTTTGCGGGACCGCCTTGCACAGGACCCGGCTATCAGCAATCGACATCCGTTCGTTATTCTTTTTTACCAACCGTGCGGAATCGCTGCGCAACATTACCCTACGACGATCGATCCGAAGAATCAAGATGAAACAGCGCGGGGAGCCGATCCCGTTAACGTTTTTTTAATCCCTTCAGGCCGGATTTTAATTAGGCAACTTCTCCCTCGCTTGCTAGCGTTGAAACACCGCCGAAATTTCTTCCGGCGGCATATGAAAAGCCCGACCCTTCCATCCATCAAAAATATTTTGCTCGGGAAACCCAAGGACCCCTTGGACCCCGGCGTCTTTCACCAGATTTCCCTGGTTGCTTTTCTCGCGTGGGTCGGGCTTGGCGCCGACGGCCTGAGCTCGTCGGCTTACGGTCCGGAAGAGGCCTATCTCGCTTTAGGCCAGCATTTTTTTCTCGCGCTTCCCCTGGCGTTGCTCATGGCCGTAACGGTCTTCGTCATATCGGCAAGCTATAGCCACATCATCGAGCTGTT
>CAZNES010000018.1:0-65077 GCA_964572145.1 uncultured Syntrophobacteraceae bacterium
CGGAGGTCCGATGGTTCGTCAAATCCAAAATTTACCGCGAAGAAGGTTCGGTCGAGCAGCAGCTGCTAAACTTCAAGCTGGATTAAGAGCGCGAGATGTGAAGCGGCAAGATCTTTCCGCGCGGGCTGCTGTAGGGAACTTCCCTCTTGATTCTTAAAGTGCCGGCATCCCGCTTCCGGTAATTTCTTTTTGCTGCCATGCCTGATGCTGCTTAATCGCCGCTCGATCGCTTAAGGCTTGACGATGAGCGACGGCTCCTCCGCCGCTTTTTCCTTCGCCTGGCTGAGATAGAAAGCCATACTCTTCTGCACGAGGCCGGGCAGGAAAGATATATCCAGGATGCCGATTTCGCCTTCCGCGAGTTGCAGCGCGACCGCAAGCGCGAGCCGCGCCGGCTCCGCGCGCCCGGTCTGCAGGAGATAGAGCGCCATGTCTTCCATTCTTCTCGTGAAGATGCGCCCGGTCTCGCCGGTGAAAATCTCCCGCGCCGCGTCGCGGACGATCGCGGAGAAGCGCTCCGCTTTCTGAGCGTCGTTGAGGACGAGACGGCTGCCCTGCGCTTCCTCGACTCGCTCCAGGTAAGGCTTCAGCCAATCTTCGTCCAAGATCCAGAAACGAAATTCCGGCTCGTCGAGTAGCCGCCGCGAGCGCTCGCGCCATGCCTCGGCCTGCGCGCTCTCCGCGCTCAGGCGATCGTAGACCGGATGCGGCGCGGGCTTGAGCTTCAGCGGATTAAAGACGGATCGAAGAGACAAAAAATATTCCGTCTCACCCTGGCCCAGAGCCTTGGCTTTTTCATAGCCTTCGTGGAGCATTCGATCGGCGTACTCCCACGGCACGGGGATCATCGAAACGCCGTGGCTCTCTTTGATCGTCTGCGCTCTCTCGCGCAGCTCTTTACGCTTGACGAACGAACCGCTCATGTGCGCCAGTCCCACGCGGTCGCTCACCATCCCCTGGAGCAATTGAAGCCCGCTTTCCGGTTGCGGCTTGGTCAGCCAGACCAGGCGCACTCCCGTACCGTCAACCGAAGAGATAAATCCTTCGATCTCGGTCCCGACCTTGAGCGCGGTCCGCATTGAGACGGAGCGCGTCTCCTCGGCCCGTGGAATATTCATCCCTCTCTGCGCCAGCTTGAAGAGCGAGCGGCGCGCTTCGCGCTTGATGTCTTTTGAAGCCGTGGCCCGCTCCAACTCGGTCAAAGCCGCGACAGCGGCCGGATCGGCAACGCGGCCGAGAAGAAACGCGACGGCGAGATCGGTGTCGTGATCTTTTCCAAGCTGAGCCGTGAGAGAATTTAGCGACGCCGCGGAAATATTCTCTGTATCGACTTCTGCCAGTCGCAGCCGCTCAATTCCTTTCTTGAGGTTGTCCTGTCGCGCGTCTTTCTTGGCCATGCCGAATTTTTCTTCTTCCCCTAAAACGAGATTCTTCGCGGAGCGTCCTGAGCGTAAAAGAGAGATGCTTCGCTTCGCTCAGCATGACATAAAAGACCTCCGTCATCCTGAACGAAGTGAAGGATCTCTCCGCTCCTATTCGCCTAACTGAGCTTTAGTAGATCGCTTTTCTTCCCTGCTCTGCCCGCGATGGTGAAATTCGGCCACTCCTCGACGTGGGCGTCGCGATAGTTTTCGCGGTACCACTTGACGATGTCCCCCGCCCTGGCGAACCAGACTTTGGAATGGCCCTTGGCGTAGCGGATGAACTCTCTCAGCAGGATGGCGCGGAACGGCCGTCCGCCGACGAACGGGTGATTGCCCCAGATCATGAATTTAGGATCGGTCTCGCCTTCTTCGTACATGCAGTCGAAGGTGTCTTTCCACATCTGAAGCAGATCGCGCGGCGTGCGCCCGGCGCGCTGATAACTGGAATAGTCGTTGAGGTCCTGAAAATACGATAGCACCGTCAGCTCTTTGTTTTTTATTTTGAGCGTATAGGGCGTCTCCTCGTGCTGCGGGTCCATCCAATAGGTGTAGCCCAGCTCGGTGATGATCTCCACGGTATCGGCGCCCGGCGCCACTCCGGTCGAGAGATAACCTTTCGGCGCTTGTCCGACGACGTCTTTGACGATCTGCACGGTCCGCTGGAGATCTTTCTTTTCTCTATCTCTTTTTTTCATGTAGCTGTAGTCGTGTATCCAGGTCTCCGTGCCGATCTCGTGGCCTTGCGCCACGGCTTCTTTGATCACGTCGGGATAATTCTGTACCGTGATGCCGGTAGGAAACCACGTGGTCTGAATTCCTTCTTTTTTAAAAAGCTCGAGGAAGCGAAAAACGCCGACGCGCTCGCCGAACTCGCGGTCGGTGATGCTGGCGAGACTTTTTTTCGTCACGGCGTTTTTCGGGTAGGCGCGCCGGTTTTCCTGCTGCTTCGATCCAGCGCCGCCCAGATCCTCCGGCCAGGTTTCGAACGCGACACAAGGCGTGATCGCGATGCGCGCCCCGTCCGGCCACTTGATCGGCTTTCTATTTCGCTTCATGATTTTCCTCCGCATTGTGACAATGGCGTTACTCTTGCCACAATCAAACCTAGTTTCCAAGCTGCGTGGTTTTTGGCGGTGCCAGGGGTAGGGATCTGAAACGGCAGGAGGTAATCTATTTACCGACCATGGATCGTGATTGTTGTAGGGGCGGTTCGCGAACCGCCCCTACCTTAAGAAACGCTTCGCGGAGATTTCACCGGCCTGATGAACCAAACCACTTATCATACAGCTTTTGGTACGTGCCATTCTCTTTGAGCGTCAGCAGCGCCGCGTTGACCTGCCGACGGTACGGACTGCTTTGCGGAAAAACGATACCGTAGCTTTCTTTCCGAAAGACCGTTCCGACGACGTTGACCTTGCCCTTGCCCTCGCGCGCCGCGTAAAAAAGCAGCACCGGAGAATCGAACACGACCGCATCGGCCTGCCCCTTGAGCAAAGCTTCATACGCCTGCTCGATGCGCGGGAACTCTAAAGGCTGAACGTTCTGCTGGCGCAGATAAGCGGCCGACGTGCTTCCGGTTGTCGTCGCCACCTGTTTGCCGGGCAAGTCTTCCGGGCCGTTGATGTCTCCTTGAAGCTGCTGGACGGTCAGCGAGCTGGTCACGGTCGCGGTAAAGTAGGCGACGAACAAAACGGCGGTGAACATCCAGAGGACCGCGATCGCGCGGCCCAACGCGCTCCTCGGCATCTGGTCGGCCTGCGTCGCCAGAGTCGACGCCGCCCACCAGCAGGCCTCGAAGATGCCGGGAAAATACGAACGCGACTCGATCATGCCGCGCGGGTGGCGCCGCTCCGAGAGCCAGACGATATGCGCCGACACAAGAATAAAGAAGAGCGTCACTCCCACAAACGGCAGGGCGGCGGAGGAAAACAGAAGCGACAACGTCTGACGCGCCGAACTGCCGCCGCCGGGCTGGTCCCGGACGAGAATCTGTAGACCAGAGTCGAACATCGGCTGCGAGAAGTCGAACTCCCGGCTCCGTTCGGCGGTGATGGAGATCGCGGCGATTCCCAAGTCCGCCTTGCCGGACTTGACCGTCGCGAGCAGGTCCGCCACGGTCGGATACGCCGCCGTTTCGGACCTCGATCCCATTTCTTGCGAGATATTCTGCCAGAGGTCGATGCTGAAGCCGGCGAGCTTGCCGTTCTCTTCGAACACGAAAGGCGGAATCTCCCGCGTGGCGACGCGCAGAGGCTTCGCGGGAGTTTGAGCGTGGGATGAAGCGGAGAGGAGTAACAATAGGAGCAGAGAAAACAGCGAGGCTCTCGCAGCGATTGCGGACGGCGGCAGTGTCATTCGCAACAACAGCTCAACGGCGCGATTACGACTCCGGAGAAGGTCCCCTCGTGACATTTCCCTCGCTGGTCGTCGTATCGTCGCTTTTTTCTTCTTTGGCATTCTTGGGTTCCGCCTCCGGCTTCGGGGCGAAAATTTTCAGCGGGTCCTGGCCGGCCTTGAGCGTCAGGGCGATTTTATCCAGCGCCAGAAATCTCTCCGGCGCGGTCGGATGCGTGGCGAGAAATCCTCTTTCCGTGCTCCCGGGCATCTCGACCGCGATCCTGCGAAAAACTTCTTTTCCTTCCTCGACGTTGAAACCCGCGCGATAGGCCCATATAAGCCCGTAAAGATCGGCCTCGCGCTCGCGGTCGCGGTCGAACTTCGCCGTCGCAAGCTGGACCATGCGCGCGGCGGCTTCGCTTCCGATCTGGCCGCCGTAAATTCCCGCCGGTATGACCATCGCCAATCCAAGAATGTTCTGCGCCCACTGATATCTCATGTGGCCCCTGAGCGCGTGGGCGATTTCATGGCCTATCACGGCAGCCAGCTCGTCGTCGTTTTTGACAAAGCGCAACATGCCACGGGTGACCCACACCGTGCTTCCATCCGTCCAGGCATTGGCCGCGTCGAGGTTGACGCGCGCGCCGGTTTGCTCCGTGTTGGCGGCGAAGACGATCCTGAGCACGGTCTGGGTGTCCGTCGCTTCGAGAAGCCGGCTCGCGATCTCGTCGATTCTCTCTTGCTGTTTTTTCTGCCACGCCTTGGACTCGGCCGCCAACTCTTCTTTCAACTTTTTTTCATCTTCGGAGCTGATTATCGGCCCCGTCATTGCGCAGGCGGTGAGCATGAGGAGAAAAGCCGCGGCGGCGAGATGAATCCGATGGAAACGCATATTTTTTACCGGCCCTGCTATACCACGAACGGCGAAGCCCGGTGCAGGAACAAAGAAGATCATAAGCCAATTTAAACGCGTAATCCAGAGGTTTGGTCGGCCTTGACTTGCACGGGGTTGCCAGATAAGGAAAGAAAATTCAATCCGATTCATCCGGAGGTTTTGACCATGGCAAACGAGAAGACGGTGGAGTACCGGGCGGACAACGGGGTGGCAGTGCTGGAGATCAACCGCCCGCCGGTCAATAGTTATACGCACGAGCTTTTGCGCGAGCTGGACGACGCGATTCTCCAGGCGCGCTTCGACGACAACGTCCACGTGCTGGTGATTACCGGCAAGGGTGAAAAATTCTTCTCGGCCGGCGCCGATATCAACATGCTGTCGAACAAACCGCTCTCTTTCAAAAATAATTTCGCGCTGCACGGCCACGAAGTTCTCATGCGTCTGGAAAACACGCCGAAGCTGGTGATCGCCGCGATCAACGGCCACGCCGTCGGCGGCGGTCTCGAGATCGCCATGGCGTGCGATATCCGCATCGCCAAAAAAGAAGGCGGGAAGCTCGGACTGGCGGAAATCAATCTCGGCGTTATGCCCGGCATGGGCGGCACACAACGGCTGCCGCGTCTGGTGGGAAAAGGGCGCGCGATGGAACTATGCGCGACCGGGAGAACCATCGCCTTCGAGGAGGCGCTGGAGATGGGGCTGGTCAATTTCATCTATGAAAAAGAGAACTTTCTGAATCAAGTGATGGATTACGCGCGCCAGTTCGTCACGCCCAACAAGGCGAGCATGGCGGTCGGCAAAGTAAAGCGCGCCATCCAGACCGGCTTGGAGTTGTCCCTCCCCGACGGCCTCGCCTTCGAGAGAGAACTGCTGGCGCAGGCGTTCGGCAGCGAAGACGGCAACGAAGGCGTGAAGGCCTACCTCGAAAAGAGAACCGCGCAGTTCAAGGGAAGATAAAAAAGCCATCAGCGGTCAGCAATCGGCTATCAGCTAAGAAGAATTCGGAGCTGAAGGCTGAGCGCTTCTTCGCTAATAATCACACTTCGGAGGACGAATAATGAAGATGTTAATCGGCGGGGAGCAAGTCGATTCGGTCAGCGGGCAAACCTACGAGGTCCGTAATCCGGCGACGGGCGAAGTCGTGGACAGCGTGCCGAAAGGGAACGAGAAGGACGTCCAGCAGGCGATCGCGGCGGCGGAGACCGCATTCAAAGAATGGTCCGATGTAACCGCGGAAGATAGAGGCAAGATGCTGCTCAACGCCTGCGAGCAGATCAAGCAAAAGAGCGGGGAGATCGCCCAGGCGTTGACCAAAGAACAGGGCAAGACTTTGTTCGAAGCGGGCCTGGAGATCCACCATCTGGTTCACGGCCTGGAGTTCTACGCCGGTCTCGCCTCCAAAGTCCGCGGCTCTCACGTTCCATTGCCGCAGAAAGGCGCATACGGCATGGTGGTGCGCCAGCCGATCGGCGTTTGCGCCGGCATCGTTCCGTGGAATTTTCCGCTGACACTCATGGGCACCAAGCTGGGCCCGGCGCTCGCCGCGGGCAACACGATCATCATCAAGCCCGCGAGCACGACGCCGCTGGCGACGCTGCTCGCCATCGAACAGATTCAGAAGGCGACTTACGGCGAAGGCAAAGCGCAGAAGACCTTGACCAAAGGCGCGGTCAACGTGGTTACCGGCCCCGGCGGCACGGTGGGCGAGGAGATTTTGAAGAACCCGCGCATCCGGCGCATCGCGTTCACCGGCTCCACTCCGGTCGGCAAGCACGTCATGGAAGTCGCCGGCCGCGAGATCAAGCGCGTGACGCTGGAGCTCGGCGGCAGCGATCCGATGATCGTCATGGACGACGCCAATCTCGATCTCGCGATCAAGATGGCCGACATCGGCCGCTACTTTAACTGCGGCCAGATGTGTCTCGGCGTCAAGCGGCTCTTCGTGCAGGAATCGGTCGCGGAATCTTTCGTCGGCAAGCTCGCTGAGATATTGAAAACCAAAACGGTCGGCAACGGCGCGAGCAAAGAAACCCGCATGGGGCCCATCCATATCGAGTCGCAGCGCAAGGAAATCGAAGAGCAGGTCGAAGACGCCAAGGCGCGCGGCGCCAAGGTCATCTTCGGCGGCGAGCGGCCCAAGGGCGGCGATCTCGACAAGGGCTTCTATTATCTGCCCACGCTTCTCACCAACGTGCCGGACGACGCGCGCGTCAGCGTGGAGGAAACCTTCGGGCCGGTGCTACCGGTCTTCACGTTCAAGACGTTGGACGAAGCGATCGAGAAAGCGAACAGCTCGATTTTCGGTCTCGGCTCGTCGATCTGGACGCGCAATCTCATCAACGCCAATAAAGCGATCGACAAGCTCCAGGCGGGCAACGTCTGGGTAAATTCGCTCCACTACGGCTACGACGAGCTGCCGTTCGGCGGCGTCAAGCAGAGCGGCGTCGGCCGCGAGCACGGCCCCGAGGCTCTCGACTACTACCTGGAGCCGAAGGGTGTGGTGATCGTGAACGTGTAATCAGCGGAGTCGTTCGAGTTCAAAAAGCCCGACCGGCCCTGCCGGCCGGGCTTTTTTTATTGCATCGCGCGGATTTGTGAAGCAGAATCGGGGCTACGGTGTGTAAGGAGGAGCAGTGGAACTATCACAATCTGAAACTAAAGAATTTCTCCAGCCGCAGGGATTTCTGTCCGCGGCGAAGAACGCCGGGATCAAAGACGAGACGCTCGACCTGACGGTCATCTATTCGACCGTGCGTGCGCGCGGCGCGGCGATGTTCACGCAGAACCGCTTTCCCGGCGCGCCGGTGATCGTGGGGCGGAAGCATATCGCGAGCGGTTTTGTGCAGGCGCTCGTGGTGAACAGTAAGAACGCGAACGTGGCGATGGGAAAGCAGGGCATCGACGACGCAATGGAAATGTGCCGCGTCGTTGCCACCGAGCTCGGCGTTGATTACCGCGACGTCCTCCCCTTCTCCACCGGCGTCATCGGACGGCCCTTGCCGATGGAGAAGATCCGCGCCGGCCTGAAAGGCATTCGCGGCGAGCTGCGGCCGAATAATTTGGAATTGGCCGCGCGCGCGATCATGACAACCGACCGCTACCCCAAATACGTTTCTCGTAAGGTGGGTTCGAGCGTCATTGCGGGCATTGCCAAGGGCGCCGGGATGATCGAGCCGAACATGGCGACGATGCTGGTCTATCTCATGACGGATGCCGCGTTGCCGGCTGCGGCGCTGCGTCCGATGCTGCGGCGCGTCGTGGAGCCGACCTTCAACTCGATCAGCATCGACACCGACACGAGCACGAGCGATACCGTGGTCTTGATGGCGAACGGCCTCGCGGGTCCGGTGAATCCGAAAAAATTCGAAGCCGGCCTGCTCGAAGTCTGCAAATATCTCGCGCGTGAGATCGCCCGCAACGGCGAAGGCGCCACCAAGCTCGTTACCGTCGAGGTCAGTCGCGCGAAGAATGAAGCGCAGGCGACGCGCGTCGCCAAGTCGGTCGTCAATTCGCCGTTGGTGAAGACCGCCGTCTATGGCTCGGATCCCAACTGGGGCCGCGTCATCATGGCGGTCGGCAAATGCTTTGACAAAAACATCGAGCCCGCCCGGACGACGATTCGCTTCGGACAGACGAAAGTATTTTCGCGCGGCTCGCCGGTGGATTGCGATCTGGAAGCGTTGCGAAAATATCTCGGCCAGGCGGAAGTTGTGATCGGCGTCGATCTCGGCATCGGCAAAGCCTCCGCGCGGGTTTGGGGGTGCGATCTGACAGAAGAGTACATCAAAGAGAACGCGTACTATACGACTTGAACAACATCGGTGAAGACATGAAGTTGAGAAACGCGGGCAGGGTCAACCCACTGGGTTATTGGTAATAACCGAGCCGGTGATCATCCGAACGCCCAGCAGCCGCTATGCCTTATCGCTATAATCCTTTAGCGGGCGCGCAGTTCTACGCGCTGTCTCTGCGCTAAGGTACAGGCACCATGAAGGTTTCGACAAAATTCCGAATTGAACCGGCAACGGAGAAAGACGTTCCGGTTATTTTAATCCTGATAAAAGGACTCGCCGAATACGAGCATCTCTCGCACGAGGTCGTCGCCACGGAAGAAAGCCTGCGCCAGTCACTGTTCGGCTCGCGGCGGGTGGCCGAGGTTGTGATCGGCTATTCAGGAACGGACCCTGCCGGCTTCGCGGTCTTCTATCACAACTACTCGACGTTTCTCGGCCGGCCGGGGATTTATCTCGAAGATCTTTTCGTCTTGCCGCAGTGGCGCCGCCACGGGCTGGGCACGCAGTTGTTGGCGCACGTGGCACGTGAAGCCGTCACGCGTGGCTGCGGGCGGCTCGAATGGTCGGTGCTCGACTGGAACGAGCCGGCGATCCAATTTTATAAAAACCTCGGCGCGCAGGCGATGGACGAGTGGACCGTGTATCGGGTTACGGGAGACGCGCTGAAGAAGCTGGCCTCTAATAAGACGAGTTGAGGGATGTCCCGGACCAAAACTATCTACGTCGATATGGACGACGTGCTGTGCGAGACGGCACGCGCGCTGCTTGCAATCGCCCAGCGGGAATTCGGAAAGACGATCCATTACAATCAACTGAATACCTTCGAGGTCGGCGAGGCCTGCGGGCTGGAGAGCCGCGAGATCGCGGAACTCTTCCGCATCGCGCACCATCCCGACGAGCTGCTCGGCATGGCGCCGATTGAAGAAGCCACGGCCGTGTTGCGGCAGTGGACCGATGCCGGACACGAGATCGCGATCGTCACCGGACGGCCGCCGACGACGCATGAAGCGTCGGTTGAATGGCTGCATCGTCATCGATTGCCCTACCATACGTTCATCATGGTCGATAAGTACGGCCGCTTCGCGACGGAGAACACGATGGCGATCTCGTTAGCGGAGCTGGCGACAAAGCAATTCTTCTTCGCGGTGGAGGACTCTCCGACCATGGCGAAATTTTTGGCTGGAGAGATGAAGGTCCCCGTGGCGCTCTTAGATCGCCCGTGGAATCAGATGGACGGCGAGCACGCACTGATCAATCGGTACAATCACTGGCGTGAGATCGCCCGCGCACTACCGGCGCAAGGCCAGAAGTAAGGTCGATCTCCATGCGTTGCGCTTACAAGAAATTTACTACCGTTTTTCCCCTCTCATCGCCGAGGTAAGAAACGCGACGGCGCTGGCGCCCATGCCGGCGAGCAACGTCGTGTTGAGCGCCGCGACGAAGGCAACCGGGTTCGCCGTTGTCGGACTCGCTCCGGAAATCCCCGAATGATATTCGAAAGCGGCCGTCATGATCGCGCCGCCGAGCGCCACGCCCAACACGTTGCCCAAACCGAAGCTCACGTGATTCACACTGGAGGCAAAGCCCCGATGCTCCTTGGGCACCATGCTGATCATGCTGACCGAATTCGCCGGATTGAAAATTCCGTTGGTGATGCCGCCGAACCCGATCATGAGCGTCGGCAGCAGCCAGTGAGAATCCGGCCGCAGGAACGCGCCGATCAAAAACGAAACCGCGAGGAAAATAATTCCCAGCGTCGTCGGCAAGCGCGGCCCCACCCGGTCGGACATGTAGCCGCTCAGCGGCGCGAGCGAAAGCGTGATGGCCGCCGGCACCATGAAGAGCAGTCCGATGAAGGACGGCGAGAGATGCAGAACTTCCTGGAGGTAAAACGGCAGCAGAAAGCCGGTGAGGACGTAGCAGGAAGAGACGATCAGCAGGCTCACGGCGGCCATGCTGAACATCCGCACTTTGAACAACGACAGATCGATGAACGGGTCCGGCGTCCTGGCCTCGTGCCATAAAAAACCGACGAGCGAAGTGCAAAACACGGCCGCGAAAATCATTCTCGTCTGCGCGCCGACGATCTCCAGAGTGCGCCGGTCGAGTATCAAAAGCAGCGAGCTCATGATTACAAAAATGAGAAATGCTCCGAGCTGGTCCACCGAGCGCCGCTTGCCGGACGCCTTGGCATGCTTCAAGTTCGGCAGCGTCAGGATTGCGCCGATCAAGCTGATCGGCACGAGAGAAAAGAACGCCCAGCGCCAGCTAAAGTAGTCGATCATGAATCCGCCGAAGGCGGGACCGAGCAGAAAACCGGTATGGTGCGCCGTGGTCATGAATCCCTGCGCTCTGCCGGCCAGCTCTTCCGGCACGGCTTCCGCGGCGAGCGCGCGGCTCGACGATTGGATCATCGCCGCGCCGACTCCTTCGAGGAGACGGAAGCCGATGAGCTGCAAGACGCTTTGAGACAGGCCGCAAAGAAGAGAGGTCAGGGAAAAAACCATGAAGCCGAGGCCGAAAACCCTTTCGCGTCCCCAGATATCGCCGAGCCGGCCGAAGATCATCGAAAGCCCGATGTTCGTGAGCTGGTAAGCCAGCAACGCCCACGAGATGCCGAGGAGATCGGTGCCCAGATCGTGGGCCACCGTCGGCATCGAGATGTTGAAAATTCTTCCCGCCGTGCCGGCGAAAAAAGTTCCGAGCAGAGCGGTGGCGAGGAGCACGCGATTGATTCGCCTGTTCACACCGATTTTTTCCTCTCAGTGGTTCAATGAGATAGCTCGACAGGCCGCGCAATGAACGCTCGGCTTTCATAATCGAGCCTTCGGCCTGCGATCGAGCTCACAGGAGGTTCGGCGAGCGCCAACCTTGCTTCAGGAGGCCGGGAGAAGAGAAAACCGGCCCAGCCGAGAGGGGCGGTATATCTGGAAATCGCGCTGGTCCAGGGTGAAGACCCGACGAAGCTTTTCTCGCTCAGCGACCCGGACCAACGCCGCGTCGGCAAGGTCCATGGGAAGATCTTGGTACTTTCGCATCAACTCTCGCATTCGCGGAATGTCACCTTCATCGAGAGGGAGCAAGCGCACTACGGCGCGATCCATCATTTCCCAGAGAGCCTCTTGCGCTTGAAAAGAAAAGTTGAGGAGGTACATGGCTTCGGTAAAGACCGGCCATACCGTTGCCAGCGGCTCGCGCAAGGAGCGCAGAACAGCCGTGCAACGATCATGGTGTTGGTCATCTGCGTGAATGAGCGCGACCAGCGGGCCGGCATCCACCAGAACCATCCCTACCTCGGATTCTTTTTGAGCAGTAGATGACGGAACTTCTCCCCCGTCCCGACAGACAGATCAGGCGGCCCGCCGCTCACGCACCCGATCAGGTCTTTGACGGCCTCGTAGGGGCGCTTCGCGCCATCGGAACCATTCGTCCGCTCGGCCATGGCTCCGATCGCCTCACGGACAATCTCGGATTTTGTTTGCCCTCTCATTTTGGCCAGCCCCTCGATCAGCCGCTCCGTCTTTGCGTCCAGCCGCACACTCATAGGCATACTCGATACCTCCTGTTGTGTATGACAGCAGTGTACTACAGACAATCTCGCTTCTCAACGGAAACATCCACGCGCGGTTCGGTCGAAGGTAATCGCTTACCTATCGCGATGAACAATGGCGTCGCGGAGCTGTACCGTCTGATTCGCATCGTTCTGTTCCTTAGTTGAAAGTCTTCACTGCCCCACCACCTGGCTACGCCTTCCGAGCCACCAGAACGCGACGATGAGCGGCGCGAGCAGGACGGTCATGAGCAACGTGACCGCCGAGGCCTTGTTCATTCCTCCGGCGTACCAGTAGCTCCAGATAACCGCCGGGAAAGTGATGTTGTCGTGCACGCCGAGAAATACGGCGACGGTAAGTTCCCTATAGACGAGCAGCGCGGTCCAGATCCACACCGATAAAAGCGTCGGCCGGAGCAGCGGCAGCAGCACGCGCTGCGCGGTGCGGAACGTCGATAGGCCGGAGACAAATGCCGCCTCTTCAAGCTCGCGATGAATCTGTAGCAGCGAGCCGTTTAGCGCGCGCGTGGCAAAGGCGATCCGCGCCGCGACGTAAACGATCGCGATCAACCAGACCGAGCCGTAGAGAGGCACGGTGTCGCCGAGGACGAAAAGCGCGAGCAGCAGCGCGCCGATCGCGAGGATGACTTCCGGCAGCGCCTGCGGCAGAAACGCCGCGAACTCGATCGCGTAGCGCGCGCGGTTGCGCGAGCGCACGACGAGCCACGAGATGGCAAACGCGAAGAGCAGTACGAGCAGCGGCACGACGAGCACGAGCAGCGCCGTGTTGCGCGCGCCGCGCAAGACCAGCTCCCAGTCCATGTTGTAAAAGTGCACGAGCGAGAGCCGGCCCATCATTTCCATCGACGGCGGCGCGAAATACGGCGTCAACGCCGCATAGATGATGAGAAACAGCGGCAGCAGTTTCGAGACGAACGCGTAGAGACCGATAAAGATCCAGCCCGCGACGGACCAGCCGCCGAGCTTGATGAGCGCCGGGCGGTAGCCCTTGCCGGTGACCACTTCGAAGCGGTGGCCGCTTCTCAGCACCTGCCCGTACCACGAGGTGAGCAGCGCCGCGAGAAGGATCATGCATACGCCTACGGCGCCGGTGATGCCGTACTCGGGCAAACCGCTGCCCTGCGGATGAACCTTCAGATAGATAAACGTGCTCAGCATGTAGACGCGGTTGCCGAGACCGAGAATCGCCGGTATATCGAACGTCGCGATGCCGATCGTAACGACATAGATCACCGCCGCCAATATTCCTGGCAGCGCGAGCGGAAACGTGACCCGATGCAGCGTCGTGAAAAAATTGAGTCCGTGCACCTGCGCCGCTTCTTCGAGCGACGGATTCATCGCGCGAAACATCTGCGCGGTAAGGATGAACACCACGGCGGCGAGGCTGAGTCCTTGGACAAAGCCCATGCCGATCGGAGTGGCGATATTGATGGGGGCGCTGTCGAGTCCGAAAAGATCCATCAGCCAGCGATTTAGAAATCCGATGCGCGGGTGAGCGATGAAGGTCCATCCCATCGCCGTGTAGATGCCCGGGATCAGCAAGCCGAGCGTCATGATCGCGTAGATCAGCGTCTTTCCCGGAATCGTGGTTCTCTCCGCGAGCCAGGCGATCGGCAGCCCGATGGCGAGAGCGACCAATGTCGTCGCGATGGTAAACACCGCCGTGTTCCACAGCACGCGGAACAAAAATGGATCGGTGAAAATAGCGCGGTAATTTTCCAGCGTATAGCTGACTGCGGCCGTGCCGAGCATCCCTCTCTGGAAGCTCACCCAGATCATCACCGCGACGAAGATGAGAATGACGGCGAGGGGCAGAGCCGCAACGCCGAGCAGCGCGGGCGATGTTCGCAGTCGCCAACCGAAAGTAGCGGGCAGCTTGAGTGCCGCTTGCTTCATGCTTCTTATTCCTAACTACCGCCTATCGCCTACCGCCTTTTTTATTTTCCGCCCTCGCGCAGTATCTTCTCCAACTCTTTCTGATTCTCCGCGTAGCCCTTGAGCGACGCCAGCCACTCGGGTGTATTGATCACGACTTTGCCGCCGGCGGCGCGAACGGATTCCACGTCCTTCTTCATGTGAGAATCGGGAAAGACATGAAGATCCAACCCGTCGTGTTTCCAGAGTAGCGCCTGGCCTTCCTGCGTCATCCAATACGCCGCCATCAGCGCGGCGGCGTTGGGCGAGCGCGAATTCTTCGGCACGGCTGCATATCTCATATGGAGTACCGTGCCCTCTTGAACGAGCGCCTGCGCCAAAGGCGCGCCGCTTCTTTGCAGCACCGTAGCGTCGTTGCCTCCACACGTGAGAACCAACATGACGAACTCGCCGCTGGTGAGCCGCTCCGCTTCGCCGCAGCGGAGCAAACCGCCGATCTGCGCCGAGAGTTTCTTGGTAAAGTCGAGAATATATTCGCGTCCTAAAAATCCCGGCATGGCAAGCTCGCGCATTCCCGCCGCGTACGGTGTCGAAGCGATCTTCCCCTTCCATTTGGGATTGAGCACATCCGTGAGCCGCTTCGGTATGTCCGCGCCTTTCACGATGTTCGTGTTGTATTCGATCCCGACCACCGCCGTGGCGATCGCCATGTGCATGCCGTCGGGAGCAATAGGATCGAAGCCGGCGTCTTTTGCCGGACGCCGGTCCACGATCGCGCCCCACTCCACCGGTTTCAGCATCTGATTCTTGAGACCTTCGAGCAGCGCCTGGGCATTCCCCATGTAAAGATCGGTGCTCGCCGGCTGGCCGGCCGCCGCCTCTTGAACGATGCGGACCATCAATGCCTGCATGTCGGGGCCGGGCGTAAACTGTCCCTGTAAATTAAGGCCGTATTTTTTATTCATGCCGGCAACGAAGTCGTTGAAGCCCTCGCCGCCGCCGAAAGTATTTTGCGACCATTGCCCTCGGATCATTCCTTCTTTCTTCGCGCCTTCGATAATCTGAGCCAGCGCGGCGGATGTCGCGGCGAGCGCGGGAGCCGCCGGCGCAAAACCGGCGAGCATCATCGCAGAAATCAGCATCAGCCTTACACGCCTATATTGTGCGGACATGCGGAAGCCCTCCTTTAGACGGACATGGTACACGGAATTTAGCGCGAAGGCCGGTGCCGATGCAATGATCGGATTAACAAACGGCCGCCAGCGCAGGCGAGGCCGACGCGGCGGCGGTTTCCCCACCGACTCTTTTCCCGGCCGAAAAGACCATCACGTCGTCGGCATCGACGCGCAGGTTGAGACGGTTCCCGGAGCGAGCGGAGACGGTTCGGCATTTTGCCGCAATAAGTTGCTCGCCGACGGCAAAGTGACAGATCAACTGATCGCCCAAAAACATGCTCGCGCGCAGCGTGCCCGCAAACACGTTCGAGTCGGGACGCGAAGTCCCTTCCAAAACCGCGACGCACTCGGGGCGAAAGCCGAGGAGAACTTCGCCCGCTGCGCCGGCCGCGCGGCTGAAGTGCAGCGGTCCGATCGGCGTCTCGGCCGATCCGGGTTCGACAACCCGCCCTTTGATCCAGTTCATCAGGCCGAAAAAGTCCGCGACTTCCAGGCGCGCCGGATTGCCATAAAGCTCCGCGGGAGATCCCACCTGAAGAAACTCGCCCGCCTGCATCAGCGCGATGCGGTCGGCCATCGCCATCGCTTCCACTTGGTCGTGCGTAACGTAGAGAACCGTCGAGCCCAACTGCTTGGCCAGCTCACGAATTTTCACCCGGACCTCTTCTCTTAGCCGCGCGTCGAGGTTGGAGAGCGGCTCGTCCATCAGGAGTATTCTCGGATTGACGGCGATGGCGCGGGCGAGCGCGACGCGCTGCTGCTGTCCGCCGGAGAGCAGCGTCGCCGGGCGGTCCGCAACCTCTTCGAGCTGGACGAGGCCGAGCGCTTCGCGCGCGCGGGCGGCGACTTCGCTGCGCGCCACGCGCTGCGCGCCTTCCGCCAAAGGCAGCGCGACGTTTTCATACACGGTGAGATGCGGCCACACGGCATAGGACTGAAAGACCATGCCGAGCTTGCGCTGCTGCGGCGAAATCCATGCAGGCGGATCGTCCGACGAAACGGTCTCACCGGCGATGCGGATCGTGCCTTTGTCGGGAACTTCCAGCCCGGCGACCGAGCGGAGCAGCGTCGTCTTGCCCGAGCCGCTGGCGCCGACGATGACGAAGAACTCGCCTTCGGCAACTTCGAGATTTAAATTTTTAATCGCGGCGATGCTGCCGCTCCCGGCGACAAATTGCTTCGTGAGGCCCTGGACGGAGATCATGAAATTACAAGAAAATTTGGAGTATTGGAGTAAAGGAATATTGGAGTGTTGGGTCTTAAATCCTCTGCTCCATTACTCCATCACTCCAGTACTCCAATCCCACCGCGCAACGCAGCATATGGCCTTTTTCAGCGGCCTGGCTAATAGTATTCGGCGCCGGGTAGAGGATTCGCGACCGCTTCTTCAAGAGTCGTAGCCCGTTTCCATTCATTGGCCGGCCGGCTCTTGCCGTCGCTACCGACTTGATCCATGGTGGCGTAGATTTCGATCTGATAACCGTCCGGATCGTAGAACTCGACGCCGGGATTTCCTCCCGGCCCGCGGCGGCCTTCATAAAAAATCTCGACGCCCTTGGCGCGCAGGAAGTCGCGAATCCTGAAAAGCTCCGAAACGCTGGCGACCTCGAACGCCATATGGTCGAAACCGACTTGGCCGCGCTTGGGCAGTTGGTTTTTTTCCGTCGCTTGAATCAGCGCGATGGTGTGATGATCGGTGGCGTTGCGGAAAAAGACCATGCCGTGTTCGTTGCGGTCGGAGAATTTAAAACCCATGATCTCGGTCCAGAACTTGCCGCTCCGCTCGATGTCGCTGACGCTCAAGACCACGTGGCCGATCTTCTTCACGTGCACCGGCGTGGTTTCCTGACTGCCCTCGGATGGTTGCCAACGGGTATTTGAAATCGCCATAGCTCCTCCCGCTTAACTTAGAACGCGCCCATAAATCTGTCGGGATTCTTCAACATGCCGCCGCGCTTGTCAAGGTGGAAATTCGCCGACGCCGCCATTCCCGGCTCGTGGGAATCGAGTTATCGCTGCGCGGATTTTCTCTTTCGCTTCGGACGGACGGGAGCCTGGTCTCCATTGCCGCCTTCGTTCGCGCCTTGCAGGCGAAAGAGCGCCAGCGAGCGCCCTTCCATCTCGAACGCTTCTCCTCCGCGCATGACCTGATCCGCTCCTTTTCCCACGGTTTCCCGCGGATCGAGCAGCAAGTCCCAGTTCAGGGTTGCGCTGCTCTACCCATCATCTACTCCCGACGTTAGAGCTTCCGCTTTCTTGACGACCTGCCTGCAAAATCCTTAAGGCTTCATTATATTCCTGAATCGCCTCGTCTCTCTTGCCCTGCTCAGCCAGAGCCTGGGCCAAGCTCTCGTGGGCTGCGGTAAAATCCGGCTGGACGCGGAGCGCCTCTCTGAAATGTTCCATCGCTTGGTCCAGTTGCCCCTGGGCGGCCAGGACTCTACCTAGATTGTTGTGGGCTTCCACTAAGTCGGATTTGAGCTGTAGCGCTTGCTGGTAGTGGTCTATCGCTTCTTTAAAACGCTCCTGTCTGACTAGGCTATTGGCCAACTTGAAGTGGGCTTCGGGATGCGTCGGATTAATGTTCAGGGCCTTCTCGTAATATTGAACCGCTTCTTTGAAGTTTCCTTTCAATTCGAGAGCACTACCTAAATTAAAAGGTATGTTGCTGTCCGCAGGGTCGATCTCCATCGCTTTACGATAATGCTTAATGGCCTCATCGTATTCACCACGCATAGCTAGCGCGTTGGCTAGATTCGTATATGAGTCCGAACTGTTGGGATTGATCTCCAATGCCTTGCGGTAGTGATCGATAGCTTTGTCTACTTCGCCCAGTCTCAGGAACGCATTCGCGAGACCATGATGAGCCATGCTGGATTCCCCACTGACGGTGAGGGCGTGCTTCCACAGAGCTTCCGTGTCATGCCAGACTTGCACTTGTTTCCAGGTCAGGGCTGCAATTCCGGAAAGTAAAATCACAGCCAGGCATTTCGCGATGGTGAAGGTCCGTGGCAAGATCCGGCCGTTAGCCCAAAGGTTCCTGCAATAAAGTACGCCCGCTCCCGCCAGCGTTGCCCATCCAAGATTTGAGAGGTAGCTATAGCGGTCGGCGCCCAATTGCGGAGAGAACTGGAGGATGCCCGCCACCGGAAAAATTAGGGCAGCGTAACTCATCCACAACGCGAGTCCGGCAGGCCAACGCTTTCGGAAATGGAGGAGGAGCATAGTTATAATCAAAACCGTCAATCCGCATAGAAGAAAGGACGCGTCCAAAAAATCGATTTGCTGTGGCAGCTCATAAAATGGGGAAAGCCTCAAAGGAAAAACCGCTTTCCACAGATAAAGCACCAAGCCGTACATCGCCAGCGCTATTTTTGCGCGAACTCCGTAGCGCTCGAGTCCCCAAAGCTGTAATTCCTCGTATTTGCTAATTATCGCAAGCGCGCCGGCGCTAAGACCAAGGAGTACAAACGGCAGCTTTTCCCACCATATCCTACGGACGCTTGGTTCAAACCATTTTCTTGGCTCGCCTCCAAGCCGTCTTAACGGATAGATGTCCAGAATGACGAGAATGGCGGGCAGAGCCATACCACTGCCTTTTGCAAGGAGAGAGAGGGCATAGGCCATCACGGCAGCGCCCATCCAGCGCCGTTGAGCGGAGTCAGGCTCTGAAACTGAAGCGGCTTTTAGATAAAGGAGCAGAGTCGCGAGAAAGAAAAAGGCTGATACCAAGTCATTGCGCGCTGAGGCCCAGGCGACCGCTTCGACTCTTAGAGGGTGAAGCGAAAACAAGAGCGCGGCAAATCCGGCAGCCGCTCGATGGGACAGTTGTACTGTCTCTTCCGGACTTGCCATCGTAAGAAGGAGCAAGCGCAGGGCGACAAAATAGAAGAGGATGGCGTTTGCCGCATGAAAAAGGAGACTTGTTAGATGGTACCCAAACGGATCCATCCCCCAGACGATATAGTCGAACCCCAGTGTCAGCCAAGTCAGTGGCCTATAGAGGGTCATGTGGAAAGTCGTGAACATCCAGCGGATCTGCGACCAGCCCAGCCCTCGATAGTTGGGATTCTCGAATAGATTACTCCTGTCGTCCCAGTTCACGAAATCGTTTTGTAGGACCGAGAAAAAGGCTGCGACGGTCAGCAGGGCGATTCCAACAGGGATCAGCCAGCGTGTGAATTCGGATTGAGTTGTGTGAGTTGACTGGTTGGCTTGATCGAGGAGTCTTTTCCTTTTTGCTTTTCGTCCCATGCGCTTCCTATTATGGAATTCATTTCGGGCTCTGCCCTTATTTCTTGCTGATCTCGCGCTCGATTCGCTTATTCGCGCTTGAGTATCAGCGATTACCTCCCGCCGACTTCATAATCCGCACCGCCTGTTCGTAATGCCTGAGCGCCTCTTCCCGCTTGCCCTGCTGGAGAAGAGCGCGCGCTAGCTTCTCATGGATCTCGGCGACGTTCAAATCCCGACCAAGGTCAACGATCGTTGTTCCTATCCTTGCCGCGGTTTGCTCTTCCGCTTCGGACGGACGGGAGCCTGGTCTCCATTGCCGCCTTCGTTCGCGCCTTGCAGGCGGAAGAGCGCCAGCGAGCGTCCTTCCAGCTCGAACGCTTCCCCGCCGCGCCGGATCTGCTCCGCGCCTCTTCCGATCGCCTCCCGCGTATCGAGCAGCAGCTCCCAACGGAGCCGCGGCTTATGCGCCGGCAAAACAAACGGAAGCGGCTCGTGGTGGGCGTTCAAGAGAATCAACAGCGTGTCGCCGACGATCCGGTTGCCGTGCTCGTCGCAGTCCTGGATGGCGTCGCCGGCCAGGCGCAGCCCGAAGCAGCGCGTCTCCGAATTGTTCCAATCCTCCTCGGTCATTTCTTTTCCGTCCAGACGAAACCACGTGAGGTCCTTGACCTCCGAGCCGCGAATTTTCCGTCCGTGAAAAAAATGGCGCCGCCGGAGCGCCGGATGCTGGCGGAACAACTGGATCAGATACCGGGTGAACTCCAGCATCTCCTGCCGCGGCCTGTCGAGCTCCCAATCGAGCCAGGAGATCTCGTTGTCCTGACAATAGGCGTTGTTATTTCCCTGCTGCGTGCGGCCGATCTCGTCGCCCGCGAGCAGCATGGGCACTCCCTGCGAGAGCAGCAGAGTGGAGAGAAAATTGCGCATCCGCCGGCGTCTGAGGGCGATGACGGCCGGATCGTCGGTCGGTCCTTCCACGCCGCTATTCCACGAGAGATTGTCGTTGTGGCCGTCCTGATTATTTTCGCCGTTGGCCTCGTTGTGCTTCTCGTTGTAGCTGACGAGATCGTGCAGCGTGAATCCGTCGTGCGCGGTGACGAAATTGATGCTCGCGTACGGTTGCCGGCCGTTGTGGCCGTAGAGATCCGACGAGCCGGTGAGGCGATAAGCCAGGCTTCCTACCTGCCCGCCGTCTCCTTTCCAGTAGCAGCGCACCGTGTCGCGATACAAACCGTTCCATTCGGCCCACAGGACCGGAAAGTTTCCCACCTGATATCCGCCTTCGCCCAAATCCCACGGCTCGGCGATGAGCTTCACCTGCGAGAGGACCGGGTCCTGATGGATGATGTCGAAGAACGCGCCCAGGCGGTCCACTTCGTGCAGCTCGCGCGCCAGCGCCGAGGCAAGATCGAAGCGAAATCCGTCGACGTGCATATCGATCACCCAGTAGCGCAGGCTGTCCATGATGAGCCGAAGGACCTGCGGGTGCGTCATGTCCAGAGTGTTGCCGCAGCCGGTGTAGTCCATGTAATTGCGCGGGTTGTCGGGAAGGAGCCGATAGTAAGCCGCGTTGTCCACGCCGCGGAAGCACAGGGTCGGCCCGAGATGGTTGCCTTCGCCGGTGTGGTTGTAAACGACATCGAGAATGACTTCGATCCCGGCGCGATGGAGCGCCTTCACCAGCGTCTTGAACTCGTTCACCTGCTGTCCCAGAACCCCGCCATGGGAATAGCGCGCTTCGGGCGCCAGAAAGCCGATCGAATTGTAGCCCCAATAATTCGTCAGGCCGCGATCGATCAAATATTTATCCGTCACGAACTGGTGCGCCGGCATCAATTCCACGGCCGTGATGCCCAAAGAAACAAGATGATCGATGGCGGCGGGAGACGACAGACCGGCGTAAGTCCCGCGCAGCTCGCGCGGCACTTGAGGATGACGCGCCGTGAAGCCCTTGACGTGCAGCTCGTAAATCAGCGTCCGGTGCCACGGTATTCGCGGCGGGGCATCGTCGTCCCAGGCGAACGCCGGATCGATGACGACGCACTTCGGTACGCCGGCCGCGCTGTCCACCTTGTCGATAACAATATCGCCCTCGGGCTGTCCGCGTTTATAAGCGAAGAGCAAGTCGTGGCTGTCGAGCTTGCCGGCAATCGCCTTCGCGTAAGGATCGATGAGCAGCTTGGCCGGATTGAAGCGGTGTCCTTCGTTGGGCGCGTACGGACCGTGCACGCGGTAGCCGTAGAGCTGCCCCGGACGGGCTTCCGGCAGATAGGCGTGCCAGATCTGCGCAGTCTGCTCTACCATCGGGATGCGCGCGCTTTCGCGGCTCGCGTCCGTCGTATCGAACAGGCACAGCTCGACCGACGTGGCGTTCTCGGAGAAGATGGAGAAGTTAACGCCCGATCCGTCCCACGTCGCGCCCTGCGGAAAAGGATTTCCGGGCCATACGATCCAGCTCATCCAATACTCTTGAAGAAAACGGCGGCAAGCGGAGGGAGTGTTATCGTGAGCGAGTTCGGCCGGCCGTGAATCCCCTCGGACGCCGCCTCGACTCCGCCCGCGTTTCCCATCCCGCTGCCGTTGTATTCGACGGCGTCGCTGTTGAGAATTTCCTGCCAAAATCCGCCGCGCGGCGCGCCGACTTTATAGTTAAGGCGCGGGACCGGCGTGAAATTGCAGGCCGCGAGCACGATAGCGCCGGTGGATTTTCCTTTTCGCATCAGGCTCAGCGTGCTCCCTTCGGCGTCGTTGCAGTCGATCCACTCGAAGCCCGCGGGATCGCAATCGAGCTCGTGCAGCGCCGGCTCCGCGCGGTAGCAGCGGTTCAGGTCCGACATCCACCGCCTGAGACCGGCGTGGGGAGGATACTGCAACAGGTGCCATTCCAGGCTCCGGTCGTGCACCCACTCGTCCCGTTGGCCGATTTCGCCGCCCATGAACAAAAGTTTTTTTGCCGGCTGCGCGTACATGTAGCCGAACAGCAGGCGCAGGTTGGCGAACTTCTGCCAGTCGTCGCCCGGCATCCTGCTCAAGAGCGAGTGCTTGCCGTAGACCACCTCGTCGTGCGACAGCGGCAGCACGAAGTTCTCGTGGAAGGCGTAGAGCATGCGGAACGTGAGCAGGTTGTGATGATATTTTCGGTGGATGGGATCCTTCGACATGTAATCCAGCGTGTCGTGCATCCAGCCCATGTCCCACTTGAGGCCGAAACCCAGCCCGCCGACGTGGGTGGGACGCGAAACCATCGGCCATGAAGTCGATTCCTCGGCGATCGTCTGGACGTCGGGGTAGGTTTTATAGACCTCTTCGTTGAAGCGGCGCAGCATCTCGATCGCGCCCAAATTTTCTCTTCCGCCGTATCGGTTCGGTATCCATTCGCCCTCTTTGCGCGCGTAGTCCAAGTAAAGCATCGAAGCGACGGCGTCCACGCGCAGGCCGTCCGCGTGATATTTCTCCAGCCAGAAAAGTCCGTTGCTGATCAAAAAGCTCCTGACCTCGTGACGCTCGTAGTTGAATACGTAACTGCCCCACTCTTTGTGAATGCCCTGGCGCGAGTCGGCATGTTCGAAGAGATGCGCGCCGTCGAAATAGCCCAAGCCGTGCTCGTCGGTGGGAAAATGCGACGGCACCCAGTCGAGGATCACGCCAATGCCGCGCCGGTGGAGCGTGTCGATCAGAAACATAAAATCCTGCGGCGTGCCGTAGTTCCCGGACGGCGCGAAGTAGCCGGTAACCTGATATCCCCAGGAGCCGAAAAACGGATGATCCATCACCGGGAGAAACTCCACGTGGGTAAAGCCCGCCTCCTCGACGTACGCGGCCAACTCGGAGGCCAGCTCCCGGTACGAAAGAGAACGGTTCTCTTCTTTGAGCTTCCGCTTCCAGGAGCCGAGATGGACCTCGTAAATGGACATCGGTTTATCGAGACTGTTGTGCTGGCGGCGGATCTCCATCCACTCGCGATCCTGCCAGGAATAGTCGAGGTCCCAAACGATCGAGGCGGTCTTCGGCGGTATTTCGTTGAAGACCGAGAACGGGTCGGCCTTGTCCACTTTGTAGCCGTTGCCGCGGCCGACGATGTGGTATTTATAAAGGCTGCCTCTGTTCACGTCGGGAAAGAATCCTTCCCAGATACCGGAGCTGCCTTTGGCACGCAGCGGATGAGTTTCTTTCGCCCAGCCGTTGAAACTGCCCGCGACGAAAACTCTCTCGGCGTCCGGCGCCCACACGGCAAAGTAGGTTCCTTCGACTCCCTCTCGGCTCACCCGGTGCGCCCCGAGTTTTTCGTAGAGACGGAAATGGCTGCCCTCGTTAAACAGGTAGAGGTCCTGATCGGTCAGCAGCGAAATCTCGGAGAAAGTCGATTTTCTTTGCGGCACGCTCATGTGTTCATCCTTGGAGTATTGGAGTATTGGGAGTGTTGGAGTGTTGGGTTTAAACGCATCGCTCCATTACTCCATCACTCCAGTACTCCAGTCTTGCGGCATTTATGGCCGCCTGCATAAAGTTTAGCTGGCGGGTTGAATGATTTCTAGTATCCCTTGGATAGGTACCCCGACCCAGTCGGGACGGTTGTTCAGCTCGTAGCCAAGCTCATAGATCGCCTTCTCCAGAACGTAGAGATCGAGGAGCGTCTTCATCTCGTCCTTCGACTTGGGCAGAAACCCTCCCTCATGCGCGACGGCGAGATAGGATTTCAAAAAAACGACCGAGACCCAGAGATGCCAAAAACGCGACCACGGCTCCAGGCTCAGCGCGTCTTCCGCCCGGATGCCGCCGCTTTTCAGCGCCGAGACCGCGGCGTAATCGAACGAGCGCAGCATCCCCGCGACGTCCCGGAGCGGCGAGCGCTTGATCCGCCGCTCGGAGAGCGCGCGCGCCGGCTCGCCTTCGAAGCCGGTGATAACGAAATCTTTTCCGGTGTAGAGCAGTTGCCCCAGGTGATAATCGCCGTGATGGCGCGTGCGCATGGCCGTGACCTTCAAGTCGAGAATCGAGCGTAGCCGGACGTAAATATCCTTTTCCAGGTCGAGGACTTTTTTCGCCCCCGCCTGAAGTCCGCTCGGCAAAAGCTTCAAACGCTTCTGAAGCAGCGTGAATGCCTGCTTGGCGAGCGTGCGCATGCTTTGATAGAGCGAGCGGCGATAAAACGAGCTGAAAGTCTCCGGCGCGAACGCGGGATCGGACGTGTCCGAGGCGAGCGCGAGGTGCAGCTCTCCGGTGCGCTGCCCCAGAAGCTCGGCCGAAGTCACATAGGTCCCGATCATTTCGCGCGCCGGCGGCGGAATCTCTTTCTCGACCAAATCCAGGACGTGATCCTTCGGGAGCGGCAGGCACGCGGAGTCCGCCCGCCACGCCAAGCAGCCTTCGAAATATCGCTGCAGGCTGTCCAACGTATAGCACCAGGCGTCGCTCTGGTTTTGCACGTAGGCCTGGAGAATTCCGACGGTGATCGGCTCGCTTTTTTCCCTCCGGCATTCGAGCGCGCCCGCGAACGGCGGAGTATGTGCGAAGCTCGTCTTTTCCGTGATGAAGCGCCCGATCTCCAGTTCGGGATTGACGCCTTCGACGAGCCGCCGGAAAATCTTGAGAACCAGACGATCGCCGAAGATCACGGAGCTGTCGCTCTGCTCTCGCTTCGCCGGCGCAGGATCGAGCGGCGCCTCCGACGCGCCGGCAATTTTGCGGAAGTTCCGCGAAGGCAGCGCGACGATCTCGCCGCCGTCGCCCTTGAAGTGGCGCTCGCGCGCGATCGCTTCCAAGAGCGCCTTCGAGAATCGCGCGTCCGCAAGGGCGTCGAACAAAATTCCTTCGCTCGGCTGCTCTCCGTCGCGAACTTTAAGATGCGCGATCGCGGCGGCCGGACTCGCCTGCGCAATCGCGGCGGCGCGCTCGGCCTCGGCGAACGCGAGCGGCAGAAGATAATTTTCCGGCAGTCCCGTGGAATACTGGACCTCGGCAAAGACGAGGTACGCCGAGGAGGAATCGAAAGACATTCGATAGGCGTCGAAAATTTTTACCGCCCTCACGTGCCGCGCCTCGCCGCCGAACCAGCGGCACTTTTGCAGGTATTCCGGCAGGACTTTTTCCAGTGCGGAACGGTTTCTTTCCTGAAGAATCCCCTCCCAGGAGCCGGTCGCTTCCAGCGCCGGGAGCTTTGCCAGCGGCGCCGCGACCTCGGGCGCGCGCGTCTGTTCCAGCTTGAACCAGTAAAAGGCGTGGGGACCGACGGTGATAAAGTAAGGCAATTCTCCGATCGGGGGAAACGGCGTGCGGCCGAACAGCTCCAGCGGAATCGTTCCTTTGTAGGCGGAGAGATCGAGCTCCGTGAACTGGACGAAGCGAGAGAGATTCGCCACGACGAGAATCGTCTCGTCGCCCAGCCGGCGGGTAAAGACCAGCACCTTCCGATTGTCGGGATGGAAAAACTCGATCGAGCCGCGGCCGAAGGCGCGAAAACTCTTGCGTAGTTGCAGCAGCCGCTTCATCCACCAGAGAAGGGAGTTGAGATTCCGCTGCTGCGCCTCGACGTTGATCGCCGCATAGTGGTACTCGGGGCCGGCGATCACCGGCAAATAAAGCTGCTGCGGGTTGGCGCGGGAGAAGCCGGCGTTGCGGTCCGCGCTCCACTGCATCGGCGTGCGCACCCCGTTGCGGTCACCGAGGTAGATGTTGTCGCCCATCCCGATCTCGTCGCCGTAGTAAATGATGGGAGTTCCGGGCAACGAGAAAAGCAGGCAGTTGAGCAGCTCGATTTTTCTCCGGTTGTTCCACAACAGCGGCGCGAGGCGCCGGCGAATGCCCAGATTGAGACGCGCCTGCGGGTCGCTGGCGTAGACTTTATACATATAGTCGCGGTCTTCGTCGGTGACCATTTCGAGAGTCAGCTCGTCGTGGTTTCTCAAAAACAGCGCCCATTGGCTGTTCTCGGGAATCGCGGGCGTCTGCTCGAGAATGTCGATGATGGGATAGTTGTCTTCCATGTGCACCGCCATGAAGATGCGCGGCATGACCGGGAAATGGAACGCCATGTTGCATTCGTCGCCCTGTCCGAAATAGGCGGCCGCGTCCTCGGGCCACTGGTTGGCTTCGGCCAGAAGCATCCGCCCCGGATATTTTTCGTCCATGTACCGACGCAAGCTTTTTAAAAACGCGTGCGTCTCGGGCAGGTTCTCACAGTTGGTCCCTTCCCGCTTATATAGGTAAGGCACGGCGTCCAAACGCAAACCGTCGATCCCCATCTCGAGCCAAAAATCCAGGACCTGAAAGATCTCTTTGCGCACCTGCGGATTGTCGAAGTTGAGATCGGGCTGATGGGAATAGAAGCGGTGCCAGTAGTAGGCTTCGGCCACCGGGTCCCAGGTCCAGTTGGAATGCTCGGTGTCGTTAAAAATGACCCGGGCTTCTTGATACTTGTCCGGCGTTTCACTCCACACGTAGTAATCGCGCTCGCTCGTGCCCGGCCGCGCGCGGCGCGCTTTTTGGAACCAGGGATGCCGATCCGAGGTGTGATTGATCACCAGCTCGGTGATGACCCGCAGCCCGCGTTGATGCGCTTCCCTGAGAAATGTTTTGAAGTCCTGCAGCGTTCCATAGTTTGCATGGACGCCGGTGTAGTCGGAGATATCGTAGCCGTCATCGCGCAGCGGGGACGAATAGAAAGGAAGCAGCCACAGAGCGGTCACGCCCAGGTCCTGCAGGTAGTCCAGCTTCTCGGTAAGCCCGCGGAAATCTCCGATGCCGTCCTCGTTGCCGTCGCGAAAGGCGCGGACGTGGATCTGGTAGATAACCGCGTCCTTGTACCAGAGAGAATCGTCGCCTGAGTTTTCTTCGCCTTGCTGAATTCGGTTGGCCATTCTCTAATCGTCGGGTTGCAGCGCCAATTCCAGGTTGCGGCCTACTCATCTCCAACCGGAGGACGGGGAAATCGATTCATTCGGCTCATCCGCCGCGGACCCCGTCGCCCTCGCGCGCCAGCCGGCGCAGAGTAATTCTCAGCGTGGGAGGCTTGACCTCCTCGAGGCGGAGTTCGGCGGGATGGCGGATATTCTTATCGGAAATCGTATACGTGCGGCGGCCCGCTCCCGCCGAGGAGGCGTCCACCATGACCTTCAATCTTTTGGGACGAAAGAAATAAAAAGCGCGCCGCGGTCCGGAGAACGTAGCCTCGACTTCCGCCGGCTGCACCGACTCGAGCTCATAGTCGGCCGGGAGATTTTGTACCTGAACGGGAAGCCGGTAGGTGGCCTCGACCACTTTCGAGCCGGGAACAAAGACGTACCAGAAAGCGACGGCCAGCGCGAGGGCGATCGCCTTGCCCTGCCAGTTCTCGCGCAGGTGGCCGACCGGCGTCCATTTCCGCTGTTGCGCGGGATATTTCTTCTCGAGAAATTCTTCCAATATGCCGACCAGCTCTTGAGGGCTGTTGATCTCCCGCAAACTGCCGTCGCGCGCGACCGAGATCGCGCCCCGCTCCTCCGAGACGACGATCGCGAGCGCGTCGGTCAGCTCGGCGATGCCGAGTGCGGCGCTGTGGCGCGTGCCGACTCTGGTCGTCTGCTCGATGTTTTTGGAAAGGGGCAGATGCGCGGCAAAGCGCGAGATGCGGTCTTGCTCCACGATGACCGCGCCGTCGTGGCCGGGAGAATGCGGATCGAAGATGCTTTTCAGCAGCGACTCGCTGAGCTTGCCGTCGAGCGCGATGCCGCCGACGATGTGGCGCTCCAGCGGATCGTTGCCGCGCACGACGATGAGCGCGCCGATGCGCTCCTTGGCCAGATCGGCGACGGTTTTCACCAGCACGCGAGTGGTTTCGGATTGCAGCGCCGGATTGCCGCCGGACCTCCAGCTCCACAGCGCCACCCTTTCGAAAATCTGTCTCAGCTCCTCCTGAAAGATCACGACCACGACGATCAAAAAGATAGCGAAGAAGCCCTGAAAGATCCACGCGGTCAATTGGAGATCGAACTGGCGCGCGGTTAAGTAAATCACCGCCAGGACGAACATCCCGCGCAGCACGAACGCCGCGCGCGTCCTCCTGACCCACGCCATCGCCGTGTAGAGAAGGACGCCGACGACCAGAATGTCGATAATGTCGGAAATCATTATGGCGCCCTTGAACATTGAAGCCTCACCACCCGGCTTCTCCTAGGGTAGCAGTTTGTGCTTAAGGTGCAATGTCGGGGCGGAGGAGAGCGCGGCGGAGAGTGAAGAACTTTTTTAGCTCACTGCCCTACAATCGGCGGCGAATTCATCAGTCGCTGGATCATGAAACGCCGCTGGCGTACGACCAACGCGTTGCTTAACTGACTGTCCGTAGAATCCGGGTTACCTCAGCCTGACCCCGATCATGGAGAGAAACTCAACTTGGGCAAGTCTGGCACAACATTTTGGAAGCAGGCGCGCCGAGCAAAGGTAAGATAGTCGTGGCTCCAATTCCGCCGAGATTACCTGATCGAAGTACAAAGTCCAGGATGCAACGGTAACGACTTCGCGGCGGTCGGCAATTGCCAGAAGGTTTCTGGCAAATCTGCGGGACGCGCTCTTTCACGCCCCGGAACTCTGCCGGATTTGACTGGAGCGTTCATCACAATAAGTCAATAGTCAGGCCCGACCCCGATCCCTAGAAAAAAGTCGGTGATTACTCGGACAGGCTCCTAGGAGTGTGTCCGAGTAATCCAAAAATCGCCGGTTTAGGGGGTAGGAAAACCATTCCCGAACCGCCGTTCGTTGATCCTGGGGCATTCTACGAGGTCGAGTTTTGACGAAAGACATTACTCGGACAGGCTCCTAGGGTAGCAGTTTGTGCTTAAGGTGCAATGTAGGGGCGGAGGGGATGTCGGGGGGACTATGAAGGAACCGATTAGACTTTGATCAGCCACGATGCGCGCCGATGTTTGAGATACTTACGTGGCATGTCGCTCGTGCGTATAGGAATTTCGAGTATTTCGGCAACCTGAATCAGGAGTGGTTGTTGGATTGCAAGACCCATTTTTGTGACCCCTTTTTGTGACCCTATGCACTCTGAGATTGAAAAGGAGGTAGTGGATTTTTACAAAGGACCGTATCAGAGGTCGATCTTAGGAGATAAGGGCTTTGTGGAGTGAGTCAAGGAGAGGCTTGGTGACAGACCAGGGTGGAGGAGGAAAAGCCTGAGTCTCGCAGGGTATTTGGATTAGGGGTTGAGCAGATTGCCCGGGTAACGGCTAAGGTGTACGGTAAGCCGTTGGAGGTTTTTTTCCTTTTTCCCTTTCCTGTGAATTAAACCCGCTAAGATTTACGTTGGAGCCAAGCGTGACCGAGCCCGCACGTCGACTGATCATCGTGTCCAACCGTTTGCCCTTTAACGCAAGCGTCGAGGGCGGCGAGCTGGTTTTTCACGAGAGCGCGGGCGGCTTGGTGAGCGGTCTGGCGTCCTATCTCCACTCGCGTCGACAAACCGCGCCTCTATCCGGCGAGTATCTATGGGTGGGTTGGCCGGGGACCAGCGTCGACGACACCCTCAAAGAGAGCTTGATACAGCGGGCGCGCGACGAATTTTGCTCCCATCCGGTTTTTCTTAACGAAGAACAGATGGAACAGTTTTATCTAGGATTCTGCAACGCGACGCTTTGGCCGCTGTTCCATTATTTTCCCTCGTACACGGAGTACAAGCCCGACTTTTGGGAGCACTACAAGCAAATCAACCAGAGTTTTTGCAACGCCCTGGAAAACGTTCTCCGCCCGGACGACGTGGTTTGGGTGCATGACTATCACCTGATGTTACTGCCGCGCTTGCTGAAAGTCCGCCGGCCCCGGCTGTCGGTAGGCTTTTTCCTGCATATTCCGTTTCCGTCGTACGAGATGTTTCGGCTTTTGCCCGGAGAGTGGCGCCGCGAAATCCTCGAAGGGCTCCTCGGCGCCGATCTGATCGGCTTTCACACCTATGAATACACCCATCATTTTTTGCAGTGCGTTCTGCGCATTTTGGGCTACGAGCACCATCTCAGCCAAATCCTGACCTGGGACCATCCGGTCAAGGTCGACACGTTTCCCATGGGAATCGATTTTGAAAAGTTCTCGGCGGCGGCGGTGGAACCCGCGATTCAGCGCGAACGGCAGGAGCTCAAAAACACGCTTTCCGATTTCAAGGTCGTGCTATCGGTGGATCGTTTGGACTATTCAAAAGGGATCTCACATCGTCTCGAGGGCTTCGAGTGTTTCCTCGAATCCAATCCGCAATACCACGGCAAGGTCGTGCTGCTGATGATCGTCGTGCCGTCGCGCATCGGCGTGCTCCAATACGACCAGATGAAACGGCAAATCGAAGAGATGGTGGGTAAGATTAACGGCCGCTTCGGCCGGGTGCACTGGACCCCGGTGGTTTATCAATACCGCCACGTGCCGTTTCCTTCGCTGGTCGCTCTCTACACGGCCTCGGATATTTGTTTGGTGACGCCTCTGCGCGACGGTATGAACCTGGTGGCGAAAGAGTATATCGCGACGAGGACAGACGGCACCGGCGGGTTGGTGCTGAGTGAAATGGCCGGTTCGGCGAAGGAATTGCCGGAAGCGATCATCATCAACCCGAACAACCGAAGCGAAATCGCCCAGGCATTGATGGACGCGCTGGAAATGCCGCTGGACGAACAAAAAAAACGCAACCAGATCATGCAAAACCGCCTGCGGCGCTACGATGTGAAGCGGTGGGCGCATGACTTTCTCAGCACTCTCGCCGGCGTGCGCGATATCCATAATCGCATCGAGGCGAAACTGCTTTCACCCTCCGAGTGGAGCGAAGTCGTCCGCCGGTATAAAACCAGCCGGCGCCGGGTGTTATTTTTGGACTACGACGGCACGTTGACGCCCCTGGCGCGTTACCCGACCCTGGCCAGGCCCGACGATAAAAAACTTGCGCTGCTCAGGTCCCTCGCCGCCGCTCCGGGAAACGATGTCGTTATCATCAGCGGGCGTGGTCGGCACACCCTCGACAGTTGGTTTGGCGCGTTGCCCGTGGGGCTGGTCGCGGAACATGGGGCTTGGTTGAAACACTTCGGCCAACCATGGCAGCTCGTCAAACCGCTAGCCAAGGAGTGGCAACAGCAGCTGCTGCCCATTCTCGAAATCTATGCCGACCGGCTGCCCGGCGCCTTCGTCGAGGAAAAGGAAAATTCCGCGGCGTGGCATTATCGGTTGGCGGATCCGGAACAGGCGGGATTCCTGGCGGCCGAACTCATCGACCATCTTAACAATCTTATCGCCAAAACCGATCTTCAAGTGATCCAGGGAAGCAAGGTGGTTGAGATCAGGCATGCGGGTGTGGACAAGGGGGGAGCGGCGCTGCAATGGCTGGCAAAGAGCGATTACGATTTTGTCCTTGCTGCCGGCGACGATTCGACGGACGAGGATTTGTTTTGCGCCATGCCCGCGTCCGCGGTGACTCTGCGAGTCGGGATGGCTGGAACAGACGCGCGTTATAATCTGCGCAATAGCGCGGAGGTCATCGGCTTGCTACAAACATTCGCTAATGGATCGGCCTATCCAGCGGCGGCGCCCCGTAGCGGTTAATTCAAAGGGGAACGGTTGCTGAGCAGGATTTGCTGGACTCGACTGGCGGCGGACAAAATCACAGCCGGCGCGGCGAGAATCTCGGTCCTATCTCACGTGTGAAAATCGTATGGATGGTGATTAGGTTAAACAGACGGAATGGGGGTCAGGGTGAGGTGACCCCAAGCGGTCCGCAGGTTCCGGTTTCCCCGGTTTTTTGTTTTCGTGCTCACCCGTGGAACCACAGCAACAACATGATCAGGCAGGACCAGTGCAGGATCAGACATGGCAGCAGGCTCTCCGAGCGCTCTCGCGCCATGCCGGAGCTGATTCCAAAGAGAAAAGCGCCGGCGCCGGTCAAAACCACGCCGTGAGAGAAAAAGGGAAGAAACGGCGGCAGTGACCAGAGAGCATAGAGCGCGCTCGAGATCATGACCGGCCGGGAGAGGAACCAGCGGCCGCCGGTGTGCTGGGTAGGAAAACGCTGCGCGAGCGTGCCGTGCACCAGCCCGCGGAACAACGTTTCGGCTGCGATCGGAAAGATGAGCGCGACGGCAGGTTCGGTCCAATGACGGCCGAGCAACGACCGGAGGCTCGTAACCGAAGCCGCAAAGATCCAGGCGCCTCCCGCCAACCCACCCAGAAGCGCTCCGGGAATCAGAACCAGCCAGTCGAGTCCGGCGGGTAAGCGAAACCCAAAGAGCTTCGGTCGGCTTCGAACAATAACGAGAGCGAGCACGCCGGTGAGCGCGCTGAGCACAGCCGCAAAGCTCCCCGCTTGATCTTGGAAGTATTCCTCGACCGAGCCTGTCGGATCGCGAAGCCATCCGATAAAATAAATGACCATGATCGCGACGGCCATGACGGCAGCGTTTTCCAGCAGCGCCGCGGCCAGAGTAGCCAGCCGCTGCGCCGTTGTCGGCTTGCGATACGCCTGGGCGAGGGTATCGGCGATCTGCTGGAACGTTAATGACGTTCCCGTCGCACGCGGCGAGCCGCCGATCTCTCCTGAGCCACCCCAGCGGTTGCCCGAGCGCCGGCTTTCCGCGGCCGGATCGATCAGATTGAGGCGCTCGTAGGCGCTCTCAAGCGTCTCCGGGAGGAATACGTCAACCTGGCGCAAGGTGTAGGTGCTGGGATCCTTTTGCAGGATGATGACGCCGAGGCGCTTCCCGTGGAGCCGGCGTAGGTGCGGCTCGATTTCGTAGATCCCCGCCTCCCCCCGGCAGACTATCGCCAGCTGACTCCCGCCGATCTCGACGCGCGCCAGCTCTTCGATTTCGAGCACGCCTTCGAAATGATGCGAGGAATAGACCATCGCATCGATGGCGCGCAAGACGTCGGCCGTGTATTCGAGGAAGTCGATCTCCTGCCATTTCCCTTCTTTCTTCAGAGCAACTTCGTTGCTCCGAATCTGTTCCAGGTCGGCGAGGACCGCTTCCCGCAGTTCCGGAGGATACGCGCACAGCTCCCGCATCTCCAGGCCGTGAGCATCGATGACGCCTTCAAGGCGCACCAGCGGCATGATCTGCGTGCGGATTTCCGGATCCGCGTCGTTCAATCGCATATGATTGAGCAGCACCCAGATTGCGAGAACGGTGTCGAGGTCGGGATCGTTGGCGTAGACGGTCCAGTCTCTGCGTTGAAGATCGACGCCCTTGCGCACCACGACCATGGCCTGCTCGCACGTGGCCAGAGTGAAAGAGCGGACGCAGCCTTCATGGTGGTCGAGATTGAAGAGACCCTTTTCGACGTCGAAAAACGGTCCCCCCTCAGCCACCCCATCGAGATAGATGGTCCCAGGCGGAGCCTTGCGGGCGGCGCCGGCGGGCACGGTCACGCCCCGCTCCACGCGCACGGCCATAGTGGGCGACTCACTGCAAATCAGTTCCCGCTCTTCGCCTTTTTTGCGGACCGAGTAGCGATCGGGAAGCTCGCCGGCAACCTCTCGCCCCGAACGATTCTCATTCATCTGCGTCCGGTTGTCACGACTGCCGGGAGAGTCAACGCCGGGAGGTTTTTCTTGGGGCACGGCCATCGGGAACTCCAGATTGCTCCAACGATCACCTACAGCCCGCGCTCGGAGTGGAAGAACCCGTTCGGGAGAGCGCGCTGATTTCGAAGCGCTATTTTGGGAAGAGTATCGAATAACGAACTGTTAAGTCAACCTGATCGTGTGTTCATCGCTCTATTCATCCCGCCACTTTTTTAGATCGGTGCAATTCCAGGTATATCTTCTCTGCGGCGAGTGGCAGGCTCGTCAATCGAACGCCAGTTGCATTGAAGACGGCGTTTCCTACAGATGGAGGGCTGTTTGAGTCTCTTCGGACTGAACAACCCTCGCCTGCAAGGCGAGGGGTTTCCACCATCTCCGATGGGGACACTAAAATCCCTCAATTCAAGCGATTTCCATGAAGTGACGAGCTACAGGCGAGTAAAAAGGAAGATGGTGTGAAAGTTTTACTCTGGGCTAAACAACCCAGGCGCGTCAACTTTGCAAAGAACCGGCGGAGGCTTGATCGACAAACCAGATCAATCTTCCGTTTGGCGGATCGATCTGCCGTGCGGGAAGATTCTTTGAAGATTCCCGCTGCAGCACATCTCTGAGAATCGCCGCCTTGCTCGCTCCCGCGACGAGAAAAAAAATATTCGCGGCGTGATTCAACACCGGCAGCGTCAAAGTCACGCGATGCGACTTGAGCTTCTCGTTATAAGCCGCGACGACGAGGCGATGGCGCTCGTTCAGCGCCTCGCTGCCCGGAAACAGCGACGCGGTATGCCCGTCGTCACCCAAGCCGAGAAAAATCAAATCGAAGCGCGGCCAATCGGAGCCCGAGAGCCGAAAGAAATCTCGAATCGTCTGCTCGTATCCGGCGGCGGCGGCCTTCGGCGCGAGCTCGGCTTCGAGGCGATGAATATTCTTTTCCGGGACTGGCGCTTTGGAGAGCAGAGTTTCAAACGCCATTCGATAGTTGCTGTCGGGATGGTCCGGCGGCACACAGCGCTCGTCGCCCCAGAAAAAATGGACGCGATTCCACGGAACTTGCGATTGGAATTCGGCGCCCGCAAGCAAAGAGTAGAGCGCTCTCGGAGTCGAGCCGCCGGATAGCGCGACGACAAAACGCCCGGCCGTGGCGCTACGCTCATTCGCCTGACGGACAAATTCCGCCGCTGCCTTTCTGCTCAGCTCTTCGAGGTCGCGGCAAACGATGACTTCGGCGCGGGCCACGGCTACGCGCCTTTCGCGTGAAGCGCGACGAAGGCGGCCGCGCCGCGGAGCGCCGCTTCGTCGTTCAGAATGATGTGCACCGGCACCCGCGCGAGCAAGTCCGCATAGCGCCCCTTGGCGGCAAAGGCGCGCATGAACCCGCCGTCGGCCAACTTGCTCAAGATTTTCGGCGCGATGCCGCCGCCGACGTAAATCCCGCCGAGCGCTTTCGCCCGCAGCGCGAGGTTCCCCGCCTCGGCGCCGTAGGCGGAGACGAACAGGTCCAACGCCTGGACGCAAATTTCCGCTTCCTTCGCCAGAGCCGCCTCTGAGATGACTGCGCCCGGATCGCCGGCGGCGAGCCGCTCGCGCAGCCAGCCGGGCTCGCGGCAATGTCCGGAGTCTTTGAGGAAATTATAGATGTTCAATATCCCCGGCCCGGAAATAACCCGCTCATAGCTGACGTGCTCGAAGCGCGCGATCAAATAGGCGAGCAGCTCGATCTCCAGCGCAGTTCTCGGCGCGAAATCCCCGTGGCCGCCTTCGGATGCCAGCGGACGATAAGCTCCGCCGTCCCAATAGAGAATCGCCTCGCCGAGTCCGGTGCCCGCGGCGATGAGCGCCCTCGTGGCTTGAGGGTGGATCTTGCCGGCACTCAAGGTGAGAAATTCGCCGGCGTCCAGCGTCGCGACGCCGTAACCGGTCGCCTCGAGATCGTTGATCAACGCGACCGAGTCCAGATCGAGGCAGCGCGCAATTTCGCGCGCGTCGAGAAACCACGGCAGGTTGGGAGTCTTGCTCGTGCTGTCGATCACGGGACCCGCCACTCCGAAAGACGCGGCGCTGATCGGGTCCGCCGCCTGCGCGCGGAATTCGCGCAGGACGGCTTCGAGCGAAGGATAATCTTTGCTGGGAAAACTTTTTTTGACCGTGGAGACTAACTTGTCGCCTTGAAGGGAATACAGCGCGAGCTTGGTCTTGGTACCGCCGATGTCGCCAGCGAGAATCATGACTTACCGATTGGAGTACTGGAGTGATGGAGTATTGGAAAAAAGGGGTCACGGAGTAATCGGCTTAAACAACACTCCACGACTCCAATACTCCAACACTCCATTTTATAGCTTGCGCCACGCATGTCCGTCCTTCTGGATAAACGCGTCCGCTTCCTTGGGACCCGCGCTGCCCGCATTGTAGCCGGCAAGATTTTCGCCGGGCTTCTCCTGCCACGCTTTGAGCAGCGGCGTGAGAATACCCCATGCCAGCTCGACCCAGTCCTGCCGGGTAAAAAGCGTCGAATCCCCGCGGATGCAATCCAGCAGCAAGGTCTCGTAAGCGTCGGGCGACGCCGCGCCAAACGCGGCTTCGTAATCGAAGTTCAACGAGAGCGAGCTCACGCAAATGTCCGGGCCGGGCGGCTTGACCTCGAAAGTGAGCGAAATTCCCTCGTCGGGCTGAATGCGCAGGCACAGCACGTTGGAATTCAACTGCTCGACCGAGCACGACTTGAAAAGCAGCAAGGGCGGCTGCTTGAAGTGAATCGCGATTTCCGTGACTCGCTTGGCGAGCCGCTTGCCCGAGCGGAGATAAAATGGCACGCCTTCCCACCGCCAGTTGTCGATGGAGAGCTTCAGCGCCGCGTAGGTCTCCGTCGTCGAATGCGGATCGACGCCGCTCTCTTCCCGGTAGCCCGCCGCTTTTTTTTCCGCCACGACGCCCGACTCGTACTGCCCGTGGACGGCGACTTTCTCGCTATCCGCCTGAGCGATCGGCCGGATCGCCCGCAGGACTTTCGCCTTTTCGTCCCGCACCGGGTCCGCCGCGAAGGCGACCGGCGGCTCCATCGCCGTCAGGCAGAGAAGCTGCAAGAGATGGTTCTGAAACATGTCCCGGATCACGCCGGCGTGTTCGTAATACCCACCCCGGCTTTCCACGCCTACGGTTTCGGCGGCCGTGATTTGCACGTAGTCCACGTAACGCCGGTTCCAGATCGGCTCGAAGACCGCGTTGCCGAAGCGAAAGACCAAAATATTCCGCACCGTCTCTTTTCCCAGGTAATGATCGATGCGGTAAACCTGACTCTCGTCGAACGCCTCGTGCACCTGTTGATTGAGAGCGCGCGCGGTCTCGAAATCGGCACCGAAAGGCTTCTCGATCACGACGCGCGTCCACTTGCCGTCGCGCGCGTGCCGGCCCGCCAGGCCGGTGGCGGCGATTTGCTGAATCACGGGCCAATACTGATCGGGAGGAGTCGCCAGATAGAGAATCCTCCTGCCGCCGGTTGAATACTTTTTCTCCAGCTGGACCAACGAGTCTTTTAGCCGCAGATAACTTTCCGGCTCGCGGTGATTGGCCGAAAGATAGTAGAGATTGGCGGCGAAGCGGTCCCAACCCTTCGGGTCCCTCAATCCTCCGCGCCCGAATTCGCCGACGGCGTCGCGCATCTTGCGGCGAAATTCTTCATGGCTCATTTCACTGCGCGCCGTGCCGATCACCACGAATCCTTCCGGCAAGCGGGAATCCAGCGATAAACTGTAAAGCGCGGGAATGAGTTTGCGCTTGGTCAGGTCGCCGCTCGCGCCGAAGATCACCAGCGCGCACGACGGCAGCTCTTCGGTTCGCGTCGCCTCAGTGGATGCCACGGTCGATCCGGATTCCACGCTCAATCCTTTTTCAGCGCATGGCCGCCGAACTCGTGGCGCATCGTGGCGAGCAGCTTGTCGGCGAAAGAGTCCGGGTCGCGCGAGCGGAACCGCTCAAGCAGCGATAGCGTGATGACCGGCGCCGCGACCTCTAGGTCCACCGCCTCGGACACCGTCCAGCGCCCCTCGCCGGAATCCTCCACGTAAGGCTTGATGCCGCGCAGGCCGGGATTTTCCGCCAGGCCGGCGGCAATCAAGTCCAACAGCCACGAGCGAACCACGCTGCCGTGACGCCAGATCTCGGCGACTTGATCGAGGTCGAGCTTGAAATCGGTTTTGGCCTCCATGAGCGCGAACCCCTCGGCGAAAGCCTGCATCAATCCGTACTCGATGCCGTTGTGAATCATTTTGACGAAGTGCCCCGCGCCGCACGGTCCGACGCGTCCCCAACCTTTATCAGGCGCCGGCGCCAGCGCCTGAAAAATCGGCTTCAGCCGCTCGACAACTTCTTCGTCGCCTCCCACCATAAGACTGTAGCCTTCCTTGAGACCCCAGATGCCGCCGCTGGTTCCTACATCTATATAATGTAGTCCCGCTTCTCTGAGCGCCGCCGCGCGGCGGAGCGTATCCTTATAATAGCTGTTGCCGCCGTCCACGATCGCGTCGCCGGACTTCAGCTCGGCAACAAGCGCCTGAATCGTTTGATCGACCGGGTCGCCGGCAGGGACCATGAGCCACACGACCCGCGGCGGCTTTAAGGCCGCGGCCATGGCCTTTAGAGAATCGGCCCCGGCGGCGCCTTTCCTCACGACGCTCTCTACGGCCTGCCAACTACGATCATAGCTCACCACGCGGTGACCGGCGCCGAGGAGGCGCTCGGTCATGTTGGCGCCCATTCTTCCCAAGCCGATCATGCCGAGTTCCATAGGCCCCTCCTTTCCGGCAGGCAGCAAACGGAATGTTTAATTTTGAATGTTGAGTTTTGAATTGAAGAGCGTTTTGATTTCAATTCAACATTCATAATTCAAAATTCAAAATTAGTGAGTTAAGGATGTACCTGCACCAGCTCGACTAACTGTTTCAGTCCGCCTTCCACGTCGCTGCCCAAATTCACTCTCAGCACCCGGCGCTTTCTCTGCTTGAGCGCGGTAAAATCTCCCAGCGCCTGCGCTCGAATCAACGAGCCGAAAGTATAGTCGGTCTCGGGGACCGGCAGATCCTCCGCGGGCTCGTCCACGATCTGAAGAATCAGAACCGAGTTCGGGCCGCCTTTATGCAATTGTCCCGTCGAGTGGAGAAAGCGCGGCCCGTAACCCAACGTCGTCGCGAGCCGCAGACGATCGCGCAGGGAAACGCAGATTTCTCTCAGCGCGGCCGTATGCTCCGGGGTCGGGTTGAGATAGGCCTGCAGCGCCAGATAGTCGCGCTCTTTCTTTTTCGCCAGCCACGCAGAGACGGCTTGGCGCAAGGCGGACGGGTCGGCGGCCGCCGCTTCGTCTTTCACAGGCGCGCTTTCCCCGTCGGTTTTGCCCATGGCTTGTTTCGCCAGGTCTTTGGCGAGCTGGACGTCCGGCTGATTGAACGGATGGATACCCAGCGCCGCGCCCGCCGCCGCCACCGCGACTTCCCAGCGGAAAAATTCCTGGCCCAGATCTATTTTTTCGCCGAGCTCGATTTTAATCATGGGATAGCCGGCCGATTCGAGGCCCGCCCCTTTTCGATCCAGCTCCGCGTTATCGTCGTTATCCAGCCGCAAGTAAACGAACAAACGGTCCGTGCCGTATTTGTCCGCCGCTGCCAGCGGCTCATCGGCGACGGGGACGATCCCCTTCTTGTCCTTGCCGGTGCTTTCGGCGATCAACTGCTCGATCCACGAAGGCAAGGCCGACAGCGAAGGCGAGGTGAGGAAGGTGATTTTGTCACGCTTTGCCAGCGTCAGCTCGCCCAAAGCCGCGCCGAGAACCAGCGCGGGATTGTCAGATTCGCGCGCTGCGGGAGACGCCGCCTGGCTCATGGTGCGCGCGCGGTCGAGAAGCGCGTCTATATCGACTCCGGCGAGCGCCGCCGGGACCAGGCCGAAAACCGTCAACGCCGAATAGCGTCCACCGACGTCCTCCGGCGCGTTGAACACGGCGCGAAACTTTCTCTTGCGCCCGAGCTTATCGAGCGGCGTTCCCGGATCGGTGATGGCGACAAAATGTTGGCCCGGCTCGCCCTTGGCTTGAGCTAGCTTGTGCCAGAAGTAATAGAAAAAGGAATTGGTCTCCGTAGTCGTGCCGGACTTGCTGGACACGAGAAAGAGCGTGCGCGCCAAGTCGATTCTTTTTTCCACCGACCGGACCGCCGCAGGATGCGTGCTGTCCAGCACCAGCAGCTCCGGATATCCGGAGCCGTTGCCGAACGTGCGCTGGAAGACTTCGGGCGCCAGGCTCGAGCCGCCCATTCCCAGCAGCACGACGTGGCGAAATCCGTCGGACTTCGCCTTGTCCGCGAAGGCGCGGAGTTCGCCCACGCGGCTCCGCATCGACTCCGGCAGCGCGAGCCAGCCCAACCGGTCCGTGAGCTCCGGGAGCGGATCGGCCGACCAGAGAGTCGGATCTTTCTGCCACAGCCGAGCGGAAAATTTGGCGGCCACCCAGGCCTTGAGCCGCTTATCGACGCGCGCCTGATGTTTTCCCAGGCGGAGATCCAGGCGATTCAGCGAGCCTGTCGCAGGGCCGCTCATCGCGGCGCGTTTTTTTTCCAGCGCCGCCATCAAATCGTCGAACGACTTGACGAAGGCGGCGACGCCGTCGTCCTGAAGCTTCTTCCCGACTTCCTCCAGGTCGATGCCCAGCCGCGAAAGTTGGGCCAGCGCGGATCTCGCCTCGTCCAACTTTTCTTTGACCGTCGCGCCGGGCGCGCGGCCATGGTCCCGGAAGGCGTCGATCGTCGCCGGAGGCAACGTGTTGATCGTCTCCGGGCCGATGAGATTTTCCACGTAGAGAATATCGGAATAGCTCGGGTTCTTCGTCCCCGTGCTCGCCCACAGCGGGCGCTGCACGCGCGCGCCGCGGCTCCTGAGAGCGGCGAATCCCTCGCCGTGAAAAATTTCTTCGAAGCGCCGATAGACGGCTTTGGAATTAGCGACGGCGATCTTGCCGCAGAGCGCCAGCGCCTCGGGCGTGCCGAGCTTTTCAAGCATGCCGTCCACCAGCGTGTCCACGCGGCTGACGAAGAACGAAGCGACCGAAGAAATCTTTGCCGGCTCGGCGGCGCGCCCGAGCCCCTGAATATACGCGCGCGCCACGGCCTCGTAGTGGCTCATCGAGAACATGAGCGTGATATTGACGTTGACGCCGTCGCCCGTGAGCGCTTCGATCGCCGGGATGCCCGCCGGCGTCGCCGGGACTTTGATCATCACGTTCGGCCGGTCGACTTCCGCCTTGAGCCGTCGCGCCTCGGCGATCGTGCCCTGGGTGTCGTGGGCGAGATGCGGCGAGACCTCCAGGCTGACGAAGCCGTCGGCGCCGCCGGTCTCGTCGTAGACCGGCCTGAGGACGTCGGCTGCGGCGCGGATGTCTTCCAACACGAGCCGCTCGTAAATCTTTCCGGTTTCGGTTTTAGGATTTTCGGCAAGCGCGGCGCGGATCGTCTCGTCGTAATCCGTGCCATGAGCGATCGCTTTTTCGAAAATCGTCGGATTGCTCGTCACGCCGCGCATGCCGTCCTCTTGGACGAGCCGTTTGAGCCCGCCGGTCTGAATCAAATTGCGGTGAATGTAATCGAGCCAGATCGCCTGGCCGTACTTATGCAGCTCTTCCAATGGATTCATCCTGCGTCTCTCTCCCCTAACTGTTTCTCAGATGCGGGCGTGATAAATCGCGCCCCTACATCGTTTATTTCTTCTCCAAGCGCGCGATCTTCTCCAACCGTCTCCGGTGGCGCTCCGCGCCGGAAAATTTCGCGGCGAGAAAATGGTGCGCCAGCTCACGCGCCAGCGCCGGGCCGATCACGCGCGCGCCCAGCACCAGCACGTTCATGTCGTCGTGCTCGACGCCCTGGTGCGCGGAGTATGTGTCATGGCAGAGCCCGGCGCGAATGCCGCTGATTTTGTTCGCCGCGACGCTGGCGCCCACGCCGCTGCCGCAGACGAGCAGGCCGCGCTCAGCGCGCCCTTCCGTAATCGCTTTTCCCACAGCCTCGGCGTAATCCGGATAATCCACCGGATCGGCGCTGTTCGTGCCGAGATCGAGCACGTCGTGCTTCAAGCTCTTCAGATAATCCACGAGATCCTGCTTGAGAGAAAATCCCGCGTGGTCAGCGCCGATCGCGACGCGCATGGTTTAAACTCCTGCGACGTTTCGGAATCCACATGTAGGGGCGACCCTGCGTGGTCGCCCAACGAGGGCAGACACGTAGGTCTGCCCCTACGCCTATTTTAACAGCGCGATCGCGCGCTCCACAACGTGCTCGACGGTGAATCCCAATTTTTCCATCACCACGTTTCCCGGCGCGGAGGCGCCGAAGCGCGTGACGCCAAGGATATCGCCGCCGTCGCCGACATAGCGATGCCATCCCTGCGGCAGCCCCGCTTCGACCGCAAGCCGCGGGCGAAGCGCAGGAGGCAAAACCGAATCGCGATAATCCTTCGGCTGCTCGTCAAACAGCTCCCAGCTCGGCATCGAGACGACGCGCACGTGGATCTTCCGCTCCAAAAGATTTTGCTGCGCCGCCACGACGAGGGACAATTCCGATCCGGTGCCGATCAAAACGATATCGGGCTTGCCGCTGGGCGCGTCGGCTAAAATATAAGCGCCCTTTCTCAGCCCATCGGCGGCGGCGAACACCTTCCGATCGAGCGTCGGCACGTTTTGCCGGGACAATATCAGCGCGACTGGACGGTCGCGCGTCTCGACGGCGACGCGCCACGCGGCGGCCGTCTCGTTGGCGTCGCCCGGACGGATGACAACCAGCCGCGGGATCGCGCGCAGCGCAGCCAGATGCTCGACCGGCTGGTGCGTGGGGCCGTCTTCGCCGACCGCGATGCTGTCGTGCGTGAAGACGTAGATCACGCCCAGCTCCATCAGCGCCGCCAGCCGGATCGACGGCCGCATATAGTCGGCGAACATCAAAAATGTGGACGCGAACGGGACGATGCCGCCGTGCGCGGCCATGCCGTTGCACGCGGCGCCCATCGCATGCTCGCGCACGCCGAAGTAAATATTCCGCCCGGCGTAGCTGAACCCTCCGCCCGCCGCGCCCTGGCTATAGGTGAAATCTCTCTGCGCGCTTTCAAAATCGCCCAGGTCCTTGAGCGCGGTATGCGTCGATGGATTCAAATCCGCGGAGCCGCCGATCAACGCCGGCAGTTTCGGCGCGATCGCGTTCAGAACTTTGCCCGACGCGACGCGCGTCGCCATGCCCTTGGCGTCGGCGAGAAAATGTGGGACCGCCGCGTCCCAGCCTTGCGGCAATGCGCCGCGCAGAGCTTGCTCCAATTCTTTGGCGAGGTCGGGGAATTTTTGTGCATAGGCGGAGAATTTCTCCTGCCATTCCGCCTCCGCCCGCGCTCCTTTATGGACCGCCTCGCGAAACTGTTTCAGCGCCTCTTCCGGCACGACGAACGGCTCGTTCGTCCAACCGAGTTTTTTCCTCGTCGCCACGACTTCTTCTTTGCCGAGCGGCGCGCCGTGCGCCTCGAAGCTGTCCTGCTTTCCCGGCGAGCCGAATCCGATATGCGTGCGCAGCAAAATCAGCGAGGGCCGTCCCGTCTCCGCGCGCGCGGCGTTGAGCGCTTGGTCGATCGCATTCAAATCGTTGCCGTCCTCCACCGCCTGCGTGTGCCAGCCGTAAGCGTCGAAGCGCTTCGCCACGTCTTCGGTAAACGTCAGGTCCGCCGAGGCGGCGAGCGTGATGCGGTTGTTATCGTAAAGATAGATCAGCTTGCCGAGCCTCAGATGGCCGGCGAGGCTGGCGGCTTCGGCGGCGACGCCTTCCATCAAATCGCCGTCGCTCACGATCGCGTAAGTATAATGATCGACAATGTCGAAGCCCGGCCGGTTGTAGCGCGCCGCGAGATACGCCTCGGCGATCGCCATACCGACGCCGTTGCCGAAACCCTGGCCGAGCGGGCCGGTCGTAACTTCCACTCCAGGCGTCATCCCGCGCTCGGGATGACCGGGCGTGCAGCTCTCCCACTGGCGAAAATTTTTAATCTCTTCGAGCGGCAGATCGTAGCCGGTCAGATGAAGCATGCTGTAGATCAGCATCGAGCCGTGGCCCGCCGAGAGAACGAAGCGGTCGCGGTCCGGCCACGAAGGATTGCGCGGGTTATGCTTGAGAAAGCGCGTCCATAATATATACGCCGCCGGCGCCAGCCCCATCGGCGCGCCCGGATGACCGGAGTTCGCCTTCTCGACGGCGTCGACCGAAAGCATACGGATCGTGTTGACGCACAACTCGTCCAAGCCGCTCGGCTCACTCACTTCCCATCCTCCCATTCATCCCCATGCAGGATTCGCAGAGGCGAAGATAACGGCTGGAGTTACAAACATGGTTCGCCAAAAAACTTAGATGGCGGACGAAAACATTCTAGTAAAAACCATATCAAAAGAGCGGTGAGAAGCAAGGTCTTTGTCGCGCCGATCGTCCTTTCACTCCGCTACTTTGTAGTTTGGAAAATCACGGCGGGCAACAGCCCCCCCTGGCTAGACGACTCACACGAGACTCGCCAAATGATCCTACGTCAGCGGATTGGGGGCCAGGCTTTCTAATCTTGCGTCTCTTCCTCGCGCGATTAACTCCATTCGGAAATTGAAACTCACGCTTTGGCTGGGTGAAAACTCCCTAAACTTGGGCTATAGTGGCATTTATAGAGGCGTAGGGGAAGGCAAGTTCCGGCGGGTCAATGACTAAGAGCAAAGAACAAGAGATCATCCAACGGTTTAAAGAAAGGGTAACCGAAACCCTCGGAGATCGCCTTGATCGAATCGTTCTCTTCGGTTCGCGCGCCCGAGGGGACGCCGAAGAAGACTCGGACTTCGATTTCCTGGTTACCGTTAAGAATCCGCACGCAGACGATAAAGAGCGCGTACGACAGATAGCATGGGAGCTTTCTCTCGAGTACGACACCGTTATCACGCCCTTGATGATCCCCATCGAGGATTTCGTGGAGGAGAAGTATTTTTATCTTCACGAGAACATCCACAAAGAGGGACGGGTTATTTGAAAATTGAAAATCGCCAGAAGCTTGTCCGCGTCTCGCTTAAAAAATCTCGAAAGAGTCTGGAAGCTTCAGCGACTCTACTGAGGGACGGCTTTTCCGAGTCCGCTGTATCGCGTGCCTATTACGCAGCGTTTTATCTTGCTCAAGCTGCCCTTGCGACTAAGGACATATCAAGGAATAAACACTCTGGAGTTATTGCCGCCTTTGGTGAGAGCCTGACGAAAACCTCGATCCTTCCAGAAAATCTTCACAAACTCCTCATAAATCTCTATGAACTCCGAATCACTTCCGACTACAGCATCGAAGACGAGCCTTCTGCTCAAGAGGCCAAGGAGGCTTTCGAAGCAGCCAAGGAGTTTGCAACGGTAGTGGAGACTTACCTCGAAAGCTGGCTTAAAAAAGGCTCGGAATAAAATCGTGTCCGTTTTCAGCTTTCATTTTTCAGCTTTTTTCTTTCTAGATGAGAGAGCACTATGAAGATCAGCTACGATGAAGAGGTCGATGCACTCAGCATCACTTTCCGGGAGACGACGGTGACCACCAAGCATCTGGGCGAAGGAATTGCCGCAGATTACGACGCCGCAGGGCAGTTGGCTGGTATCGAGATTTTAGATGCCATCAGGCGTTTTGGAGGGAAAGAAACTCTCCATCAGGTCGTCATGTCGTTCGCCAATGTCCCGGCCACGTCGTTCGACCGCTTCCAGGCCGAACAAAAACTCAGGGAATCACGGCGCCGATACGAGGACCTGGTCGAGTCCATCGAAGGCATCGTGTGGGAAGCCGACGCGCAAACTTTCCAGGCCACCTTTGTAAGCCACCAGGCGGAACGAATCCTGGGATTTCCGGTTGCTCTGTGGATTGGCGAGCCGCATTTTTGGCTTCACCGCCTCCATCCGCAGGATCGCCGTTGGGTGACGGATTACTGCAAAAAAGCCACTCGGGAGATGCGCCCCTTCGAATTGGAATACCGGATGCTGGCCGCCGACGGCCGGGTCGTCTGGATAAGAAATATCGTGACCGTGGTCGTGGAAAACCAGCGGCCGGCGAAGCTCCGGGGCGTCTGCTTCGACATCACCGAGCACCGCAGGATGGAGCGGGAGATTTCCGAGATCAGCGAGCGCGAGCGCCAGAAAATCGGCCAGGACCTGCACGACGAGCTGGGACAATTCCTGACGGGAATCGCGTGCATCAGCACGAGCCTGGCGCAGGAGCTGGAGGGGAAATCCCTGCGCGAAGCCGCGACCGCGACGCAGATCACCGACCTGACGAACCAGGCGATCACGCAGACGCGCGCGCTCGCCAGGGGGCTTTACCCCGTGGAGCTACAGGCCAACGGACTGCTTTCAGCGCTCCAGGAGCTGGCTGTCAACGCGGAGACTTTTTTCGGCATATCGTGCCAGTTGAAGTGCGACCCCGCCCTTTCTACGCCGCCCGACGATATTTCCATCCACCTTTACCGGATCGCTCAAGAGGCGATCGACAACGCCGTCCGCCACGGCAAAGCCAAGCACGTTTGGCTGAGGCTCTGGGACCAAAATGGGATCGGCATCATGTCGGTGACCGACGACGGCAGCGGCATCGCCGCGCAGCCACGGGACAATCCGGGCATGGGGCTGCGCATCATGAAGTATCGGGCCGAGATGATCGGAGGGATTCTGCAAATTCGCAAAGCGCATACTCGCGGGACGATCGTAGAATGCTCGTTCCACAGAAGGGCGGGCCGGGAGGGCAAGGTCGATGGCGAAAGCAACGGCACAGGGCTTCACGGCGTCACAAAAAAAATCCATTCTGTTAGTCGATGACCATCCGATCGTGCTCGAGGGGCTGAAACAGCTCATCGATCAGCAATCGGATTGATGGTCTGCGGCGAGCTCGCGGACGGTAGAGCTCGTCATCTCGGCCGGAGCCGTCTGCTCCGCGGGAGCGCCCTCGCTTTCCGGCGGCGCTTCCGAAGACGACGGCGCCGGGCGAGCCGCGTTCACCTGCGCAGCCGGCAGCGCCGGCCTCACAATGGACGGGCCTACGAGTGGAGATACAATATTCATGAGTGTGGAATTACCGAGAGACTACGAAGCAGTTCCCATGCCATCCGGGAAGCTCCGAAAGTCACGGATGTTTGGATTTTCCCGTGGAAATCGGCGGCGCAAGCGGCAATTGTTGCCTCGAACGGCACAAAGTGCCGCTCGCGAGATTTAGAGAAGAGAAATTTGGGCCCACCTGGATTCGAACCACACAAGCAAGAAAACCACGAAGGGTTGAAAAGCCCTGGAAGTAGCGGACACAATGGGTGAAAATCCGCTTCCGACTCCTGAGAGCCCGTTCCCTGAAAGTCCCGCTTTTACCCCACGAAGTCCTGCAAAAACCGAAACGGTTTCGGTTTTCAACAATGGCCGGGAAGTGCTGGGGGCAGGGGGGAACTGAAACCCATAGAGCATGCGTAGTGCCGTGTGATTCGCGCACAAAACAAAAAGGGAATTAAAACATGCCAGGAACGAAACCAGACAAGAAGGAGCTAGCAAGGATGAAGGCGATGAACGACCTGGGCTTGAGTCCAACCGCGATAGCGAAGAAAATGGACAGGAGCCACAACACGGTTATCAAATATCTGGACAGGGAGGTTTACAAAGATCCCGACATAGCCAAGATGGTGGAGCGAATCAAGGAAAAGGAAACTGCTGATTTGTATCTCCTGGGGGCGAAAGGGAGAAAGCGCCTTCATGAATTGGTAGACAAGGGAGATTCAAAGATGATCGAGACGATTGCTCTTGTTGACCGAACTTTTCAGCAGCGGCGGCTACTGGAGGGCCAGTCAACGCAAAACATCTCCAACTTGACCGCCATTATTCAAGCGGCGCATGATCCAAAGCGGAAGGAGAACCGGGACGTTGAGGGACCGGGGCGAAAAGAGTAGCTCATCGACGGCTTTTGACCGGAGTTAAAAAGGGCAAGGTGTCCGTTATCCAACATCCTCGCTGGTCTGCGTCGCCATCACCAGTAATGCATCTAGGTCAATGCGCCTAACGCTCGCGGTTCAGCGGCGGCGGCTCATGATTTCCACCGGCCGCCGTCGGCTGCAAACGCTGTTAGGCCTCACCGGTGTACCCACAAACGCCCATTCGAGGTGAATTGGCCACCGGCAGCAACATCTCGTCGCCGCAATCGTGGCTTGGCGCATGCGCAGTGCAGCAGAACCCCTTGCCCTCGTAAAGGCATTGCGTGCAAACGACGGTCGCCGGCTCATCGCATACATCGCACGGCCAGGTCGGCGCCTCATTGCGGGCGACGAGCCGTACGGCGCCTTTGGCTGAGCCCTCGACCGTGCCTGAGAGAGCGACGTTGAGTTCGGTGCTTGAGCCAAAGTCGTACACGTAGCCCAGACGGTCAGCGGCGGACCCGAACGCTTCCCTGACCTTCGTGTTCATGCTGACTTTGCGATGGGCGCCGCCGTAAAACTCGCTCATGTGACCGCAGCATTCCAGCCAGATACGTCGAAGGAACCGGTCTACGTCCTTGAGCTTGTCTTCTGGCTTCACCGCGAGGTCGAGCCAGAAGATCGGCGAGCCGCTCGCCTGCGCTCGCAGCAGTAGCAAGAGTTCAGAACCTGTACTCGCGCCGGCACAAGGATGGGCCGGCAAGCAACTCGTAAGGTGCGCAACCATCGCGCCCTTTCCCTTCCGAACACCACACGCGTCACAAATTCCGAATGAACTGCGTTTCGGCATCTGGATTGACCTTGAATCCCGTGAGGCCTAACTATGAATATCTTGTTCCGTGTAGTACCGCCTTACTTCCGTATAGTACGGTTTGGATACGTGCGCGTGTGACGATTTCTATAATGGTTACGCTGCATTGTAAAGAGTCGCCTACTTCAGGACACTACCGGAAAAGAGTAGGTGACTGACGGGCTTTGACCGGAGATAAAAAGACAGAGGGTTAAAGAAAACTCTTTCAATCTCATCCCATTTGGAATTTAGTTGTAGGAGAATTCAGTTCAATCCTGCGCGGCAAAATGAGCTGACCAGAAAACGGTGGCCTAATGTGAAGCCGCGGGATGATATGAGATGAAATTTACTTGAACGTGCAACTCGGGTTTATGAACAAGAGCGGAACCCGGGCATCAAGTTCAATTCTCCACATTAGAAAGTCGCCAGACCCCTCGCAGGACTTGGCGACTTAGCGGAATCAGGAATTGCCCAGGATTACTTCTTGCCGGTTTTCTTCGCCGCCCAGTAAGCCTTCAATTTTGCGGACATCTTCGCTCTGGCTGCCGGACTCATTCTCTTCTTCTTGGCCTTCGCGGCGGGTTTGACTGAATGCGTCGCTGACTTAGCTCGTCGAAGGTTCGCCCACCGTGTTTTTTGAGCAGCCGCAATCTTCCTTTTCACCGAAGCGCTCATGGTCCGCTTTTTCTTTGGCGCAGCTCCAGATTTGGCTGGCGCACCGAGGATGCTGCGGAGTTCTTTGTTGAGAGCCTCGATTTGTTCTTTAATCGCGGCAGCCCGTCTGAGTTGGTTAATTGTCAGGTCAGATAAATTCATGGGAACACTTAATATCATTCAAAACTGGTGGAAATCAAGCCCAGCGCAGAGGCTAGTATCCGGCAATGATGATTCATTGATGCCCTAGGCAAATCTCACAGGATTGAGTCGTAGGAGAATTCAGTTCAATCCCGGCATTACTTGATCACCCTATCCGCCCGGTACAGCACCGACTGCGGAATCGTGATGCCGATCTGCTTCGCCGTCTTGAGATTGATGACGAACTCAAACTTCATCGGCTGCTCCACTGGCAGATCGGCGGGCTTGCGGCCTTTCAGGATTTTGTCCACGTACGTAGCGGCGCGGCGGGACAAGTCGTTGTAGTTCACGCCGTAGGCGATAAGCCCCCCGTCCTCGACAAAGTCTGACCTGTCGTACATGACCGGGAGCCGGCTCTTTCGCGCGAGTTCGACAATCTCGGTTCGGTTAGCATTTGCGACGCCGCCCGCCAACATGACAAGGACTGCGTCAGCCCGCCCCTTGCCTGCGGCTCGGAATGCGGTCTCAATATCCTTGGGACCTAGTACGTCCAGGTATTGAAGCTGTACCTTGAACGCCGCTGCGGCCAGCTCCACCTCTTTTAACATTTGTGCGCTGCCCGGCATGGTTGAAGTCCCGAGGATAGCTAAAAAAAGAAAAAGGGGTCAAGTCCGCTCTTAGCTCTTGACATGCCGAGCAAGATTCAATAGAGGCTTCTCATGGCTCGTCCACTACGCATCGAATACCCCGGAGCATACTACCATGTCATGAACCGAGGGCTTTCCCGCAGGGACATCTTCTTGGAGGACAAGGGTCGAGACCCCTTTTTCAAGGCCGAAGTCAAATAGACCGTGCTGGATGTCTCGAAGGTGGAGATCGAAGAAGTCATGGAGCACATCCGCGGCTACGCCCTTCGGATCGACCCCAACCGGCGCTTGAAATTTTCCTCGGCGGCGGAAACCGATCTGCCAATTACCACGGACGTCGCCAAGCTCGAAGCGATTCTCCAAAACCTCGTCGGCAACGCGTGCAAGTTCACCCTCGAAGGCAGTATCGAGGTCCGGGTGAAGAACCTCCCGGACAGAAGCCGTCTGGAATTTTCGGTCTCCGACACTGGCATCGGCATCGAAGAGAGCGAGCGGGAAAAAATCTTCGACGAGTTTTACCAAGGCAACCAGGCGCAAGCGACCGACCGCACAGGCATCGGCCTGGGACTCAGCATCGTAAAGAAATATCTCTCGCTCATGCAGGGAGAAATCCGGGTCGACGGCCTGCCGGGCAAAGGAACGACGTTTACTTTCACCCTCCCCTACACCATTCCTTAGTTTAAGTTAGAACACGCTCGTAAATCTGACGCGATTCTTCAACATGCCGCCGCGCTCGTCGAGGTGGGGTTTCACCCGGCAGGAGTCGGTTGCCACTTCTTTTTTCTCTAATAGACCTCTGTTGTAGTTGATACCCATGAGGCCGTTTCTTTTTAACAAAGAATTATTAATTTTTCCTGACGAATTTTGCGCTTGACAAGAATCCCGCAACCCTACTAAGGTCCGCCATTCCTTTAGGGAAGACATAAAATTATTATTGGAGTTTTGTGAAGCACTTTCCACGACATCTTCAGGCTACCTCTATCTCACTGTTGCTCATTGCCATTCTCTTTCTCAATTTCGTGTCTTTGTTAAATGCCGGCACGATTGCCGGGGATGTGAAGTTTCCGGGGACGGTTCCGGATCTAAAGCCGATCCAAGTTAGTAAAGACCACGATTACTGCGGGCTGACGCTGCCGGATAACAGTCTCCTCCTCGGCGGAGGCGGCGAACTGAAGAACGCCGTCGTCTATATCGAGGCGTCCGGAATTCGCCCGACGCCGTCCAGCAAGGAAAATATTCTCGATACCGATGGGTGCAGCTTCGTGCCGCGAGTCACGGCCATGGCTCTCGGCGAGAAGTTGATCATCAGAAACAGCGATCCGAAGCTGCACATCGTTCATTCCTATCTCGATAAACAGACCGTCTTCAATCTGGCCGTGCCTTTCAAAGGGCAGCAGATGGAGATCACGCGCAAAATCAAAAAGCCGGGGCTGCTCGAGGTCCACTGCGATACCCATGCCTGGATGCGCGGCTATATCCACGTCTTCGACCATCCGTTTTTTGTCGTGACCGATGAGCGCGGCCTATTTTCCGTCGCGAACGTCCCCGCGGGCGCCTACACGCTCAAGGCGTGGCACGAGAAGGGCGGCGTTCGGAGCGTGGAGGTAAAGGTGCCGGAAGAAGGGGAGATCAAAGTCAGTTTTGACTTTGGGAGATAACTATGAAGATCGCACGAAAGGGCTTTCCTTTTCTGCTTACGCTTTCCCTGATTGCATTGGCCTTTCTTTTCTTGCCCACTCCCTCTCCGCAGGGCCTCGGACACACTCTTTACGTCAACAAAAGCGATGCTACCTGCGGGGAAAGATCGCCTTGCTACACGACCATTCAATCCGCGGTGGACGCGGCTTCGTCTGGGGATACCATTCAAATCCAGCCCGGCGCGTACCCGGAACAGCTTACCATTCAGAAGAATGACTTCGCCGGAGCGAGTGAGTCCGACCGGATTGTGATCGAGGCTGATCCTCAAGCATCTCCGGGAAGCGTCGTTCTCACGGGCTCTCCCGGACCTCAGTGTACGGATAAGTTCGCCATTCGGCTGAAGCAGTCTAAATTCATCACGATCCGAGGCCTCACAATCACCGGGACAGGTGCCGAGGCCATCTCTTTAATGGGCGGAAACAATCAGAACCGGGCCATTCACATTGAAAGAAACCGAATTTTCGGCAACGGCAGCGGCTCTTGCAACAGCGGGATCACCGTTGCCCGGGGAAACCCTGACACGCTGATCGTCAACAACCTGATCTACGCCAACGGCGGGAACGGCATCACCTTTGTCGATGCGGATGGAGGGCCGCACTACATCGTCGAGAACACGATCCATGCGAACAAGTGGAGCGGCGTCAACGTGGCCCGTAATCAGCAGGTCTTTCTTACCAACAATATCATCACCCAAAATGGCACCGCCACAGGCTCCACCGGCGGCCGGTTTGGGGTGAGTCGGGAGAGCTCCACCAGCCCGCAGCCGCAGGGAATTCACCTTTTGAACAATCTTATCTGCGGCAATCGCTTGGGGGAGATCAATGGCCCGGCCCTGGATGCCTCTGACTCCGGGAACCTCACGCCGACCGGGAACGAAGGGAACGGAGTGAGCGCCAGTCCGGGCTGTCAGGTCCCGGCAAATGTCTATGCCAGTGTTAACGGGGTCGATGGCCTTCCCAACACTACTGATGACGACTTTAGCCTAACTTCTACCTCACCGGCCATCGACCGCGGCATGAATCCGCGCATATTGGGGCTGAATGCTCTCTTCAATCCGATCTTTGAGGCCGACTTTTCAGATGAGGCGGCTCGTCCATCAGACGGCAATGCCGACCGTCTCTTGGTCTTTGACATCGGAGCCTTTGAATTTCCGAACAATCGTCCCATAGCCGATGCGGGGCCGGATCAGATTGTGTTCAGGGGAAATCTGGTTACCCTGGACGGTAGGCAGAGCCACGATCCCGAAGGAGCACCTTTAACCTACCAATGGACCATCGTTTCGCAGCCGGCCGGAAGCGCCATCTCTCTGATCAATCCAACTTCCGCCACACCACAATTTACTCCGCTCATACTAGGCAGCTACGTCGTTCAGGTCGTGGTCAACGATGGCGAGTTGAACAGCGCGCCCGATACTGTGCAGGTGAACGTAGTCAACCGCGCGCCCACGGCCGGCAGCACCACGGCTACGACCGACGAGGACACGGCGGGCACGATCAGCCTGAGCGCCAGTGACGACAGCACCAGCCTGAGCTACACCATCGTCATTAGCCCGAGCCATGGCACCCTCGGCGCCATTTCAACGCCCAACTGCGTGGCCAATGGCGCCGGCTCGACCTGCACCGCAACTGTTACCTACACGCCAGCCGCGAACTATAACGGAGCGGATAGTTTCACGTTCAAAGTCAATGACGGGAGCCTGGACTCCAACATCGCCACGGTGTCCATCACCATCAACGCCGTCAACGACGCGCCGACGGCCAGCAACGCTGTCGCCACGACTGCCGAGGACACGGCCGTCACGATCACGCTGAGCGCAAGCGACATCGACAGCCCGAGCCTGAGCTTCAGCATCGTCGCCAATCCGAGCAATGGAACTCTTGGCGCCGTCTCCACATCCAACTGCGCGGCTAATGGCGCCAGCTCGATCTGCACCGCGACTGTTACCTACACCCCGGCCGCTAACTTCAACGGCACTGACACCTTCACCTTCAAGGCCGACGACGGAAGCCTGGATTCCAACGTGGCAGCGGTCAGCATCGCGGTGAACGCGGTGAACGACGCGCCGGTGGCGACCGACGACGCGTACAATACGGACGAAGACACGGCGCTGAATACATTCGCGCCGGGAGTGCTCGGCAACGACAACGACGTCGATGACGCGCAAAGCACGCTGGCGGCGATCCTGACGAGCGGTCCGGCGCACGCGACGAGCTTTGGGCTGAACGCCGATGGTTCCTTCACTTACACGCCGGAGGCAAACTTCAACGGGACGGATACGTTCACTTATCACGCCGAGGACCCACAGGGCGCGCAGTCCAATCCGGCGACGGTGACGATCACCGTCAATCCCGCCGACGACGCGCCGGTCGCCACCAACGACATCTACAACACGGATGAGGACACGGCGCTGACTCTGTTTGCGCCCGGGGTTCTCGGCAACGACAACGACGTGGACACGCCGCAATTGGGCTTAACTGCCATTCTCGTCACCGGTCCGAGTCACGCAGCCGACTTTACGCTCAACTCCGACGGCTCGTTCAGCTACACGCCGGCGGCCAACTTCAACGGCACGGATACCTTCACATACAAAGCCAACGACGGCGCGAGCGACAGTAACGTGGCGATGGTGACGATCGCGATCAACTCGGTTGACGATGCGCCGGTTGCCGCCAACGATTTTTACAACACGGACAAAGACACGCCACTGAATGTGGCGGGCGCCGGCGTCCTTGCCAACGATAACGATATCGACAGTCCGAGCCTAACGGCAATTTTGGTTACCGGCCCGAGTCATGCCGCAGACTTTACGCTCAACTCCGACGGTTCGTTCAGCTACACGCCGTCCGCCAACTTCAACGGCACTGACAGCTTCACCTACAAGGCCAACGACGGCAGCAGTGACAGCAACGTCGCGATGGTGACGATCGCGATCAACTCGGTTGACGATGCGCCAGTGGCGCAGAACGATAACTACACGACAGCCGAAGAGACGACGCTCAGCGTCCCCGCCCCCGGCGTTCTCGGTAACGACACCGACATCGACACTCCGGCGTCAAACCTCACGGCCGAGCTGGTTTCCGGACCCACGCGCGCAGCCGATTTCCAGCTCAACCCGGACGGCTCGTTCTCTTATATCCCGGTCCAGGACTTCAACGGCGTCGATACATTCACCTATCGCGTCTTCGACGGTCTCCTCTACGGCAACGTGGCGATGGCGCAGGTCACCGTTGCCAACGTCAACGACGCGCCGGTTGCCCAGAACCAATCAGTCGCGACCAATGAGGCCACGGCCAAGATTATCACCCTGAGCGCAACTGACATCGATAGCCCGGGCCTGAGCTTCAGCATCGTGAACGGGCCGAGCCATGGAAGTGTGGGTAGCATCTCGACGCCTGCTTGCGTGCCGACCGGTTTCGGCTCGACCTGCACTGCAACGGTCACCTACACCCCGGCCGCTCACTACTTCGGTCCTGATAGCTTCACTTTCCAAGCCAACGACGGCAGCCTCGATTCCAATATTGCAACAGTTTCCATCACGGTGATTCACGTCAACCACGCGCCCACTGCTAATGCAGGCGAGCCCTACACCGGCACGGTGGGAATCCCGATTCAGTTCTCCGGCTCCGGCAGTGATCCGGACGGTGATGCACTGACGTTTAGCTGGGACTTCGGCGATGGTTCGAGCGGATCAGGAGCAACTCCCACTCACACTTACGCCTCCGCCGGCACTTTCACCGTCACATTGAGAGTGACAGATCCTTTCGGCGCGTTTGCCACCTCGCAGACAAACGCCGAGGTCGTTCCCGCATTTCAGCTCAATCCGATCGGCAACAAGACGGTCAATCTCGGCGAGACGCTGACTTTCACAGTCACGGTGACAAATTCCAGCGGCGCGCAGTTCAATTTGTTTGTCGATCCCCTTCCCCTGCCCAATCACACGACTTTCAACGCCGCCACCGGTCTGTTCACCTTCACTCCCGACACAACTCAAGTCGGGAGCTTCCAGCTAACTTTCACCGCCGTCAGCGGCAACCAATCGCCGTCCGAAACCATCACCATCACCGTGCCGAATCCTCCGCCGGGCGGAACAACCGCGGTGAGAGGCCAGGTTTATAATCTCAACCAAACGCCTCTTGGCAACGTCAAAGTGACGCTCAGATCCAGCGGCAACACCGCGTTCTCGACCGATGACGGTTTCTTCACGATCAGCGGAGTTCCATCAGGCCGCCAGGAACTCATCATCAATGGCCGCGGCGCCAATCTCGGCGTTCATGCCATCCTGGCACAGCCGGTCGATCTCATCGACGGCGTCCTCAACAATCTCGCCAATCCAATCACGCTTCCCGACGTCGATGTGGATGCGGAGATCGCGGTGAGCCCGACGTTTACAACGGTGATCTCCAATCCGTCGGTTCCCGGAGTGGAACTCACGATTCCCGGCGGCACCGCGCGCAACTCCGACGGCACGCTTTTTACGGGCAAACTCTCGATCAACCCGGTGCCCGATTATGGCCGGCCTGAGTCCAGGCCTGAGGAGCTAAGGCCGGGCATGGCCATTACGATCCAACCTGCCGGCGTAAGATTCAATCCTCCCGCGCGACTCACCTTTCCCAATGCGGACGGCATGCCGCCGGGAAGCGAGCTGGACCTCTGGTCTTTAAGCCCCGACACTGGGACCTTCAGCATCGTCGGCAAGATGGTCGTCAGCGCGGACGGGCAAAGCATCATCACGATTGACGGCGGCGTCGTCGCCAGCGCCTGGCACTTTTCGCTGGCTTCGAGCCCGACGCCTGCGGACAGCAGCACTGGGAGCCGTCTATGTGGCGGAGGCAAGTGTGGGGTTGGTTCTGAATCGGACTTAGACGAAGGCAGCCTGTATTTACGCCATACCCTTTCTTCCTACCGCTCTCTAGGCCAGAGCCGGGGCCTCTCTTTAACCTATAGCTCAGTCACTGCTGATCCTCGCCCCATCGTTTCGCTTAACACAACCTTGAGTGTCCGAGCCGCCGTGCCGAAAACTTTCTCTACAAAATTGGAAGTCGGCGGAGTGCAGCAGGGCGCAGAGGTTTACACCGATACGAGAAGTCTGCCGGAGAATGCCGACTCGACTTCCCGCATCTCGATTCAGTTCGATGCATCCAATCTCATCACAGGCCGTTACCCTTACAAAGCTACGATTTTCAGCAACTACCAGAACTCTTCCATCGGTGGGATCACAAGCGGCAACGTCATCGTGCTTAACCGCAAGCAGAGTCCGCTGGGCGCCGGCTGGGCGATAACAGACTTGCAGCAGCTTAACCCGCAAGCCGATGGCACCCTGCTTCTCACGACCGGGGATGGAACGGCTCTGTTTTTCTCGGGCGGGCCGAGCACGTTCACTTCGCCGGCAGGTGACTTCACGACTTTAGTCAAGAATCCCGACGGCACTTACACGCGCGCACTGAAGGACGGGACTAAGATCAACTTTAATACGCAGGGATTTGGGACCTCCGTCGTGGACAGGAACGGCAACGCCACGAATTACAGCTACGATGGAAGCGGCCGGCTGCTCAGCGTCACTGATCCCATGGGCTTGATCACTACGCTAACTTACAGCGGGGAAAAACTCCAGAAGATCGCCGACCCGGCAGGCAGACAGACGCAGTTCCAATATGATTCGTCAGGTAATCTTGTTCGCATCACCAATCCCGACGGCACTTTTGTGGCTTACGCCTATGACAGCAAACAGCACATCACCCAGGCGACTGACGAGCGGGGAAATAGCACGACCTACGCCTACGATTATGCCGGGAGATTTTCTCAATCCACAAAGCCGACGGGGGAAACGCGCGCCTTAACTTCCAGCAAGCTGCAAGGGCTGGCTGATATATCTGCGGGCCAGGGCACGCCAACCAACCCGGCGCCCGTCGTCCAAACTCCGAATGCCACGTCATCTCTGACTGACAGCAAGGGAAACAAAACCACATTTACGTTAAATTCTCTGGGCCAGATCGCTTCTCAGACAGACGCCCTGGGCCAAACGACGCTCACGGAGCGCGACTCAAACGGCAATTCCACCAAGATCACCCGGCCCAACGGCGCGGTCACGACCATGACGTACGACACCAAGGGCAACCTCCTCACGTCCACCGATCCGGTAGGCGCAAAAACTATCTTCACCTACGATCCTACGTTCAATCAGGTAAAGACAATCAAAGATCCGAAGGGAAATTTGACGACGATCAATTACGATCTCAACGGCAACCCGATCGAGATCGTCGATGCCTTAGGAAACAGCACACAGATGGCCTACAACTCGCGCGGACTGCTGACCTCTGTCACATCTGCCATAGGTAAACCGGAACAAACGACCACGATCTTTACATACGATTCAAAAGGCAATCTTCTTACCACAACCGATCCGCTGGGCAACGTTACGACTTTGGCCCACGACAACGCGGGCAACGTCCTCAGCTCGACGGACGCCGAAGGCCGGGTGACTCAGTTTGTCTACGACCCCATGAACCGCCTGAGTTCCGTGCTCGATGCGAATAACCAGACGACAAGTTACGGCTACGACGAAAAAGGAAATTTGATTCAGGTCAAGGACGCGAAGAATAACACGACGACGTTCTCATACGATTCCGTGCAGCGTCTTGTCTCGGCGACGAACCCTCTGGGCCTCACAGAAATTTTTGCCTACGACAACAACGGCAACTTGAATACTACCACAAACCGCAACGGCCAGACGATTACGTTCAACTACGACGCGCTCAATCGGCTGACAAGCAAAGTTCGTCCGCCTACATCAACGGAGACGGGCCTGCAGACGACGACGTTCCAGTATGATTCAGTGGGCAACCTCGCTTCGGTTGTGAACCCAACCATCGGCGTCTTCAACGAGTACGATCTCGCCAACCGCCTGGTCTCCACGACGTCGGCGACTGAAGACGCCGTCGCCGGTACTGTAACGCCGATCAATGTTGACACCACAATTGCCGACAATAACTTCCAGTTCGAAGGAAAGAGCCTTCAAGTCAACGGCAAGACTCTTACCATCAACGGCTCCCATACCTTTACCGATCTCTTCTTGGTCAACGGCGCTGTCCTTACCCACAGCCCAACAACGGCGACGAAGGTCAACAAACTCGATATCACCGTGACGGGGACGCTACAGATCGATGCCACCAGTAAGATAGATGTTACGGGTCGTGGATTCCTGGGAGGAAGGCAGTCCGGTAATCCATTTGCTGGCGCTGGCATGACCGTTGGCTTTCAGGCCGGAAGCACAGGGAGAAGTGGAGGTGGTTATGGAGGATTAGGTGGAGCTGCTGGTGGAACCGCCAACCCGGCCTACGGTGATTTTAGGGATCCCAATGATCCGGGAAGCGGTGGTGGCACAGGCTCGACAAGTCTAGCTGGTAATGGCGGAGGGCTGATCCGGATCGTAGCTAAAACACTCCACAACGATGGCGTGATAAAGGCGGATGGTGGAAACGGAATAGGCACTTCTAATGCCGCAGGGGGAAGTGGAGGGGGCATTCGTATCAATGTGGAAACTTTGGAGGGAACCGGACAGATCACTTCTAACGGGGGCAATGGTGTGGGTGGAGGCGGAGATGGCAGTGCTGGCGGAGGAGGAGGCAGGATAGCCACTTATTATCAGAATACCACGGGATTTGATTTTACTAAGGTAACTGCCTTTGGAGGACTCGGCGGGACTACGATCCCGAACGGTGGCGCTGGGACAATTTATCTGCAGGGACCGGCCAGAGAGATCGGTGAGTTGGTGATCGATAACAATAACCGGACAGCGCCGACTCTTAGCACTCCGATCACTAACCCCGCGAGCGGGACCATCTCCTTGACTCACTTGCGAGTACGCCGCCAAGCTCGTCTCCGGTTAGATAGTCTTCTAAATCTTACCGGGACGTTAGAAGTCACGTCCAATGGAGAGTTCATTTCCACTAAACAGGTCGTCGCCACGGCAATTAACGTCAACAACAATGGCCTCATTACCCATATTCCTACCACTGCTACAGCGAGCCTCAAAGTTGATCTTAATGCGGGCACGCTCACTATCGATGCCACGAGCAAAATAGATGTTACGGCTCGTGGATTCCTGGGAGGAAGGCAGTCCGGTAATCCATTTGCTGGCCCTGGGATGACGTTTGGTTTTCAGGCCGGCAGCACGGGTCGTAGTGGAGGAAGCTATGGCGGGTTGGGTGGAGCTGCGGGTGGGTCTGCAAATCCAGTTTATGGCGATTTTCGTGATCCGAATGAACCTGGTAGCGGAGGAGGGTCAGGCTCGACAAGTCTAGCTGGTAATGGCGGAGGGCTGATCCGAGTAGTAGCCGGAACGCTCCACAACGATGGCTTGATAAAGGCTGACGGAGGAAATGGAACGGGTACTTCTAATGCGGCAGCAGGTAGTGGAGGAGGAATACGGATCGACGTGCAAACCTTGGAGGGGATAGGGCAGATCACTTCTAACGGGGGTAACGGCGTGGGTGGAAGCGCGGATGGCAGTGCTGGTGGAGGAGGAGGCAAGATAGCGATCTACTACCAGGATGTCACAGGTTTTGATCTCAGTAAGGTAACTACCTTTGGAGGAGCGGGAGGCACTTCGATACCTAACGGTGGCGCCGGGACTGTTTATTTGCAGGGGCCGACCAGAGAGAATGGGGAGCTCCTGGTTGATAACAATAACCTGGTTGTTGCCTCTCTCTCCACTCCGATTCCAAATCCATCCAGTGGGACCATTTCGCTCACGCATCTACGTGTGCGCCGTCAGGCCCGCGTCAGGATGGATAGCTTCCTAAGCATCACGGGAACATTGGAGGTTGCATCCAGCGGGGAGTTCATCTCTACCAATCGGACTACCTCATCTACGATTAATCTTAACAACAATGGCCTGATCACTCATCTTCCGACCACCGCCACGGCTTTCTTCAAAGTGGATCTCAGTACGAACACGCTCACTATAGATGTGACCAGCAAGATAGACGTTGCGACTCGTGGTTTCCTGGGAGGCAGGCAGCCTGGCAATCCGTTTGCCGGTCCCGGGATGACGATCGGCTTTCAGTCTGGAAGTACCGGAAGAAGTGGGGGTAGCTACGGAGGTTTAGGTGGGGTTGCTGGCGGAACTCCAAATCCCATCTATGGAGATTCTCATGATCCGAATGAACCTGGTAGCGGAGGAGGGTCAGGCTCGACAAGTCTAGCTGGTAATGGCGGAGGGCTGGTTCGTATTGTAGCTCAGACATTGAATCTGAATGGGGTGATAAAGGCGGATGGTGGCAATGGGACCGGCACTTCCAATGCCGCAGGTGGAAGTGGAGGAGGTATACGGATCGACGTGCGTACTCTCAGCGGGACGGGAACAATCAGCGCCAATGGAGGCAATGGTGTAGGTGGAGGCGCTGATGGCAGCGCGGGTGGAGGAGGAGGTAGAGTAGCGATCTATTATCAAGACGCCGCGGGATTTGATTTTACCAAGGCGACTTCCAAAGGCGGAGTCGGCGGCACAGGAGTTCCAAGTGGTCAGAACGGCACTGTCTTTCTGCAGCAGATTTTTGCTATGTTGACGCCTACTAATAGTGATGCTCCGGTGATGCTCGCCCTGAGTGGAATCGAAGGGAAGGCGGAAACCGGTAGTGATTCACCGACCGACGATCTGATTCGCCTGGCGTTTGCTTCGGCAAGTCGGTCCGATGCCGCTCCGCAGCGACGAGTCTTCTCTTCTCCCGACCTCGAAACCCGAAACTCGAAACCAGAAAATGATTCCTCGTTAGTTCTTGCTTACACAAACCGCATTTCCGAACTACTGCCTACTGCCTGTTGCCTAACGCCTGTTATTGATACTGATCCCATCTACACGTACGATCTCAACGGCAACCGCACTTCCATGATCGACCCGACGGGGTTGACGACCTACGAGTACGATGCGTTGAATCGTTTGACAAAGATCACCAACAACAAAGGCGTCGTGACGACATTTACGTATGATGCCCTGGGCCGGCGCAAAACGATGACGCACGGCAACGGAGTTGTGACAACGTACACCTACGACGCGGCAAGTCAACTTCTTTCTCTAGCTCACAGATTGGGTGCTACTACAATTAACTCCTTCAACTACACTTATGATAAAGTTGGCAATCGGAAGAGCAAAGTGAACCGAGACGGAAACCACAACTACACCTACGACACGCTGAACAGGCTTGTGGAAGCGATCAATCCTCTTCCGACCAATCCGTTAGAAATCTACAACTACGATCCCGTCGGAAACCGTACCGACTCCAATCAGAACGGGCTATCTCAGTTCAACTCGGCAAACGAGCTGAATGAAGACGGCGATTTCACTTATCAGTACGACAACAATGGGAACATGATTCGCAAAACCGCCAAGGTCGGCGGCGTGACGACCTACGACTATGACGCAGAAAATAAGCTCATCCGCGTCGTAATGCCTGGCACGACAGCCGATTACAAGTACGACGGCTTAGGCAGGCGAGTGGAGAAAGATGTTGTCGCTGCGACAACAAAAGTCACCCGCTACATCTACGACAACGAAGACATCCTTCTTGAACTGGACGGAAGCAACAATATCACCGCTAGATATACTCATGGGCCTGGCATTGACGAGCCACTGATCATGGAGAAAGCCGGAGGGAATTTCTTTTACCACGCGGATGGTCTAAGTAGTATCATGGAGATTACGAACCAATCTGGCACACCAGTTCAGCGCTACACATATTCATCTTTTGGTGAGATTGAGTCTCAGCTAGATCCGAACTTTGTTCAGCCATATACGTTTACCGCGAGAGAATACGATTCTGAAACCGTGCAGTACTTCTATCGCGCGCGGGCCTATGCTGCAGCGACTGGCAGATTTTTACAAGAAGATCCTTTAAGTTTCTTAGCGGGAATTAATTTTTATGCTTATGTCTGGAATAATCCGGTGAGATATATAGACCCGTTTGGTGAAAGGGCATTTTGCGGTTCAGGTCCCAGTTCGATCTTGATCCCAGATTTTTGGTACGGAAAATACGATTTTAGTTCAGCTTGTAGCAAACACGATGATTGTTACGGGGCATGCGGAAAATCGAAAGCAGCCTGCGATCAGGACTTTTATAGAAATATGCTTAAGGAGTGCAGCAAACTAACCGGCTATTGGTTAAGCGACTGTGTTAGTACTGCGCAAACTTACTACTATGCGGTTAGGAAATTTGGCGGCGGACCGTTCAAACAAGCCCAAATTGATTGTCGTTGCAATGAATGAAATGTCGCAAACAGCCGACAATGTGTGGGAGGTGACATGAACGTATTAGTTTTCGTGTTGTTATCCATTCTGTCCAGCTCCGTTTGTCATTACTTTGTAAAAACCTATATACTGGCGGCAATTTTGTCCGCTTGCATCGCGTCTATTTCTTTTCAAATTTTTGCTTATGTTGTCGTAGGGTATCTCGATCCATTTTTTCTCGTGGCCTTACTTGTTGGTTGGCTCATCGGCTTTTTCATTTCTTTACTGATTGGAATTCCGTTTTTATTCGAAAGGAGAAAAGTGCCATGATAAGATGGTGATTTCATCTACCAATACGACAACAACGGAAACATGACCAGAAAGACCGCGAAGGTTGGTGGCGCCATTACGACGTACGAATACGACGCAGAAAACAAACTCGTGCGAGTGGTCAACGATGACACAACGGTGGATTACAAATACGATGGGCTAGGAGACCGTCCAGGTAATTATGTTTGAAGGGACATGAACTCGGGTTTGGTTCATTTTCTCTTTGACCATCAACTATGAGAACCGTGGAAACGATTGCGGAAGTCGGAAACCGTGATTTCGGCTCGTGGTTGCGACCTCAATCGGCTCGCGGTTGGCTAACTCCTCGCCGCCGCCAGCTTGAGGAGATTGTGCGCCGTGCATATCAGCGACCACTCGGCGGCAACCTTGCGGATTCCTCGCAACAGAAACTGGCGAAATCCCCGAGCTTGTTTGATCTGGAAAAGGGGTCAAGTCCGCTCTTAGCCCTTGACATGCCGAGCAAGATTCAATAGAGGCTTCTCATGGCTCGTCCACTACGCATCGAATACCCCGGAGCATACTACCATGTCATGAACCGAGGGCTTTCCCGCAGGGACATCTTCTTGGAGGACAAGGGTCGAGAGCGGTTTTTGGACCTACTTTCCGACATCACACGGCTGTGGAAGATCGAGGTCTACGCCTACTGTTTGATGGATAACCACTACCACCTCCTCCTGCATACGCCTAAGGGTGGACTAGCCCGGGCGATGCGACACCTCGATGGCATCTACACCCAAAGATTCAACCGATCTCACCACCGAGACGGTCCCTTATTCCGGGGCCGCTACAAGGCGATCTTGATCGATGCTGAGGAGTACTTTTTGTCTGTGGTCCGTTACATCCATCACAACCCCGTGGAGGCAGGGGTTGTAGCGGAGATGGATCGTTACCGCTGGAGCAGCCATCGGGGGTATCTGTCTAAGAGCGAGCGTCCTCTATGGCTCAATACCCGCTCGGTTCTAGCTCGGTTTGGTGGAGTCAGGGAATACCGGGAGTTTATGCATTCTGAGATCGAAAAGGAGGTAGTGAATTTTTACAAAGGACCGTATCGGAGGTCGGTCTTAGGAGATAGGGGCTTTGTGGAGTGGGTCAAACAGAGGCTTGGTGACAGAGCCAGAGTGGAGGAAGAAAAGCCTGAGTCTCGCAGAGTATTTGGGTTAGGGATTGAACAGATTACCCGGGTCACAGCTAAGGTGTACGGTAAGCGGATGGAGGAGCTAAGGAGAAAGCGGCGAGGGGAGGAGAACGAGGCGCGATCAATGGCGATGTATTTGTGTCGGAGCTTGGGAGGGCACAAGCACAGTGAGATTGGCAAGATGTTCGCGTTGGAGAAGACTTCATCCGTGAGTTCAGCCTGTTTGAGGATGAAGGCGAGAGTTGGGGTGGAGAGAAAGATAGCCCGGAGAGCGCGGGGGATTGAAGAAGTACTACAAAAGAGCCAAGGGCGGACTTGACCCCTTTTTTCCTCAACTCTCCTTCGCCGATGCCCCCGCCCGCGCCTTCCAACTGTGCGGGCGATGGACACTCACTCAACCTCCCGGCTATGCAGCGAGCAGCCGAATACGTTTTCCCGGACTGCAGGGCCGCGAGCGTGAAGATCCTGCTAGGGATAGGATTCCCACAGGAAAATTGGTAGAGTCTTTTCGGTAAAACATAATATAGAAAGGAATGCAAAAATGACCCGACCCAAAGTGATCGAATGGCCCGAGAAGGCCAAGATCTGCGTGACCTTCATCGTGCCGTGGGAGGTGTGGCCG
>CAZNES010000019.1:0-61916 GCA_964572145.1 uncultured Syntrophobacteraceae bacterium
TTGCCTGGGCATCGCCGTCGCGCTGATGTTTATTTCCGTTCCGATTATCGAGGCGCTGCGCCAGCGGGGCTTTCAGGGCCCGGCGGCCTCGCTGTGGTATTTTCCCCTGATGAATCTCGTCCTTCTGGGAATAGCGGCATTCTTGCTCTCGGTTAAGAGAACTATCGTCTTCGACCGGAACGAGCAAAAAATCTGCCTCTACAAACGCAGCATCTTTCGCACGCGGCGCTTGTGCGCGAATAACGACGAAGTGACCGCGTTGAAGATCGGCACGGACCAGGTCTACAGCGGCTTCGCCCTCGCCGGCTCATCCGCGGCGGAGACTTATTCGGTTCCTTCGCTCCGGCTGATTTTCAAAGGAGGAGAGACCGTGCTCCTCGATCGCGGCGGTAGGAAAAGATTGGAGAGCCTTGCAAAGAGGCTCAGCGCGTTTATCGAAAAGCTGCTGGAATAGAAGAGCGGCCGAAACATTTCTACGTATAGGGTTTCTACCCTCTACTACACAAGATTGACGCTCATACTTCAGCCTGGTAGGCTCAGAAACGGGGCAGGGTTATGCCTAAACGGCGTAAGACGAATCGATCCAACGTGGAGTTTGACTTCTTTCTCAGAGCGGATCTTTCACGTTTCGCTGGCCAGTACATCGCCATTGTCGGCCAGCAGGTTGTCGCCTCTGGATCGAACGCGCGACTGGTTTGGAGCCGGGCCAAGCGGCGGTTCCCTTCCTCAACTCCCACCATCGGAAAGCTGCCTCGCGCAGAGACTTTGGTGCTTTGTCGGAGACCTCTTAGGGCTGAAGCTGACCTCTCCTCGAGAGATTCGTGAAATCAAAGGGATCGGGGAACGGGGCGTCCCCATTGTTATTCGCCGCCTCCAGTTCCAGGTTGGGTCCAAGGTCTTTCCCGCGCGAGTCGCCTGGTGCCTCCTGGAAGAAGTCCCGTTGTTGCTAGGCCGCTTGGACTGCTTTCGTCTTTTTACGCTTACGTTCCGTCATAATCTGGCCACCGTCTTCCAGTGGTGAGGCGGGGTCTGTCCGACTCCCGTTCTAGACCTCCGCCCGCGCCATTTGGGTCAACTCCTCGCCGTCGCCAACGAGTCCTTTCGCCGTGAAATTGGGGTTTTGCAGGATCACTTGATGGAAGAGCTGGAACGGCGGGTTCGCATCATCTTAAGTCTTTAACCTCTCGTCTAGTGGAAGCAGTATGGACTTGGTCTACAGCGGGTTCGCCCTTGCCGGGTCCTCCGCGGCAGAGACGTATTCGGTTCCTTCGCTGCGGCTGGTCCTCAAAGGCGGAGAGACCGTGCTGCTCGATCGCGGCGGGAGGAAAAGATTGCAGAGCCTTGCAGAGCGGCTCAGCGGCCTCCTCAATAAACCGCTAAGAAAAGAGCAGAGCTGAGAGTGAAACTAGAAATGAAAACGGTGGTCCATATGGGCCACCGTTTTCTATCTCAGATGGTTAACCCCTCTAGCGGCAAGTCAAAATGCTAGAAGCACCCCGGCGTATTGCACGACGCGTTGTTTTTAGCCGTGTTTCCTCCGCCGTTGATATTTCCTATCGCGTTGATGCCATCTACTGCGTTTTTCGATGCAGTATTATTCGACACGACGTAGCCTGTGGAATTGAGGTCGATACCGTCTACGCCATTTCTGTCTGCGCGGTTCCCAGACACCGGCGTAGCGCCCGAGCCAAGAACCCCCGCCCCGACAAGGAGACCGTCAAGGCCATTCCTGTTTGTCACGTTACCCGTGATTCTTAAGAGGGACACCGTCTGCCCAAAACCTTGCCCGAGAAAGACCGCTATGCCATCAAGCGAACTGCCACTGACTTTGTTATCCTCAATAACTATGTCGCTGAGCGTATTGTTGTTACAGCTAGAGTTACACTCGCCGCTGTGTATCAAAATTCCGGTGCCTAGACCCACATCAGCTCCAATAATGTCGTTTACGTCGTTTGATGCAACAGACCCGTTGACCGCGTGAAATGATCCTAACCCTCCCGCGATATGAATTCCGGTATCCTTAAATTTTTGAACATTGTTGTTCTCTATGACAAAAGTGATGTCGTTGCCGGTAGAGACAACGCCGCTACCTATACGATTGCCTCCCGCGACCTTTATGCCGTTTCCCTGAGTCGCCGTCGTTTTCGTGCCCCGACCTCTCACGTTGTTGTTCAGAATCTCCACATTAAGCACGTTGTGTGCGACTCCAGCGGCACCACTGCCACGGACAATGATTCCGTCGTCTATATTGTCCCATATGTTATTGTTGGAAATTGTGGCTGTGAGCGTATTGTCCGAACCACCCCCGCCGGTTACTCTAATCCCGTCTCCAGTTCTCGTTCCGCCCGTGCTCACTCCCTCGCTGCCGCGAATCACATTATTATCGATAACTACGTCCACGGTGTTCCCACTTGTCCCTACACCTGGATTAACTGAACTTGCATTAACAACTATCCCGTCGTTCCCGTTTTGTATCAGCGTATTATTGTTAATGCTTACTCCGATTTCGTTACCAGGACCCTCCTGACCAGACACTACTATCCCATTTAGATTGCTTTGAATAACATTACTGTTGATAACCACTCCCGTCATCGCGACGCCAGAAGCTCCCCCTGCTGGTTGGACCGAAACTCCAGTAGCTGGAAAGTTCTGAATGGTTAGAAATCGTATTGTGATGTTCCCGGCTCTGAGACGAATGCCGATGTCTGAGCTATCGTCGGCCAACGCAGAGCCATCGATCACAACGCCGGCTTCGCTGCCATCAATGCTATCCCCCGTACCCGTCAGTGCAGGAAGTCGCGAAGTAAGAAAGATAGTGCCTGGCGGACTCGGTGGTGGCGGGAAAACCGCTGGATCAAAGGTAATCACGGTTACTACCCCGTCTACGTTGGCAGCAGCAATTGTCGCTCTCAAACTTCCGGCACCAGAATTTGCCGTGCTCGTCACCACAATATTTACAACTACGGGGGTGTAGACCTCCAACGAGGACAAAAGGCCCACTCCACCTGCACCGTTTCCTCCCACAACGTAGAGTTGGCCGTTGATGGTTGCAGCAGCATGGCCACCGCGGGCGGCTGACATGGATGCCTTCGTTGTCCACAAGTCGGTAGCCGGATCGTAAGCGAACAATGTATCCGTGTTATCAGCGCCGTCTATCCCTCCCGCGACATAGAGTATGCCGTTGATCACCCCACCCGCCGCCTGGTTGCGACCTGACGGGAGAGAAGCCTTGCTCGTCCAGGCATCTGTTGCCGAATCATATACGCGTAAGGTCGCCAGGGAGGTACAGCAGACGCCATCAAACCCGCCCGCAACATAGAGCTTGCCGTTAACGACACCGGCGGTGGCGGTTTCGATCTGGGTGGGGAAAGAAGCTTTGGTGGTCCAGGCATTCGTGCCCGGATCGTACATTTCAAATGTATTCACTCTGGTGTTACTGGTGTCGATTACTCCTCCCAGCGCATAGAGCTTGCCGGCAATGACTGCCACGGCATGGCCCCGGCGCGGTGTCGACATATCTGCTTTGCGTGTCCACGTGTTCGTCCCGGGATCATACATGTACAAGGTGGCTTGAGCCCCGTCGAAACAGCTGGACGCTCCTCCCACAACGTAAAGCTTCCCATCTATGACCCCGGCGCCAGCAAAGTGGCGAGGCTCCGGTAGCGGCGTCTTGCTCGTCCAAATATCGGTGGCTGGATCGTAGACCTCCAAAGCGTCGCTGTCAGTACAGCTGAGTGCCCCACCAACAACATACAACTTACCGCCGATGGCTCCGGCTGCCGGGGCGTACACAGCATTGGGGATAAAGGCTTTGGTTGCCCAAGTGCCGGTTTGGGCAAAGACTTGCCCGGCGGCAGCAATTGACAGGAAACCTATGACACGGACCATCTTTAGTTTCATAACTCCTCCTTTTGAACTTTTCCCGTCCTTTTTTACCTGTGTCTTTGGCTTGACATAGTATTTCCGGGTGAAATATTAAGGACATTAGATCAATGGTTTCTCGACCGTCAATACGCGATTTGGCGCATGTGGCAAAGGCTAGGAGAGAGCTTAAGAGAGCTACGCGGTGTCCGATATCCGGTATTCGATGCCTGGTGTTCGGTGACGACCGGGCCGCAGCTCTTGAGCCGCTTGGCCTTAGCCACCGAGAAGCTGAGGTGCTAAGTTGGGTAGCTTGTGGGAAGACTAACGGGGAGATTGGAACGATCCTTGACTTGAGTCCGCGCACCGTGCAGAAGCATCTCGAGCACACTTACCAAAAACTCGGCGTGGAGAATCGAACCTCGGCAGCGGCCAAGGCGTACGAGTTTCTATCGACGGCTAGTGTTTAGAAGAGCGGCTACGCGCCTTTCCGATACAGCGCCTGGTGCAGTTGGCCGACCGCTTTCTTGACGCCCTCCAAGGAGAGTTCATCGGCCTTGAGCCAGCGCACGCCCCTGCTGCCGATCTGGCCCAAGTTGAAAAGATTTTCGCTCAACGCCTGCTGCGTCTCGTCGAAGCGCGCCGACCAGAGGACATCGCCGCGCTTGACGTCCCAAACTTCCAACACAAAGGCGACGGACGCCGGATTTTTAACGCCCAAGGCTTCGCCCTCTCTCTCGCGGAAGCGCAGAACGCGGCCGGAGATTACCGCGTCGGCATAAACCAGTTGCCCCAATCTCCTCGCTCTCGCTTCAGGGGAGCCGGGGGGAATCAGCGGCTCCATTTCGCGCACTTCGCGGTCCGAAACGATCTGCCAGTCGGACAACTGACTCATGGCAGAGTAAAGCTGGCGGCTCAGGAGCGCGGCGGGCGAACTCTCGGTTCTTGCGTCGGCGGCGAACGGCGTCTTGCTTTTGATTTCGCCGGAGAGAGATTCCAACGGGAAGATGGCGATGCGTTTGATCTTTCTGGCTTCGAGGTCGAAGGCGGGTTTGCTGTCAAGATTCGCGGGGCCGACGCTGCACGCAACGAACATAAATAGGATAGGTAAAAATCGCCACATAGTCGCGCGATGATAACAGAACCGCCGCTTCCCCTCAATGACTCGACCCATTTTAGATTTCCGATTTCAGCCAGAGGACTGATCAGCCTCGGGCTGAGCCGATTTTTGTTTTTTGATTGGGACAGCTCCGGTCTTTCAATCCAAAATCGAAAATCCAAAATCTAAAATCGACTCAGTCTCCCGTCGTTTTGATGCCGAGCTCTTTGAGCTGCCTAGGATCGACCGGCGCAGGCGCGTCGGTGAGAAGACATACGGCACGTTGGCTTTTTGGAAAAGCGATCACGTCGCGCAGCGAGCTCGCGCCGCTCAAAATCATTGCCAGGCGGTCGATGCCGAAGGCGATGCCGCCGTGCGGCGGCGCGCCGAAACCCAGCGCCTCGAGAAAAAATCCGAACTTAGCTTCGGCTTCCTCCGCGCCGATCCCCAAAAGCCCGAGCACCTGCTTCTGCAGCTCGACCTGGTGGATGCGGACGCTGCCGCCGCCGATCTCGACGCCGTTCAGGGCCAGGTCGTAAGCCTTGGACCTGACTTTCAAGGGATCGGTGGCGAGCAGCGGCAGGTCTTCGTCCAGCGGCGCGGTAAAGGGATGGTGCACCGCGACGTGGCGCCTCTCGTCCGGATCGTACTCCAACAGCGGGAAATCGAGAATCCACACCAGTGAATATTGATCCGCGGGGATAAGCTTGAGCTTTTCTCCGAGCAGCAAGCGCAGGTTCGCGAGCGCATCATGGACGACCTTGTCGTTGTCGGCTACGAATAGAATCACGTCGCCGCTTTTCGCCTCGGTGATTTTCAAAATCTCCGCGCGCTCGGCGTCGGAGAGAAACTTCGCGATCGGAGATTGCCACTCGCCGTCGGCGAGCTTGATCCAGGCGAGGCCTTTGGCGCCGTAGTTGGCGACGAACGCCGTCATGTCGTCCAGCTCTTTGCGCGAGAGGACGGCCCCGCCCGGCACGCTGAGTCCTTTGACCATGCCACCGCCCGCGAGCACGCTGGAAAAAACCTTGACCTGCGACTTGCCGAAGCATTGCGAGAAGTCCTTCAGCTCCAGACCGAAGCGCAGGTCCGGCTTGTCCGTCCCGTAACGCGCGCGCGCTTCCGCCCAGGAGAGGCGGGGAAACGGCGCTTTGATATCGATGCCCTTCAGCTCCTTGAAGAGCAGCGTCATCATTCCCTCGATGATGTGGATGATGTCTTCGGGCTGGATGAAAGACATCTCGACGTCGAGCTGCGTGAATTCGGGCTGCCGGTCGGCGCGGAGATCCTCGTCGCGGAAGCAGCGCACGATCTGAAAGTAACGGTCGAGGCCGGCGACCATCAGGATTTGCTTAAAGAGCTGCGGCGATTGCGGCAGCGCGTAGAATTTTCCGTGGTACATGCGGCTCGGCACGAGATAATCTCTCGCGCCCTCGGGAGTGCTCTTGGTGAGCACCGGCGTCTCGATTTCGATAAAGCCCAGGCCGTCGAAGTAGTCGCGAATTTTCTTCGTCATCCGATAGCGCAGCATGAGCGGCGCCAGGCTGCGCGGCCGGCGCAAATCGAGATAGCGGTACTTGAGCCGCGTATTCTCCGTCACTTCGCTCTCGTCCTCGAGCGGAAACGGCGGCACCTCGGAGGCGTTGAGCAATCGCGCTTCGTGAACCAGCAGCTCGACCGCTCCGGTCGCAAGGTCGGGGTTGACGGTCTCGGGCGGGCGGCGCGCGAGCGTCCCGCGCACGGCGATCACGTCTTCGGAGCGGATCGCCTTGGCTTTCTCGTGCGCGCTTTGATTGACCTCCGGATTGAAAACGACCTGCACGATTCCGCTCCGGTCCCTGAGATCGACGAAGATCAGCCCGCCGTGATCGCGCCGCCGCTGCGCCCAGCCCAGCAAGATCAACTCGCGGCCCACGGCGTCCGGACGCGGCTCGCCGCAATAGCAGCTCCGCTTCCATTCTCCCAAATGATCGCTAAAAACCCGCTCCATAATCAAGAAACCTCAATTCAAAGTGCAAATTGCAAATTGAAAAATGCAAAAGTTTTCGCCGGAGAATTCAAGCGCAAGATTCCGCCTTCCGACCCATTTTGACTTTTACACTTTGCATTTTTCATTTTGCATTGATGCGTTCCGCAAGCGCCCCTTCGATTCCTTCCAGCTTCAGCTCGACCTGTTCTTTGCTGTCCATGTTCCGAAGCAGCGCGATGCCCTTGCCGAGCTCTTCATCGCCGACGATGAGGACATGCTGGGCCCGGAGCTTGTCGGCCCTTCTCATTTGGCTCTTGAGACTTTTCTTCTCGCCTTCCATCTCGACGCTGATGCCGAGCCGGCGCAATCGGTGCGCGGCGGAAAATGTCCACGCGCGCGCGCCGTCGCCGACCCACAGGAGAAAAATCGCCGGGCGCGCGGCCTGCAGCATTTCCCTCATTCCCAAAAGCAGGACCAGCCGTTCCATTCCCAGCGCAAAACCGACGCCGGGCGTCGGCGGACCGCCGAGATCGGCGACCAACCCGTCGTAACGACCGCCCGCCGCCACCGCGTTCTGCGCGCCCAACTGCGTGCTCGTCCACTCGAACGTCGTACGGCAATAATAATCGAGGCCGCGCACCATGCGCGGATTGAGCCGGTACTCGACGCCGTCGTCGCGCAGGAGCTGCTGCACGGCGCCGAAATGCTCTTTACAGGCTTCGCAGAGGTAGTCGAGAATCGACGGCGCGTCGCGCGTCGTCTCGATGCACGACTGTTCTTTGCAATCGAGGATGCGCAACGGGTTCCGCTCCATGCGCCGGCGGCAGTTCTCGCACAATTTATCTTCGCGCTCTTTCAGGAACGCAAGCAATTGGGCGCGGTAAGCGGGACGGCACTGCACGCAGCCGAGAGAATTGAGCTCGAGCGTCACGCCTTCGAGCCCGATGCGCGAGAAAAAATCGCTCAACAGTAAAAGAATCTCCGCGTCGATGAGAGGATCGGCCCGTCCCAAGGCTTCCGCGCCGATCTGATAAAACTGCCGCTGCCTGCCCTTCTGCGGCCGCTCGCGCCGGAACATCGGGCCGAAATAAAAAAGCTTGCGCACCGGCTCGACCTGATACAGCTCGCCTTCCACGTACGCGCGCACCACGCCCGCCGTCCCCTCGGGCCTCAGCGTCAGCAGCGAGCCTTTGGCATCCTGGTCCGGGAACGTGTACATCTCCTTTTCGACGATGTCGGTCGTCTCGCCGAGCGAGCGGCTGTAAAGCTCGGTCTTCTCGACGATCGGAATGCGGATCTCGGAAAAATTGTAGAGCGCGAAGACCTCGCGCGCCGTTTCCTCGGCGAGTTGCCAGATCTCCACTTCTCCGGGAAGTATATCGACGAATCCTTTGATCGACGTGATCTTCATGTCCTGAAATCACCCAACCATATAGATAGAATCGACAGAGATCAAGTAAACAAAGCTGAAAGATGATACCGGACCGACTAGCATCCTATCCTATAGTGATGCAGACTAATTTGACCCTGCCAAAGGCGGCAACCGCTGGCAATTTTTCGATGGACGGCTGGAGTAAGAAGCGATATTTTAATTTCACGGAGGCCGGTATGAGCACGGACGTGAAGCCGATAAACCTTTTCGAGTTCGAGGCGGTCGCGAAGGAGCGCCTGCCCAGAGAGGAGTACGACTATATCGCCGGCGGGGCGACCGATGAGATCAGCGTGGAGCGAAACCGCCGCGCGTACGAGTCGTGGGCTTTTCGCCCGCGGGTTTTACGCGACGTAAGCGCGCTCGATCTCTCCACCACCGTGCTCGGGACCAAAGTAAGCCTGCCGGTTCTCATCGCGCCGTGCGGCGGACACAAGAAGGCGCATCCCGACGGGGAGTTCGCGACCTATCGCGCCGCAACCACCTGCGGCACGATCCTCGCGGTCAGCGCAAACGCGAGCACTTCCTTCGAAGAGTTGGCGCAGGCTGCAAAAGGCCATCTCTGGGTTCAGTTGTACCCCTTCCGCGACCGGGAGTTGACGAAAGACTGGCTCAAGCGCGCGAAGGCAGCGGGGTACGAGGCGGTTTGCGTGACTTTGGATTCCCAATGGCCGCCCAAACGCGAGCGCAATATCCGGAACAACTATCGGAGGACTCGCGGCATCAACTATCCAATACCCGGCGCAGCGAGCGCGAATGCGCCGCGACCAGCCGGGCGCACCGGCGAGGGATCGGACCCCGCGGCCACGTGGAAGGATTTAGAGTGGATCAAATCGGCGACCGATCTTCCCGTAGTCGCTAAAGGAATCATGACGGGCGAAGACGTGGAGCTATGCGCCAAAGCCGGCGCCGATGCCGTGATCGTCTCCAACCACGGCGGACGCCATCTCGACAATACGCTGGCGACGATCGAGGTTTTGTCGGAAGCGGTGGAAGCTGCTAAAGGAATGATGGAGATATTTCTCGACGGCGGCATCCGGCGCGGCGCCGACGTCGTAAAAGCCATTGCGTTGGGGGCGAAGGCCGTTTTCATCGGCCGTCCGCTTTTTTGGGGTCTCGCCGTGGGCGGCGAGCACGGTGTGGTTCGCGTGTTGGATATTCTCCGAGAGGAAATTGAGATCACAATGGCCAAGTGCGGCAGGCCCACGATCGCCAGCATCGACGCCACCGTCGTGGTGAAAGCGCCGCATTTGTAGAGATCCCGATAGCAGGCTGCTGAAAAATGCCGTTCATCCTTCGACAAAGCTCAGGACGAACGGAGGGAGAATTGAAATTATTCGAGAATTTCCGTTCGTGCCGAGACTCTCGAAGCACGAGAACCTTTTTTCAGCAACCCCCTAAGAGCGGAAACGCATCGAGAGCCGGGATGCAAAAGACAACCGAACCGAAGACAACGGCCTCGATTCTGGCATTGATGCTCGCCGTTTTCCTGGCGTCTCACCATGCTTGCTTCGGCGCCGCGGAATCGCCGGCCCTCATCGAGGGCGCGCGCAAAGAGGGAAATTTGATGATTTACTCGCTGCTGGCCGTGCCGGACCATTCGAGGATCGTCAATCGCTTCAAGGAGAAATATCCTTTTATCGAAGTTTCGTTGATTCGCCCGGGCGCCAGCGAAAGAATCACCGCGAGAGTCATGACCGAAGCCCGGGCGGGGCGGCACCTCGTCGACGTTATCGGCGTCAGCCGCCTCAACATGTTTCACATGCTGCAGCACGGCCTCCTCATGAGCTACGAGTCGCCGGAGCGCCAGCAGTTCGACGCCGCGTTCAAAGATAAGAAAGGTTTTTGGACCGCTTTTTACGTCAATCCGGAGGTCATGGCGTACAATACCCGCATGGTCCCGGCGGGAGCGGCGCCGAAAGCTTATCAGGATCTTCTCGATCCGTTCTGGAGAGGGAAGCTGGTGCTGGAGCAAACGGCCGTCGAATGGTTCGCCGCGCTGCTCCAGCATTGGGGGGAAGAAAAAGGCCTTGCTTACATGCGCCGCCTGGCGGGACAAGATCTCAAGAGCATCAATGGAAACACGCTCATCACCCAGCTCATAGCGGCGGGAGAGCACGCCGCGGCGGTTTCTTTAAACGGTCCGCGCGTCGAGCTCACGCGGCGGCGCGGCGCGCCGATCGACTGGGTCGCCCTGGACCCGACCGTGGTGGACCTCGTGACGGTGGGAATCGCCGCCCATTCCCCGCATCCGAACGCCGCCAAGCTTTACCTCAACCACGTCCTGTCGCGGGAAGTTCAAGAAGGTTTCCTGGAAGAGCAATTCGTAAAACCTTCCGGACGAACGGACGTGAAGTCCGCTTTCATGGCCAAGATTCGCGGCGCCCGCGTTCAGTTCGTCTCGGTGGACGAGACCATCGGCGAACAGTGGGAACGCTACGAAAAACTTTTTCCGAAGATATTCAACCTGCAGTGAGCGCGAGCATCAAGAAGGAGGCGCAAGATGGCGTTGCATGTGAAGGATCAAGAAATCCCCCGGCGCAAGAGAGTCCAACAAGGCGAGACGGGCGAAGGCTCGATGGTCGTCAAAAAAGGCTACGGCAATGAGTGTAGCCTGATGATCGCGGAGCGCGCGCCCGGATATCATACCAAGCCCCACGCTCACGCCTCCGAGCAAATCAACTATGTGCTGGAAGGCGAGATCTGGTTTTTTGTCGAGGATCAAGGATTTCACTGCAAGCAAGGCGATTTCCAACGAATCCCGGCCAACACGACTCACTGGGCGTGGAATCGCTCGGGCCAAAACGCGACCGTTGCGGAGGCCCACGCGCCCGCGCTGATCGGAGGCCGGGCCGCCGAGGGGGCGGTCGGGCTCTTCGACGACGGCGAAAAGCAAATGATCCGCGGGCCGGGGGAAAACAAATATGTTCCCTACGATGCGGCCGCGGCGGAGAAAAAACTCGGGCTGTGAAGTCGACGGTTGTTAACTACGTCGTATGCGTCAGAGCGTAGTCCTCGCGCGGCATCCCGACGGCAACGGCACTGCAGTCGAGAAAATCGAAGCGACGGTGTCCTGGAACGACGGCGGCTCGATCGCGCTCGCATATACGATTACAGGAGAATTGAGCCGGCTGCGGTTTCCCCGACATCTACCGCCGCGCAAATCGGATCGACTTTGGGAGCATACCTGCTGCGAGGCTTTCGTCGCGATTAAAGACCAGCCTTCTTACTACGAGTTTAACTTCGCGCCGTCGGGCGAGTGGGCCGTCTATGCGTTCCGCGCGTATCGAGAGGCCGCAGCGCTTCCAATCGAGCCGACGGCGCCAAAGATCGCCACGCGCAGCGCGGGTGATCGTTTCGAACTCGCTGCGACGATTGCCATCGATCGCCTGCTGCCGTTCCGACTCGGCGCGCGCCTCTGCGTTGCGCTTTCCGCCGTGATCGAAGACAATCGCGGCATACTGAGCTACTGGGCACTCAACCACCCGCCGGGAAAACCCGACTTTCATCACCCGGATAGTTTTGTGCTGGAGATCGAGGCGCCCGGACAGTGAATGACTGGAGAAAGATTTGACTAGAGATCCTTCACTTCGTTCAGGATGACATACTCCTGTTATTCTGAGCGCAGCGAAGAATCTCGATGAAGAGATCAGATGAAATTCGGCATCGACCGTCTATTGGAAGAGCCGGAGCTGAGGAAACCCCTCGCCGGCCGCCGCGTGGCGTTGCTCGCGCATCCCGCGTCCGTGAAGCGGGATTTAATTCATTCGCTCGACGCGCTGGCCGCGCTCGACGACGTGAACTTGGTTGCAGCGTTCGGCCCGCAACACGGACTGCGCGGCGACAAGCAAGACAACATGATCGAGTCGCCCGACTATCGCGATCCCGTGCGCGGCATTCCGGTCTTCAGTCTCTACGGAAAATCGCGCCGGCCCACGGCGGCGATGATGAACCGCTTCGATGTCTTGCTCGTCGATCTGCAAGACCTGGGCTGCCGCGTGTACACCTTTATTACGACGCTGCGCTATGTTCTCGAAGCGGCGGCGGAGCGCGGCAAAACCGTGTGGGTGCTAGACCGGCCCAATCCCGCCGGCCGACCCGTCGAAGGGCTGACTCTGCGCCGGGGATGGGAGAGCTTTGTCGGAGCAGGAACACTGCCGATGCGCCACGGCCTCACCCTCGGCGAGCTCGCGACCTGGTTCGTGAGCGCGCTTCGCCTCGAAGTGGATTACGACGTGATAACGATGGACGGCTGGGAGCCGTCGCGTGCGCCCGGCTGCGGCTGGCCGTTAGGCGAACACGCATGGGTGAACCCGAGCCCGAACGCGGCCAACCTCTCGATGGCGCGCTGCTACTCCGGCACTGTCATGCTCGAAGGGACGACGCTTTCGGAAGGACGCGGCACGACGCGGCCGTTGGAGCTGTTCGGCGCGCCGGATCTCGATCCTCGCGCTCTTATGGCGAAAATGGAAACGCTCGCGCCCGAGTGGCTGCGCGGCTGTCGCCTGCGCGCTTGCTGGTTCGAGCCGACGTTCAACAAACACGCGAGAAAATTGTGCGGCGGAATACAAATCCACGTCGAAGACGCCGCCTACGATCATGAAAACTTTCGCCCGTGGCGCTTGATCGCGCTCGCGCTCAAATCCCTGCGGCTGCTCAAGCCGGATTACGATCTCTGGCGCAACTTTCCCTACGAGTACGAATGCGATCGGCTCGCCATCGATGTGATCAATGGCAGCGACCTGCTGCGGAAATGGGTCGATGATCCGGCAGGTCTGCCAGGCGATCTCGAAGCGTTGGCGAAAGCGGATGAGGAAGCATGGACGGAAGAGCGCGAGTCGGTGCTGTTGTACCGGTAAGAGGCCCGCAGACGAGCACGAACGGCGAACACGAGCGCGTCTATTATTTTTAACGTGTATCCTTACGCTGTACCTCTCGCCCTCCCCCACTGGTCCAGCGCGACATATCGCGCGATCCTTCGTTCGCTTTTCTCCGGCGGAATTATCTATGGACCACAGCTTCACAAACTTGAATCCGTGGTCATTCAAGATCTCGGCGTCGAAGACGCCGTCCTGTGCGGCTCGGGAAGCCTGGCGCTGGAAATCGCTTTGCGCGCATGCGGCGTCGGTAAAGCCGACGAAGTGGTGATTCCGACTTTTTGTTGCACGGCCGTCGTGCCGCCGATCTTGGCTGTCGAAGCACAGCCGGTACTCGCGAACATTGGCGAAGAACTCAATCTCACTGCCCAGACTGTCGCGGCGGCGCTGACGAAAAAAACAAAAGCCATCATCGTGCCGCATCTATTCGGCAATCCCGCCGACATCGAAGCGATCGTCGATCTCACGCGCGGCAAGAACATTCACGTGATCGACGACGCTGCCCAGGCTCTCGGCGCGACGATCGGTGGCCGGCCGGTCGGCAGCTTCGGCGACGCGGGGATTTTGAGCTTCGGTTATGAGAAAGTTTGTTCCGGTCTTGGCGGCGGCGTCCTCGTCTCGAATCAGATAGGAATGTTCGGCCGCGTCACCGACGTCAGACTTTCTCCGCCGAAGTTTTCACCCACGCTGAAGAATTTTTTCTCGACACTGATCTTTCGCCGCTGGAGGCGCTGGACGTTTCCGATTGCGCGCACGAAAACTTCCCCCGACGAGCCGCCCATTCCGTACAGGAGAGAACGCATGTCGAACCTCAACGCCGCGGTCGCGTCGAGCCTCATGCGAACGCTCGGCGAAAATATCTCCGCCCGCCGCGCGCGCGTCCAGGTGTATCAACAATTGCTCAGCAGCGAGGAGCATTTGGAACTCATACCTCACCGCAACGGCTCCGCGTGCCTGACGCAGGTGGTTCGAGTTTTGCCACGACGCCGCGGCGACGATCCCGCTACGCGGGTGATCGAAGTTCTTAGCCGTGCAGGCTTTGAAGTCCAGGGCAGCTATGTCCCTCTGCACCTTCTGTCCCCTTACGAAAAATTCGTCCGGACGCCTCTGTCCTATGCGGAACGAGTCTGGGCCGACTTGATCGAGCTGCCCTGCGAACCGGGGGTGAGCCTTGACGATGTGCAGCGAATCGCCCGCATCGTCAAGCTGGCCTGAAGAATATTTTTAGAGACTCTGCTAGAGATGACGCATGGACCGCGTAACAATCGGCATCGGCGTCTCGAGCATCGGCCGTTTTCTTCCCTTGATCGGCAAGGCAGCGGGGCTTTTCGACGGAGCGAACATCGCCGTCGAAATAGTGAATCAACAGGACGAAGAGAAAGTCGTCGCAGACATCGTAAGCCAACAAACTCCTATAGGAACGCCGAACGCTCCGTCGTTGATCTTCTCGCTGCTTGACGGAAACGATTTGGTGATCGTCGGCGGTATCTTGAACCGTCCGGCCTTTTACCTGGCGGCCAAGCCGGCGATCGGCAGCATCGAGGAGCTCAAGGGAAAAAAGATCGGCATCAATCAACCGCGCCGCATGGCCGGGATGGTCATGCTGGCGCTGTTACGGCGATGGGGCCTAAATATCGAAAGCGACCTGACGCTCGTCGATCTCGGTCTCAACGACAAAAGCCTGGAGGCGCTGAGAGCAAACGAAATCGACGCCGCCCTCCTGCCGCCGGAGAAGGCGTTTCTCGCCGAGGCTGAGGGCTTTCGTCTCATAGCCGACAGCCTCGATCTCGACTGCCACTGGGTTCCGCTCGCCACGACGCGCCGATTTCTCCGCGAGAACCTGGACCTCGTCGCGAGAATCGCCTCCATATATAAGGAGAGCATCCGCGTCTTCCAGAGCGATCCTGACACGACTCTGAAAGAAATCCGCCGCTGGCTCCCGGCTCTGGCGAACAAGCCCCACGTTCTGGAGAAATGCTATCGTTTATTCGCCGAGCAATTCGAGCCGTCGTTGACTCCGTCCTTGAGCTCGATCCAATCCATACTCGCCGAAGTGGCGCTCCAGGACCCCCGGGCGGGTGACATTGAGCCGGCATCGCTCATAGCGAACGTTCTCTGAGTTTCTCACGCCTGTCGCCTCACGCCTCTCGCCTTTTTCACATTGACATGCCACCTTCTTCTCGGATAGTTTTTAGTCGCCCGGAACGGAATACCAGATAAGGAGCCGCATATGAACATAACAAGATGGACGCTCTTAGGGATGATCGCAATCGGCATCGCCGCCGTTATCGCGGCATGCGCCTCTCAAATGGGCGGCGAGCCCGGCAGCGTGCGCATCGACGCCGACGACATCGGCGGCGTGGTGACCGGCGCAAAGGGACCTGAAGCCGGCGTCTGGGTGATCGCGGAAACCACCGAGCTGCCGACCAGGTTCTCCCGAAGCGTGGTCACCGACGATCAAGGACGCTACGTCGTTCCCGATCTTCCGAAGGCGACTTACGACGTATGGGTGCGCGGCTACGGGCTGGTCGATTCGCCCAAAGTCAAAGCCACTCCTGGTAATATCGTGAACCTCACCGCGGTGGTGGCGCCGAACGAAGCCGCCGCGGCGCACTACTATCCGGCGATCTACTGGTATTCGATGATGAAGATTCCCGACGCCAGCGAGTTCGGCGGCAAGGGAAAAATTCCCGCGAAAATAAATCAGGGTGAGTGGCTCACCCAGATGAAGAACAGAAGCTGTGCCGGTCACCACCAGCTAGGCCAGCTCTCCACCCGCACTTTCCCGAAAGACGTTCCGTTCCCGTTCAAGTTTGCCAATTCGGAAGAAGGCTGGTTCCGTCGCATTCAATCCGGTCAGGCCGGCGAGAGAATGTTCGGCACGATCGTCAAGGATCTCGGCGCCGTTCCCATCAAGTACTTCGCGGACTGGACGGACCGCATCGCCAAGGGCGAGCTGCCGCATGCGAAACCCACGCGGCCGCAAGGCGTCGAGCGCAACATTGTCGTCACGATCTGGGATTGGCTCGACGACAAGCATTACCTCCACGACCTGATCGCCTCCAGCCGGCGCTATCCGACGGTGAATGCGTACGGTCCAGTGTACGGCTCGACCGAGGTCAGCGTCGACATCATTCCGATCCTCGATCCGAAAACGCACACCGTCACGAGCTTCCCGACTCCACTGCGCGATCCCGATGCGCCGGTCGCAGCGGAAAATCTGATGCAGCCGTCGCCATACTGGGGCGAGGAACAGATCTGGAACAGCAAAGCGAACAACCACAACGGCATGTTCGACCGCAACGGGCGCGTGTGGTTCGCGGCAGCGGTCCGCGGACCGAATAATCCTGCCTTCTGCAAAAAAGGCTCGGACCATCCTTCGGCCAAAGCGTTCCCCGTGGAGCGCTCAAGCCGTCACCTCGCGATCCTCGAACCGAAAACCATGAAATACAACTTCATCGATACCTGTTTCGGAACACATCATTTGCAGTTCGACGCCAACGACAGACTGTGGACCAGCGGCGGCGGTCCGGTCGTCGGCTGGTTCGACATGAAGATGTTCGACGAGACCGGCGACGCGGCGAAGTCGCAGGGCTGGACGCCGCTCATCCTCGACACCAACGGCAACGGCAAGCGCGATGAATATGTCGAACCAAACCAGCCGGTGGACCCGACCAAGGATAAAAGGATCGTGTCGAGTTTTTACGCCGTAATGCCGAGCCCGGTTGACGGCGCCGTCTGGGGCTCGACGTTTGGTTACCCCGGCTCCATCGTGCGGATCGCGCCGGGACCGAAGCCCGAAGAGACGGCGCTCGCGGAAATTTACAACGTACCGATGCCCGGCTTCGGCGTTCGCGGCGCCGACATCGACAAGCGGGGCGTGGTCTGGGTGTCGCTCGCAAGCGGCCATCTTGGCACCTTCGATCGCAAAAAGTGCAAAGGACCCCTTAACGGGCCGAAGGCGACCGGCGACCACTGTCCCGAAGGCTGGTCGTTTTATCAATATCCCGGTCCCGGATTTCAGGGGATCGGCGACAACAGCGCCGAGTCGAGCTACTACTCATGGGTCGATCAGCACAACACGTTCGGCCTCGGCGAGGACGTGCCGATGTCCACAGCCAACTTGCACAACGGCCTGGTCGCGATGAAAGACGGCAAAATGATCCTGTTGACCGTGCCCTACCCGATGGGGTTCTTCGCGAAGGGCTTCGACGGGCGCATCGACGATCCAAAAGCCGGCTGGAAGGGCCGCGGTTTGTGGAGCTCGAGCGGCGACCGCGCGCCGTGGCTGATGGAGAACGGCAAGGGCTCCAAGCCGCTCGCCGTGCACTTTCAGTTGCGGCCCGACCCGCTGGCGAAATAGGGTAGGCGTTAGGCAACAGACATTAGGAGACGCAGAAGACGGCGCGTAACGTTGTTCAAATCAAACAGCGCCACTACCGGCTGCGGACCCCTATGGACAAAAGAATGAAGCTCAAGTCGTTCTTAATGGCCGCCGTTGTCGCGCTCTGCGCCCCGTGCGCGTGGGCTTTTACCGTTTCGATCAACACCAAGACGATCGGCTTTGTCGCCGGGCGAACCAGTGGGCACGAAGAAATCACCCGCCAGGCGATGAACCGGCTGGAGCAGAGCCTCCTCTCGATCGGTATCGACGCCGTTTCCTTCGCCCCCGAACTGCTCGGTGAAAGAGGCGCGAATCCCTTCGGCACCAAGGGATTCAGCGTCGCGAATAAGATCATTCAGGGCAACTACGCGACGGATTTTCCCGACACGGTAGCGAAGGTCTTCGACGTTGCCGCCTGGCATGGCGAGGCCTCGGACGGATGGACCTCGAACCCGAACGTTCAAATTTTGCATTTTCTGCAGAACCGTCAGCCGGACGGCGCGTTGGTTTCGCAGCTTGAAAGCTGCAACTCGGGCCGGGAAAAGATCGTCAAAAGCACGCTGGAGGGCGCGCGCCTTTGGCGAGCCGGCGACCGCCGTCTTGCGCTTTTTTTATTCGGCCACGCGACGCACACGATTCAGGATTCGTTTTCGCCGGCGCATACGATCCGCGCGGATAAAGATCATAATCACAACCTGCTGAAAATCTGCTACTACGGTCATGCGGAGACTAAGAACGCCGACTCCTGTTACCATCTGCCCGTGGACCCGCGAGACGGGATTTGGATCCGGACGCCGAGCCAATTGAACCACGTAAAAAAAGAGTTCCCCGCGGAAAGCGCCGCCGTCCTTCCCTACGTCCCAGTCTTCACGAGCTTCATGCTCTTCGATACGTTCAAAGAAACGGCTCTCAAACATGAAGCCCGCCTGGCTCGGACCGCGACGATGCGATATCTCTATCTCGTTGCAACCTATCTCAAAGCCTCGGACCAAGACGACGTCGATTTTCAACGTCTGCGTAAAATTTTGACGGAAAATTTATTTGAAGGCCGCACGGGAATGTTGTCGGTGGATCAAGGCCTGATCAAAGCCGACGAGTCCCAGCCGATCCCGATGGCTGAAGGAATCATTCGGTGCGACAAGCTCGACACCACGGCCTCCACTCCGCTCCCGACGGAGCCGGAAATCAAAAACTTCGAGAGGTGGGGAAGCGAGTGAGGTCGGGCCGAACTTCGCATGAGAAGAAACGAGAGGAGCCGAACATGAAAACGACACGATGGTTGCTCGCGGTCACGCTTGCGCTTGTTCTGGCGCCTTCGCCGCTGGGATTCTCCGCGCAACAGAAAGCCCCCGCACCCGTCACGATCGACAACGACGACATCGGCGGTGTGGTCGCCGGCACGAACGGGCCGGAAGCCGGCGTCTGGGTGATCGCCGAGACGACCGACCTGCCGACCAAGTTCGCCAAGATCGTCGTCACCGACGATCAAGGCCGCTATCTGATTCCCGATCTTCCGCAAGCTAACTACGATGTATGGACGCGTGGCTACGGCCTCGTCGATTCGCCGAAGGTTAAAACCGCGCCCGGCAAGACTCTCAACTTGCAAGCCGTAGTGGCGCCGAGTCCGGCTGCCGCGGCGGAATACTATCCGGCCATCTATTGGTACGCGATGCTTAAGATCCCCGACAAGAGCCTCTTTCCGGGCACCGGAGAAAAGGGCAACGGCATGCCGGTAGCGGCGAAAAGCCAGCACCAGTGGCTTGACACCATCAAGACCAATGGCTGCATCGGCTGCCACCAGATGGGCAACAAGGCGACGCGCACGATTCCCAAAGAATTGGGCGAGTTCAAAACCTCCAAGGACGCATGGCAGCGGCGCATTCTTTCCGGACAGGCAATGACGAGCATGAGGACTCAGATCGACCGGTTCGATGGCGGGCGCGCGCTACAATTGTACGCGGATTGGACCGACCGGATCGCCGCGGGCGAACTGCCATTCGCCAAGCCGGAGCGGCCCAAGGGCGTCGAACGCAACATCGTCATCACAATGTGGGATTGGAGCCGCCCCAATGTCTACCTCCACGACGAGATCGCAACCGACCGCCGGAATCCCACGCTCAATGCTAACGGCAAGATTTATGGCGCCCCCGAATACAGCACGGATTATCTGCCTGTCCTGGACCCGGTGCAGCACAAGGCGAGTGAAATGAAAGTTCCCGTGCGTGATCCGAAGACGGGCACGTCGAAGACCGACCCGATGGCGCCTTCTCCCTATTGGGGCGCTGAAGAGATATGGGACAGCCAGACCAACACCCACAATCCGATGATGGATCACAAGGGGCGGGCTTGGTACACGACCAGAATTCGCCCGGACGAAAATCCGGCATTCTGCCAGCAGGGGTCGGAGCATCCGTCGGCGAAGCTCTTCCCGACCAAATCGTCGGGCCGCCAGGTATCCATGTTCGATCCGAAGGCCGGCAAGTTTACGCTCATCGACACGTGCTTTGGGACACACCATCTGACATTCGCCGAGGATGAAAACCATATGTTGTGGTTTAGCGGCAGCCGGGAGGTGCTCGGCTGGATCAACACGAAAATGTTCGACTCGTCCGGCGACGAGCAAAAGTCGCAAGGCTGGACCGCCTTCGTCGTCGATACCAACGGCAACGGCAAGCGCGACGAGTATACGGAGCCCAACCAGCCTCTCGATCCGACTAAAGACAGGCGGCTCAACGTGAGCACCTACGGCATCGGCGTCGCCCCCGACGGTTCGGTCTGGACATCAATTAGAGTATTCCCCGGTTTCATCGTGCGCACCGTTCCCGGTCCGAACCCGGCCGCGACCGCTCTGTCGGAAATCTACGAAGTCCCCTGGGACGACGCCAAGGACACGGGCTACGGCCCGCGCGGCATGGATGTCGATCGCAACGGCGTTGTCTGGGTTCCGCTGTCGAGCGGACATTTGGCAAGCTTCGATCGGCGCAAGTGCAAAGTTCTCAACGGACCGACTGCGGCGACGGGCCGGCACTGTCCGGAAGGCTGGACACTCTTTCCGTTTCCGGGGCCGCAATTCGACAGCGTCAAGGAATCGGGCAGCGCCGAATCCGCTTACTACACCTGGGTGGACCAGTTCGATACGCTCGGCCTCGGCAAGGACGTGCCGATGGCCACCGGCAATTTGAACGATGGAGTCCTCGCTTTGGTGAACGGGAAATTCGTCACACTGCGCGTGCCCTACCCAATGGGCTACTACATCAAGGGTATGGACGGGCGCATCGACGATCCCAAGGCCGGCTGGAAAGGCAGGGGCCTATGGTCGACCACAAGCACGAGAGCGCCGTTTCATATGGAAGGCGGCAAAGGGACCAATCCCAAGGTCGTGAAGTTTCAGCTCCGCCCCGATCCGTTGGCGAAGTGAAGAGAGGTTCTGTTTCCGTTAAGGAATTTTTATGGCTGTGAGTTGTTTGGAAGCGGATATCGCCGTCATCGGGGGAGGCGGCGCGGGCGTCGCCGCGGCGCTCGAAGCGGGCGAAGCCGGAGCGAGAATCGTCTTAATCGAGCAGGCCGACACGCTGGGCGGAACAGCGGCGATCTCCGGCGGCGGTTGTCTGATCGTGGGAACTCCGCTCCAGGAGTCTCACGGTATTCACGACACGCCCGATCTCGCGTTCGAAGACTGGGTGAAGTGGGGGCAAGGCGCGGCCGACGAAGAGTGGGCGCGCTACTACATCGAACACTCGCTTCACGACCTCTACTTCTGGGCGGAAAAATACGGCGCGAAGTGGATCGATATGAAGGTTCAGGAAGGCAATCGCGTCTTTCGCTGGCATCGCCCCAACAATAACGGGCTGGGACTGATGACGGCGTTGATCGACGGGATGAAGGCCAAGGGAGCGACGCATGTTTTGACATCCACCGCCGCCGAAAAAATTCTCACCCAGGACGACCGGGTCTGCGGTGTCAGAGTAAAAAATCTGAAAACCGAAGCGACGACGGAGATCCATAGTAATACGGTGATCGTCGCCAGCGGAGGGTTCAATTCGAACCTCGATATGGTGCTGGAGGCCAGACCCGAGTTCAAAGCCTTCAAAGTGATGGAGGGTTCCGGGCGGGGCGCGACCGGCGCGGGCCACAAGCTCGTTCGCGAGCTGGGCGGCTACTTCACCCACATGGACCATATCTGGTTCTACGTCTACGCGACGCCGGACTACCGCGATCCCAGAGGAAGGCGCGGCCTGGTCTTTCGCTTGACGCCCGGCTACGTCTGGGTCAACCAGCAGGGACGCCGCTTTCACGACGAGTCGCGCACCGGCGGGGCATCGGCGACGCCGGCGCTCTTGGCGCAGAATCCGCCCCACGCCTGGGCGATTCTCGACACGCCGATGACGGCCAAGATGGAGGTAGCCGATCCCTACTACCGCGACGGCGACAAGGTCAGCCGTGACAAGGTGCAGGAGCTGCTCGACAAATCACCGTACATCAAGAAGGCCGAGTCGCTTGCCGAGCTGGCGAAAAAGATCGCCGTCGACGAGGCGACGTTTCTCCACGAAGTGGAACAATACAACAAGGCCTTCGACGCCGGGCTCGACAAAGAGCCCGCGTTCGGCAAGTCGCTCAAGCAATCGAAGAAATTCGACACGCCGCCCTATTACGCCGTCCAGCTCTTTCCCCTCGCGCGGAAAAATTTCGGCGGCGTCAAGACCGATATCCGCTGCCGCGTGCTCAACAGATTTTTCGCGCCGATCCCGGGCCTCTATGCGGCGGGAGAAGTGGCGGGAATGGCCGGCGGCCACATCAACGGGAAGGCCGGCCTGGAAGGAACGATGCTCGGCCCCTCGATCTTCAGCGGCCGCGTCGCCGGCGGCTGGGCCGCCAACGAGGCCGGCTTCGGTCCGGGCTTCATCGGCATACCCAACCGGCCGTTGGGCTGAGAGCGGCGGCGACGCCATCATCGCCACCCGTCTCGGACATACCTTCGCGGCGCCCCTCACTCCGGCAGATCGCCGGCGCCGCAGCACGTAGAATTTAGATCTTATTTACTTTGTGGCCGCCAGCCGCGCCGAGACTTCCGCAAGGCGCTCAATCTGGTCGAGGTCGTCCGCGCAGGGACGCAGGATAAACTCATCGACACCCATGTCGGCCTGGCCCTTGATGGCGTCCTCCACCGCTTCCGGTGTGGTTGGAATACCGCGTAACCGCCGCTCCGCAAGCGCCGGGTTGTAGCCGTAATTGGCGGCGATATAGCGGGATGCATGATCGAACGCGCTCGGCCCGAGCGCGAAATAGCTGGCGCCGACCCAGCGCGGCTTACCGGAGCGTGCCGCTTCCTCCCACGCTCGGCAGATCTGCCGCCACATCTGAAGCATGGCTTGCGGTTCGCCGCCTCCCGGCGCCATATAACCGTCGCCCCACGCCGCGATGCGTCGTATGACCGCGGGCACATAACCGCCAATCAGCAACTCGGGGCCGCCCCCGCGTATCGCCGGCGGCCCGATGGGTCCAATTTCGTCCGATAAGGGTTGACCGGCCCAGAGCCGCCGCAGGATCGGCAGCTGTTCATCGAGCCGCCTGCCGCGCCGCCGAAAAGCAAAACCCGTCGCCTGATAATCGTTCTCGCGCACGCCGATCCCGAGCCCGAGCGTGAGCCGTCCACCCGACAGGGAGTCCATCGTGGCTGCCTGCCGCGCCAACAGTGTGGTCTCGCGCGTCGGGCCGATCACCACGCTCGTCATCAGCCGAATCCGCCGGGTGGCTCCGGCCGCCACGGCGAGCACGGTGAGCGGCTCGAGGGCGTTGGCGACGACTCGATCGGTTACAACCAGGCTGGAGAAAGGTCCACGTTCAGCGCGCGTGGCCCATTCCAGAATCACTTCGCCGGAGGCGGTGGCAACTCTGCTGGGTAATCCAAGTGCAATGCGCATATCACCTCCATGCTCCAAGTCGTCGCGGGGCGCGACTCGAGACAATATCGATTTCTCGTCCTCTAAGCGAGGCCCGTTTCTCTGGCAAATTATCCAGCAGCCGCTCTCAAGTCAACTTAGCTGCCAATTTGTTCTTCCTTGACGGTGCGATGGTATTTGACTAACGTCAGATCGCTTTCCCATCACCCAATCAGCGGAGGGATACAATGAGAACGAAAATTACCCCCCTTCTCTTTATCCTGCTGATCGCCATCACCGTAAAACCCATGCCGGCCGCGCAGGCGCCGATCAAAATCACCATGACGACCGGCTCGTTCAGCGAGCGGGAGGCCGCCATGTTCGTCGCTCAAGACCAAGGTTTTTTTCGGCGCTATGGCATCGACTTGACGTTCGTCCACGTTCGCAGCGGTCCCGTCGGCATGGCCGCTCTCGCGGGAGGCGACTCACAGCTCCACGAGGGCTCCGTCACCGGCGCGGTGCTCGGCGCCGCCGCGGAAGGAACCGACCTGGTATACGTCGCCGGCATGATCAATAAACTCATCGGCAACGTCATGGCGGCGCCGAAAATCAAAACGCCTGCGGACTTGAGAGGTAAAGTGATCGGCGTCACCAGCATGAGCGGCGGCAGTTGGATGTTCACCACGCTGGCCCTCGATTACTGGGGATTGGACGCGAAACGCGACGGCATCAGCTTTCGCGCTCTCGGTGACGAATCGATCCGCAGTCAGGCGCTTCTTACCGACACCATCGCGGCAACGCATCTCGGATATACCTTTGCGGCGCCCCTCAAGAGACAGGGCTTTACCAACCTCGGCGACCTGGCCCAACTGCCTATCCCCTTCCAAAGCACGGGCATCATGACCAAACGCAGCTTCATCAACTCTTCCCCGGAAGTCGTGGAAAAAGTTTTGCGCGGCATCGTGGACTCCATGGCTTTCATCGCTCAACCGGAAAACAAGCCGGCGGTGCTCAAGAGCCTGGCCAAAGGACTCCGTCTGCCGAAGGTGGAGCTGGCCGTCGAGGGTTACGAGAGCCTGCCGCTTTTATACGACCGGCGCATCTATCCCACGGTTGAAGGCATTCGCAACGTTATCCGGCTCCTCGGCTTGACCAACGAAAAGATCCGCCGGCTCAAAGCCGAGGACCTGGTCGACGATCGGTTTGTGAGAAAGCTCGAAAAGGAAGGGCTGTTCTAATAAAGGAAGCGAGGGCAATATGCGCGTGTTAAAAATTCACAATTTGCCGGAAAAACCCATGGATGGAGCCACGCCTGTTCCTGGCTGGACCGGCGGACCGGTAAGTCGGACGCGGCAAACGATCATCGGTGACGGGGATTCCGATTACTATCGCTGTAACGTCGTAAACTTCCGCGCAGGCGCCACCACCGGGTGGCATACCCACAACTGCGATCAGATCCTGGTGGTTACGTCCGGCAGCGGCATGGTGGCGACCGAGGCTGAAGAGCGCGAGATAACCGTTGGCGATGTGGTACACATCAAGGCGGGCGAGCGGCACTGGCACGGCGCCAAGGCGGATTCTAAGATGTCGCATATCACCGTCACCGCCGTCGGCAGTCAGTCCACCCACGGATAGTTTGGCGCGCTTCCCGCAAATTCAACGGAAAGCGTTCAAAATGACCTGCGCGATGTTGCGCCCTCTTATGGATACGAGAGCCTTGCCCGTCTCGGCGCTCGCCGCTGCCGGAGAGCCGAAGTATCCGCGGCCGGCGGTAAGCGTCCGGTAATCTTTCGTCTCGGCCCGCAACGCGTCGACGTCGTAGTCGAAGTTCGGCTCGATCTTTTGCAAGCCTTGCGTGTCCAGCAGGTCCGGGAAGCAATAAAGGGCGAGCGATGTTTCCCACTCTCCCGCGTGTCCTTCACGATCGGGACGCGGGCTTCGGGAAAGGCCTTGCGTGCCCTCCCGGACACACGCCCTCGTAACCGCCGGATCGCTAGTGAATCCGACGCAGATCATCCGCGCGGTCTCCTCCTCCGCCAGAGCCCCGGCGGCTTCCTCCAGCGCTCTCATGTGGGGGAGTTCGCCGTGGCCGTTGAGAATGACTTGCCGCGTAAAGCCGGCCCGTGCCAGAGAGCGCGCGATGTCGAGGATCAGCGCGCGGAGCGTCGCCGGTTCCAGTGTGAGCGTGCCGGGGAAGTCGATCGCCTGGCGGGCGACTCCATAGGAAACCGCGGGCGCCAGAACCACGGTATAGCCGCTCTCCTCGAGATGGGGCGCGGCCGCCTCGGCGTACGCCTCGGCCGCGAAGGTGTCGAGTCCGAGAGGCAGGTGAGGGCCGTGCTCTTCGACCGCGCCGACCGGAAGAATCACGAGAGAGCGCCCGGAGCGCGCCAGCCTCTCGACTTCCGGAAAGCGGAGTTTTGACAGATGGTACATCTTCTGCCTTCGGATCTTTCGCCACCGCTCCCATACCAGACCGCAAAACAGGTTGTCAATTGCAGGACGACCATTGAAAAAAGACCCCAACCGGTGGCTACAAAAGGGCGCCGTCCGATCTCCATGCGAGTTGCACGTCTCGTGTTGCACGTCTCGTTGACAGCCCGGCAGCATGGGTCTAGAGTTAACTCGTCAGCGGAGGGCGGAATCGTGGGTTTGATTTTCGTCGCGGCAACTATTTCGAACCCAGGCAATCCCAGGAGAACCAAGAAACTCAGCTTGCTGGTGGACTCCGGCGCCGTTTACTCGGTGGTCCCGAAAGAGGTTCTCAGCCGGCTCGGCATGAAGCCTCATTCGACGAAGACCTTTACGCTGGCGGATGGCTCGGAGATCAGCCGTCGGGTGGGTGACGCAGTCTTCAAGCTCAACGGCCATCAAGGAGCTTCACCGGTCATCTTCGGCGAAAAAGGCGACAGTACGCTTCTTGGAATGGTTTCGCTTGAAGCTTTGGGTTTGCTCCTCGATCCCATCCGTCGCGAACTACGTCCTTTGCCGATGGTGCTTGGGTCGCACAAGCCTCCACCGAGCCGATAGGCCCTCATTTCCCAACGCGAACACGACGCGATCGCGTCCGCCAACACGACCTAAACGTCCCGTCTCCGTCCTATTCTCGAGGTGGTGAATCATGAATCAGGTTCCCGAGATCCAAATTAACGAAGCGAAGAAAAAATTCGATCAGAAAGTTTGCAGGTTCGTGGATGTACGCGATCCGGGTTCGTACCGGGCGGCGCACATTCCCGGAGCCGTCCATTTGCATGACGGGAACGTGCAAGAATTCATCGCCGGCACGGACAAGGATCGCGAAGTGATTTTTATTGCTACCACGGCAACAACAGCCTGGGCGCCGTCGCTTACTTTTTGGAAAACGGATTCAAAAATGTCGCGAGCATGAGCGGCGGCTTCGAAGCGTGGCGGCAAGTCTATGAGCATGAAACAGAAAGGTGACTGTTCGCGGGTGCCAAAATGCAGCGGAACGAAAACAGAGTCGGCGCCATCTGCGCGATCGCCGGCATCGCGCTGCTCTCCGTCGGAACCTATCTCCATCCGCAGCGGGCCGATCCAAATGACGCTCTAGCGGCATTCGCCGAATATGCAGCGTCCCAACTCTGGGTAACAAGCCACCTCCTACAATTAGCGGGATTTGTTTTGATCGGGGCGGCGCTGCTATTGCTCGCTCGGGAATTGGAGGCGGGCAGCGCCCGACAACCGGCGCGCATTGCGGGCGGAGGAGTCATTGCAAGCGTCGCGCTGGCCACCGCCCTGCAAGCAGTCGATGGGATCGCGCTGAAAAATATGGTGGCCGCGTGGAGCGCCGCGCCCGCAACCGAGAAGCAAATAGCCTTTTACCCCGCCTTTGCCGTCCGGCAGGTCGAGGTCGGGTTAGCCGCCGTGCTGAGCATACTCTTCGGCGCGACGACGACGATCTTCGGCGCAGCCCTGTGTCGTGACCGCGCAAAATGGCTGGGCGTAATCGCCGTCGCTGGCGGCGCGCTCATGATCATCGCGGGCATCGTGACGGCGCACACCGGATTTTCCCGCTTGACGATGTCCATCCAAATGCCAGCAAATTTAATTCTGTTAGTTTGGCTACTGTTTGTCAGTGCGATGTTATGGCGAAGAGGCGCAGAGCAAGTCCCTCTGAACTGACCTTAGGCTTTTAACGACTCGGCTTCTCCCTCCGATGATACTTGCGGATTTGCGCAATTGAGCAAACGTGACAAGGGCCATGCGGTCTAGTGGTCCGAGCCTCGCGTCTCGCGCCTTCTTTGATTGCCTGTTGCCTCACGCCTCGCGCCTATTGTATAGAGCAGCACGGTGTGAAGCCATTGCCGTGCTACCACAATTCAATGACGAGGAAAGTGGCTCTTATGCGACTCCGCGTCGGTTTTATTCTTGTCTTGTTTTTCGCGATCTTCCTCCCCGCGGCGGCCCGCTCCGACTGGAAGGAGGAGTGGGGAAAAACCGTCAAGGCCGCCAAGCAGGAAGGCGCGGTCGTCGTCTACACCTTCCCCGGCCACGAGCGGCTGCTTCAGGAGTTTCAAAAAAAGTTTCCCGACATCAAGCTCGTCGAGGTGACCGTCCGGGGTTCGGATAGAGTCACCCGGATACTTTCTGAAAGACGGGCCGAGAAGTACATCGCGGATCTTCTGATCGGCGGGGCCGGCTCCGCCGCGGCCGGTTTTATGAAGGGCGGGGTCCTCGATCCGATCGCGCCCGCCCTACTCCTCCCTGAAGTGCTGGACCAATCCAAATGGTGGCTGGGCAGGCACATCTACGGCGACGAGGAGGACAGGCACATCTTTTCCTACTCCGGCGCGCCGCTTCATTACTTTCACTACAACACGAACCTGGTGAAGCCCCAGGAGTTCAAATCGTACTGGGACTTTCTAGGTCCCAAGTGGAAGGGGAAGATCGTGATCGCCGAGCCGCTCACGGGCGGAACGCAGGAGCCGCTCCAGTTCCTCTACCATAACCGGGAGATCGGGCCGGACTTCGTCAAGCGCTTGCTCACCGAGATGGACGTGACGGTAAGCCGGGACATCCGGCAGATGGTGGACTGGATGGCGCAGGGAAAGTACGCCATGGCCGCGCTGCAGAACGCGGACCGGCTCGATATTTGGGAAGCGAAGAAGCAGGGGCTTCCCGTCGATGCCTTCGCAAGCGACAGATTCAAAGAGGGAGGCCTGGTGGGATCGGGCGGAGGAAACATCATGCTCATCAACCGCGCGCCCCATCCCAACGCCGCCAGGGTGTTCATCAATTGGCTGCTGTCGCGCGAGGGCCAGATCGCGTACCAGAAACTCGTCGAGACCGGCAGAAACTCGCTGCGCATCGACATCCCGAAAGACGACGTCCCCGAGCACGCGCGCATCGTTCCCGGCGCCAAGTACGCCCTGCTCGACGATCCCCCCTATTCCGATCTCGAAACCGTGCGCCGCTTCGTGGGCGAGGTGTGGAAGAAAAGGAAATAGAATGAAATCCACCGTCGCCCGACTCATCGTGCAATTTTTCAAGGAGGCCGGCGTGCGCCACATCTTCGGCGTCTCCGGCCATTCCGTCTTCGACATCACCGACGCGCTCTACGGCGATCCCGAGATCCGGTTCGTGCCGGCGATGCACGAAGGCCCGGCCGCCTACATGGCGGCGTCCTACGCCAAGGCAAAGAGAGGCCTCGGGGTTTGCCTGGCTTCCGCCGGCGCCGGAGCGACCAATCTTCTGACCGGGATCGCTTACGCCTATAAGGAATCGATTCCGCTGATCGCCCTGTCGTCCGATGTCCGGAGCCGAGAGGCGGGAAAGGGCGCCTCTTCCTGGCACGAGATCCCGCAGCGCGAGATGTTCGCGCCGGTGACCAAGATGAGCGTGACGCTGACGGGCGAGAGCGCTCTGGATTCTCTGCGGGAAGCGGTCCGGCTGGCGACGACGGGAAGAAAGGGCCCGGTTTATATCGGCGTCCCGCGCGACGTGCAGACTCTCGAAGTCGAGCTTCCCGAGCCGCCGTGGCTGCCACAGCCTCCTCCCCCGCCGGCGCCCGATGTCGCCGCAGTCGAGCGCGCGGCCGAGGAACTTAACGAGGCCGCCGCTCCGGTCATCATCGCAGGCGGAGGAGTCTACTGGGCGGGGGCGGAAGCGGAGCTGAAAGAGCTCGCCGAAATTCTCGGCGCCCCATTCGCCACCACGCCGTCGCACAAGGGGCTCGTTTCTGAAGAGCATCCTCTATCGCTCGGCGTCCTCGGCTTCGGCGCGTTTCCTTTCGCCAACTCCTTCTGTCTCGAGTCGGATCTCGTGCTCGCCGTCGGCGCGACCTTCAGCGAGGCGCTCACTCTCGGCTACGGAAGCAAAGTGATACCGGAAGGCGCGCGGATCGTCCAGGTGGACAACGACCGGAGCGAGATCGGGAAGATCTATCCGGTCCGCCACGCGGTGGTCGGCGACGCCAAGACGGTCCTCAGCGAGCTGATCAATCGGTTAAAGAGATCTGAGAGAAGAAAAAACTCCGCGCGGCTGGAACGGCTCGCGCGAGAGAAGTGCGCCTGGCGCGAAAAACTCGAGGCGCATGATTACGGCGCGGAAGGCCCGATCGACCAGTGGCATATCTATCGCGCGCTCAAGGAAGTCATGCCGGAGGAAACGATCGTCGTCGGGGCCGGAGGTACAACGGAGCTTGTCAGGCGCTTCATCGCTCCGGCCTACGTGTACCACTCGGGAGATTTCCGCGCCATCGGAGCCGGTCTCGCGACTTCGATCGGCCTTGCTCTCGCCTTCCCCGGTAGGCCGGTCGCCTGCGTGACGGGCGACGGCTCGTTCATGCTCGAAACGCAGGAGATGGCCGCCGCCGCCGCGTGGAAACTTCCCATCTCCATCATCGTGGTCCGGAATTCCGCCTACGGTAACATGAAGCGCGACCAGATCCGGCATTGGGGCGGACGGGTCATCGGCACCGAACTCCATCTCCCCGACTTATGCGCCCTCGCCGCCGCGTACGGCGTCGAGGCGCAAAGAGTCGAGCGGCCAGCCGAGCTTCCGCCCGCAATCAAACGGTCTCTCGCCCTCGGGATACCGTGCCTCCTCGATGTCGTCTGTCCGATCGAAGGGATATGATGTTGTTTTAGTCTGAAAATGATTTCCGATTTCTTCCAGGAAGGAGCGGCTCAAGGTTGTAGATGCGGACGCCCATGAGCGAGGTGCGAGATGTGGAGATCCGCTTAAGCACCAAGATGGGGATTCATTGAAGCGTCAGCCCAGTGGGGTGCCGTGAGAACTGCGCGGTGCGACGATCGGTAGTGGACCATTTTCAGCTTACAAGCAAACGGAAAGCACAAAGCGAGATTCTTCGCTACGCTCAGAATGACACGCAGTAGAATTGTCATCCTGAACGAAGTGAAGGATCTCTCCTAAAATGACCCATTACCGACTGATCGGGTTGGATCGACATTCAGACTATGGAGGCGGAGCTATGATCGAGCTATATCATAACGACATGTCGGTTTGTGCTCAGAAGGTGCGGTTCGCGCTGGCTGAAAAGAAACTCGTCTGGGAAAACCGTCATTTAAATCTTCGCGCAGGCGATCAGCAGAAGCCGGAATATTTAAAGCTCAACCCCAACGCCGTCGTTCCCACGCTGGTGGACAACGGTGCGGTCATCATCGAGTCCACGGTCATCTGCGAATATCTCGACGAGGCTTATCCCGAGCCGAGGCTTCGGTCGGCGGACGCCGTAGGCCGGGCGCGCATGCGGCTGTGGACCAAGCAGCTGGACGAGGGCGTGCATGCGGCAACCAGCGTCGTCAGCTCGGCTATCGCTTTTCGTTATCAAAAGCTCGCCATAGGGATGGAGGCGCTGGAGGAATTCCACAAGAAAATGCCCGATCCGGTAAAGCGGGAGAAAAGCTGGGAGAACATCACCAAAGGCGTGGAGTCGCGCTTTTTTGCCGACGCGGTCAAGCGGTTCGACAAATTGCTCGCCGATATGGAAAAGACTTTGACGGACGAGTCGTGGCTTGCGGGCAAGGAATTTTCACTGGCCGACATAGGCTATGCCCCGTATATAACCCGGCTCGATCATCTGCAATTGCAGTTTCTCTGGGACAAGCGTCCACACGTTCCCGCGTGGTACGACCGGCTGCGCGAACGCCGCAGCTACACTGAAGCCTTGGAAAAATGGTTCAACGCCGCGTATCTGCCGCTGATGAAAGAAAAGGGGCTCGAAGTTCAGTCTAAGGTAAAGGCGATTGTCGGAAGCTCCTGAGCGTGTATGGCGGACAATCTCTGCCAAAACAAAAAAAATTCCCATCATTTGGCGGTGCTAGAGGGATAAATGGAGGAATAAGATGAAGCGGAGCACTGAGAGGATCCTCACCACCTTCGTCGGGAGCTTGGCGCGCCCGGCGGATCTGATCGAAACGCTAAATGCGAAAGAGAGCGGGCAATCCTACGACCGCCACGCGTTTGCCGTCCGGGTTCGCAGCGCGGTGGCCGAAGCCGTCCGCAGGCAGGCGGAGGCGGGCGTGGACATTGTGAGCGACGGAGAGCAGGGGAAAGCGGGCTTTGTCACCTATATCGGTGAGCGCCTAACGGGCTTCGAGCCGCGACCGGCGGCGCCGAGGGCGGGCCCGTGGGTGGGATCGAGAGAGGTCATGGACTTCCCGGAGTATTACGAGTGGTATTCCCGCTGGCGCGGCGCGTCCGTCGGCCCGACGACCGGTTTCGTTTGCACGGGGCCCGTCGCTTACAAAGGACACGAGGCGCTCCAAAGAGACATCGAGAACCTCAAGGCCGCTCTTCAAGGAATGAGCGTAGAGGAAGCCTTCATGCCCGCCACCTCGCCTGCGGACGTCGAGGCGCATCGAAAGAACAAGTATTACCCTACGGAGGAGGCGTACCTCTATGCGATCGCCGACGCCATGCGCGAGGAGTACAAAGCGATCGTCGCCGCCGGATTGCTGCTGCAGGTAGACGATCCACGGCTGGTGACTTATTACAACTCGAACCCGGGCTCGACCGTCGAACAATGCCGCAAATGGGCCGAGTCGCGCGTCGAGGCGCTGAATTACGCGCTGAGAGACATCCCGCCGGAAAAAGTGCGCTTTCACACCTGCTACGGCATCAATATCGGACCCCGCATTCATGACATGGCCTTGAAGGACATCGTGGAAATCATGCTGAGGGTCAATGCCGGCGCCTACTCGTTCGAGGCCGCGAACCCGCGCCACGAGCACGAGTGGCGCGTCTGGGAGGGTGCCAAGCTCACGTACGGTAAAGTGCTCATCCCCGGGGTAATCACGCATACGAGCAACATCGTAGAGCACCCGGAGCTCATAGCTGAGCGTCTCGTGACGTACGCCAGGATCGTGGGGCGCGAGAACATCATCGCCGGGAGCGACTGCGGCTTCTCCTCGCAAGCCACCGCGGAGCCGGAGATTCACCCGAGCGTCGTATGGGCCAAGTTCAAAGCGATGGCGGAAGGCGCGCGGCTCGCCAGCGAAGAGCTATGGGGCAAAAAGGCGTGAGGCATGAGCCGTGAGGCGTGAGTCAAGAAGAAGGCATGAGGCACGAGGCGTGAGTGGGAGATGGAGAAAATCAGCAGCTACAAGGATCTTATAGTTTGGCAGCGCGGGATGGACTTGGTCGAGACAATCTATGTGAAGACGGCAAAATTACCGTCTGGCGAACAGTGGAGCCTCGTGTCTCAAATGCGTCGCCCCGCCGTTTCTATACCGTCCAACATCGCTGAAGGTTATGGAAGGCAAGCTACGGGTGAATACCGACATCATCTATCAATTGCGCGCGGTTCACTTTTGGAATTGGAAACCCAGATTCTTCTGTGCCGCAGTCTCAATTATTTAGAGACGACTGAAGCCGATCCTCTTCTCACTGAGATCGACGAGCTCAGCAGGATGTTGGCCAGCCTTGTCTCCAAGCTTTGCTGACTGTTGCCTGTTGCCTCGCGCCTCATGCCTCTCGCCTAGTTGAGATACCCGCTGCCGCCGCCTTCGGCTTCCGCCAGCGCGAGATTGTGACGCACCGCGTCTAAATGCGGATGGATATCGAGCGCGCGGCGAAAGCAGACCGCCGCTTCGCGAAACTCGTTTAACGATATGTGGCCGAGACCCTGGCCGGCAGCGGCGCCGAAATGATTCGGGTTGCGCGCCAGCGTCTGCTGACAATCGGCAACGGAAGCCGTGAAATTGCGCTGCATGAAGCGCACGGTGGCCCGCTTGTTCCAGCCTTCGGCAAAGCCGGGATTCAACTCGATGACGCGGCTGAAGAGCGCTTCCGCTTCCGCGAGTTTTTGCCGCTGCAGGGCTTCGATGCCGGCGCGAAAAATCCGGTCGGTTTCGGCATCGCTCGAGCGGCACCAGGTGCTCCAAAGAATCGCTTCCGCCGTCGCGGCGAGCTCCGGATCGTCGCCTTTCAAGACATCGAGCGCTTCTTTTTCCGTAGTCGGATGCATTATTGAGTTAGTGACGCTCGCTCGCCGTCGGGCGACGGCTATGATGCCGCGCTTGCCCGTTGCTTTGTCGTCACGTTCAGTCCAACGATGAACGACGGGTTCACGGTGCACATGGTGTAGATCTCCTCCGCCGTGCAGCCGAAAGCCGCCATGTAGCCGCGCAGCAGGCGGAGCGACTCCACCGAGTTGGGGAACAGCGGCTCGCCCGCGTCCGATGAGAGCGTGCAGTGAGCGGGACCGATCGTACGAATGGCCTTATACATGTTTGCCGGGTCGATGCCGAGCAGCGGCGACAACTCGTCGTAGGTGAAGTTGAGCCATAGGCCGGCCGCGGCCGCTTCCTTCATTTCCTCGATTGTCAGATTGACGAACGGGCTAAAGGGATGATCGACGACGCCTTTTTTGAAGCCGATCTTTTGGCTGAACTCCGCCATCGCTCTAAATTCAGCCCTGGTCGGATGGCCGAAAAAGATCGCCGCGCCGCGGTCGTGAGCCATCCGGAAGATTTCTTCGATCTGCGGTAAAAGACCGCCCTTGTCGTCGAGAAGGTAGTGGCCGTATTTGAGCGCTTCGGACCAGGACAAGGGTTCCGTATGGGCTTTCGGATCGGCGCTCTTGTCCCAGGCGCTGGGCTTGCCGCCGACGATTGAGAGCGTGTTGGCCGACGTGTTGTTGGGCATCCACAGCGCGACGATCCCCGCACTCAGCATCTTGGCCGACCACGCGGGCTCGATCTTCGAGAGAAATCCTTGTGTGACCGAGCTGCCCGCCCAGAGATGCGCCGGGGTTAAACGCTTCTCCTCGCACCAGGATTCCAGCTTGCTGCGCACCGCGCCGACCGTCCCCGCCGGATCCTTTCGTCCGACTATCGTCTTATATAGCAGTCCCGTCATGCCGCTTTTCGACGCGAGCTTGGCGACGCCGAGCGCATCCTGTTGCCCTTCATGCGCATGGCAGTGAATATCGATGGCGTCCTCGACGCCGACGACGCAGTCGAGCGCGGGATCGACGGCCTGCTTGTAGCCGCGGCGGGCGGGATAAGAGGTAACCGAGCGAATCGCGCTCGGCGTGGAGTAGTTGGGTTTTGGGTCGGCCATGGTTCACCTCGCGATAATCAAATTGATTGGACCATAGCGCGCCCTCACCCGGCGCGCAACGTTTGAGCGCTACAAGCCGTAGAACGCCTGGGAGTTCCGCTCCAGAATCTTGTGGGCTTGAGCATTGCTGATCCTGCCCTCGTCCACCCAGCCGCGCACTTCGTCCAGCGCGCTCAGGTTGGCGGAGATGTCGGTATGGCTGTAGTCGGTGCCGATCATCAGGTTATCTTCAGTTCCGAATTTCAATAGAGACTCGATGTCGTCAATGGGGTCGATGGTGACGAACAGCCGGTTGGCGCGGAACAATTCTGGTTCCAGTTCGAACAGGCGGGGCAATCGACTCTGTTGACCGCGCAGTCTTTGGCGTTTTACCGCGCCCAACTGGGAGATCGTATAGGGAATCCACGAGGCTCCCGACTCAATGAGCCCAAAGCGAAGCTTCGGGAACTTCTTCGCGAGGCCGCAGGTCACCAGCTCGGTGAACGAGTACATGATGGGGAAGCCCCTGTCCCATTCGTGCCCCGGAAGCGGATGGCCGGTGTGGATGCACAGCGGCAGGTCGAGCGCGCCGGCTTCCTCGTAAATTGGAAAAAAGTGCGGGTCGGTGACCTTCCTGTCGAGGTCGAATCCGCGCTTGAAGATGCCGCAGGCGCCGTGCTCTTTCGCCCACCGCAGCTCCTCGACAGCCTTGTCGGAACGAAGCAGCGGCAGCACAGCCGCCCATTGTAGCCGCCCGTTTGTTTGCGCACATTTCTCGGCGAGCCAGCGGTTGTAGGTAGTGGTCAGCGCCCATTCGGCTTCCGCGTTGCTAGTATTGTAGCGGATGAAGAAGGTCGGGAAGATAACCTGCACGTCGACGCCCATCTTGTCCATGTGGGCGAGGCGGCCCGGCACGTCCTCAAGCTCTCTTAGGACCCGGGGCGGATGGTTGACTTCATCTCGAATGGCACGGTTCTGCAGCCGGCCTTCAACCACCCAGCAGCGGCTGTTCGTCGGATTATAGCCGGCACGTTTGGCCTCATCGGGCGGCATCGCAATCGTCACCGGTATATACTTCGCGTACGGCGTACCCTCCAACTTCTTCCAGGTGGCTTCGGACTCGTCGACGTGCGTATCGGCATCGATCATTGGCATGGAATTATCTCCTAATTCTTCACACTAAAATAGCATCCAATATAATTCGATCCTCCGGCTTTTGAAACAACCCGGCTAAACAATAACCCCTAATTCCCCTCTCGCATAACTTGATCGCTCGCCGGCTTTAGAGATAAAAGGCTATTAGGATAGGCAATCGCAACGATCGCCTCCAGAGTACAAAACCATGAATACGATGACAAACGACATCCGGGTCATGACCTCAGGCGCTTTTACCGCGGCATATCTTGAACTCATTCCCCGACTCGAACTCCTGACCAAGAAAAAACTCGTGACCGCCGCAACCTCCATAGGTACGGGGGAAACCTCCATCCCGAATCGGCTGCGACGGGGTGAAGCCGTCGACGTTGTCATTGTCGCGGACGGCGTACTTATTGGATTCATCAACGACGGCCTGATCATGGCTGAAAGCTATACCCCCCTCGCACGCTCAGCCATCGGTATGGCCGTGCGGGCAGGAACCCCTAAGCCGGACATCAGCACGGTCGACGCGCTGAAGCGCACGCTCCTGCAAGCGAAATCCGTCGCGTACTCCGCCAGTGTCAGCGGCGACTACCTCTCCACCGAGCTGCTTCAGCGTTTGGGAATAGCCGACCAGGTGCTAAGCAAAAGCCGGCGCATCGGAGGCGGTGAGCGAGTCGGAGCCGTGGTCGCGCGGGGGGAGGCGGAAATCGGCTTCCAGCAGTTGAGCGAGCTACTTCCCGTGCCCGGCATAGATCACGTGACGCCGCTGCCGCCGGAAGTGCAGAAAATATCCGTGTTCTCTGCCGGCGTCGCCCTAAGTACCGGGGATCCGAACGCGGCTTACGCGCTTATCACATTCCTCGCCTCGCCGGAGGCGGCCCGCGCCATCACCAATAGCGGGTTGGAGCCGATAGGAAATCGCTGAAGCCGGCGACTAAAGGGACGTTAATGAGCCCAGGGAGATTTGTCCATGGCTGAAACGATAAAAGCAAAGATCGGGTTTGTCAGCGCCGGCAAGGGCTCGATGCCGCACTACAGTAGTTTCACGCCGCTCATTCCCCAGGACGTCCGGATCGATTTCGAAGGCTTGAGTCTTTACGGAGAGTCTCTGTATGAAATCGCGGACAAGAGGGAAACTATAGTTCGGAGAGTCAAGGAGCTGGCGGAGGAGCTTGCTTGGAAAGGCGTCATCGTTACTGCCGCGCCGACGGAGGTTCTGAACCCCGGGCTTTATGGAGCTCTCGAGGCGGCGCTGCCGATTCCTTTCACGACGGCGCTGCATGCCTGTGTTGCCGCGCTCAGGGTCTACTCGGCGAAGCGGGTTCTTCTCCTCACTCCTTTTGACGCGCGCTTGAATGACTTGATCTGCGGGCACCTGGAAAAGGCCGGGGTCTCGGCGGTGGCGCCGCATCCATTCGAGGAGCTTGGCGTCCCCAAGCGCATGAGCCCCGTTGAGGTGTTCGAGTTGACCAAGAAGAGTATCGACGCCGTCGCCAAAGTCGACGCCGTTTATTTTCAGGGCGCGGTGCTCGACCCGATCAAGGTTCTGGAGGAGATCGAAAGAGAGCTCGGCATGACGGTGATCGCGAGCAATCCGGCGATGCTTTGGTACGTGCTCTCCAAGCTCAAGCTCGCCTATCCCATGCCGGGCTATGGGAGATTGTTAAGAGAATGGCCCGCGTTGCGTGACTAGCCGCTGCGCTCACAAGTTCAATCTCATTTGCGCAATTGAGCAAACGTGCCGAATGAGCGGACGCGGAAGAACGGGGCTTACAGGCAATCCCGCCTCTGTCGAGTCCTCGGCAATCCCCTCACTTGCTCGATCGTCAGCCTGCCGGTGCGAGGTTGACATACTGGCTGTTGACATACTGGCTCGTTAACGCATACTCTCTGCGCTCAAATGGAGGTGACGCCGCGCGGGTCGTGCGCCCGTCGGTGCGCGTCCGTGCTGCTCCAATTCAATTAGACAAGTGAGGAGGTTCCCATGCTGACGCTCTACTTCAGTCCCGGCGCTTGTTCTTTGGCCTCTCATATCGGTCTCGAAGAAACCGGCGCGCCTTACGAGGCAAAACCGATCCTGCTCGCCAAGCAGCAGCAGAAGACCGAGGCCTATCTGAAGATCAACCCGCGGGGAAAAGTACCGGCGCTCAGCGTCGACGGCAAGATCCTTGTCGAGAACACGGCGATACTCACTTACCTCGCAAGGCGGTTTCCGGAAAAAAAGCTGATGCCGACCGATCCGGCCGAGGAGGCGCGCTGCATCGCGACGATGTGCTGGTTCTCCAGTATCGTGCATCCATCGTACCAGCACTCCAGGCGGCCCGAGCGCTTTGCCGAAGGCGAAGCGGCGCAGGCTGCGGTCAAGGAAACGGGGCGGAAATCGTTCTGGGCCAACTGCCAGGAAATAAACTCCATGTTCCAGGGAAAAGACTGGATCATGGGAAGTCAGTACACGGTCGTCGATCCCTACGCGCTCGTTTTTTACGGCTGGGGCGTGGCCGGCGGATTTCCCATGAAGGAGCTCAGCGCCTACACGGCATGGCAGGAGCGCATGATGCAGCGCCCGACGGTACGGAAAAGTATAGAAAGCGAGCAGAGCGTTTCGACATAGTAGCTTCTTATCACATACTCTCGCCGCAATAACGGGGAGAATTCTCTCTCGCTTTTCACACCCTTCTATGACCGGTAGAGAGGCGCGCGGTCTTGCCACCGGCCCAACAAAAAAACTTTGCATTTTTTCGCGCGTCCAGGTAAAAGAGCTTCGGCTTCAGTCTGAAGCAAACCACTTCTCAGAGTCGGAGGGACGATTAGATGGAATGGAAAGAAGCACTGCCCCTGTTGCAAGAGAATCACACCGGTGTCGCGATCTCTATCACGCCGAAGGGCCGCGCGCAGGCGACCGTCGTCTCGACGGCCGTGCTGGATGGTAAGGTCGGGTTCGCGTCGCGGCCGCACACCGTCAAGGTTAAGAACATCCAACGGACAGGCCGAGCGACTGTCACAGTCATCAAGCTCGACACCCGGCGCTACGTCACCGTCGAGGGCCCTGCGTCCATCGAGCCTTGGCAAGACACGAAAGCGCACATCAAGCGTCTGAAGGACCTCTATGTTGCCATGGGCCGAGCGCCCAAGAGTGACGAGGAATTTGCCAAGCAAATGCGGGACGAACAGCGCAACCTGGTTCTGGTCACTCCCGAGCGCCTCTACGGCAGCCTCCGATCAGGCGCCTAGCGCATTTCCTCATTGTCCGTCGGTTAAACCCGCATACGCGCGTCCCGGTGCGGATGATAGTTGCGGATTTGCGCAATTGAGCAAACGTGATAAAAAGGCGCCGTGGAAGAGCGGGCCTACAGGCAATCGCGCCTCTGCCGAGTCTTGGGCAATCCCCTCGCCTACTCGATCGTCAACCTGCTCGCGGAGAACAAGGACGTCACACCCAGCCAGATTGCGCGCGGCGTCGGAAAGAGCGTGTCGCGCGTGAGCCATGTGCTGGCGGCGCTGCGAATGATGGAAGTTGTTCGCTACGAAACCAACGGCAAACAGGCCAGCTACCGACTCAAACATCCGCGACAGATTCGGCAGGTGCTCGCCGCACTGGAGCACTTCATCGACTCGGCTTCTCCTTCGAGGTGACATTTGCGCATTTGCGCAATTGAGCAAACGTGACAAGTTGCCTCTAGGTGAAAAACTCGGATGAAACTATGACGAAGCGTCCAGAGCCGATACGGTCCAAGAACTCCTGTCACGTCGTCCCGGTCTAAGTTCTCTTCGGGAGAGTTTACCCGATAATAACGGCCAACGCGGACTAAAAGTCTCATTTGTGGATTTGCGCAATTGAGCAAACGTGACAAGGTCCAATCGGCGGGAAAAACAACACTCAGGAGCGTGGCACACGGTTCCACGTTTCCGGAATTCCGGAAACGTGGGAATTAGCCCGAGGTCGGGGAACGAGTGCGATTCGACAAGTCTGGAAGTGTGGGAATCGGTCCCGAAGGCGGAATTTTTCTCCGACGGTTCTACAGATCGTAACGCCCACCCCTGCCCGACCGATCAACGGTTGCTCTTCTCCAGGATCAGCGTTGCGATTACGGACCGGAATCGATTTCGGATTTTTACAAAGCAGACGCGAGTTCCGACAACTAATATTCACGCAATCAGCGGGAAAATGAGGCGGAGCCACGGGTCGATACGTCATTTGCGCATTTGCGCAATTGAGGAAACGTGACTAGGTCACTTAGAATAAAAATACAGATCCTGGTAGATCAGACAATGGAGTCTGGCGCCAAATTCACGCAGCAGGATCGCGAAGTGATTGGACGGCACTTTCCTATGACCCCAAAGCAGGTTTGACAGGTGGAGAGCATAGATATAATGAGTTTCGAAGCTATCATCAGAGGAGGGCCTACGATGGAAAAGACGAAGAGCGATCCGATTATCCTCGAGCAGCCGGGAATGCGGATGACGATCGAGCACCGCCACGGCCTCGGCGGGAAAGATGAAGGGCTGACGTTCGACATCACGACGGTCGGCTCGGAGAACGAGGGAAAAAGAATTCTGCGCTTCGATTGCTTTTACAACAACCCTCACTATCATGTCGGCGCCTCTGGCGGCATCAATGCGGCGCGCAAAATGAAAAAGGAGGGCGTGGAAGACCCGGTCCGCTGGACGTTGGAGCAGCTCAAGACGCGGTTTCCCGCAATGGTCAAACAAGCCGGATACGAGGAAATCGCCGCGAAGATCGACCAGCAAGCGATTGCCGATCAGCTCACCCGGTTAGAGCCGGAAATACTCGCTAAATACTAATCGGCGTTGGACTGCAGCCCCGAGTCGGCACGGATCCTTCAGTGTCAGGCGACCAAGTGAGTCTCAAAGCGGCTCAGGCGGCGTCCAAGGATTAACGCGATGGGAGCGCCGAAGACCTAGTCAAATTAGTCAACAACATCCCCTAAGTTAACGCGAGAGTCACTCTACGGATCACGACAGCAATTCATCTGGACACACCAAGAATAGAAAGCCCCACCCCCTAGGTGACCTTAAAAGGAACTTCCTATCATTAAAAAATTCAATTGACATCTCTTATTTTTTCGTGGAACAATCCAGCAAGCCGGTTGTAAAATATGTCCGAGAGAAGCAACAAACACACCCGTAAAATTCTTTCCGAACCGCTTTCCCCGGTTTTTTTTACCGCATACACGACGCTGATAAGTGTAACGCAGGGTGTTTCATTGGGCGCGGGATTTTATATTCTAAGCGAAGTAACAAACAAAGACTGGGTGTATATCTTCAAAGCTTTCATGACATTTATTACTGTTTGTTTAGTCTGGCACAGATTTATTACTTTCACTCAGTATCTCATATGGCGGTTAGGAGTTCTTGATACGCTCATTCCGATGTCTATTGCGGTATCAGAATTGTTCATAATCTTGTCTATTCCCAAGACGACTTCAGACTTTTTTTGGGTTTTCGCAGTCCTACCGCTTCTGGGTGCATTGTCTTACGGCCACGCGTGGTATCATTTCGCAAGCCCAGAAGCAAAGGCTTATGTTCGCGATTTCTTCGAGAAACAAGGATATCATTTTGCTGACGATTTCCTTTGGGAAATGAATAGATTTGCATGGCGAGCAATTATAGTGATGCTATCCCTGGTGGCCTATTGTGTACTTGTCTCAATCTTCATCGATAAGGTTCCATTATCCGCCGAAATGAAAACTTACCTCAGCACAGGTATTTTTGCATTGTGGCTCATATTCCTCTTTCGTTTCGATCTACCACGAAATCTAAATCAGTCTCAGCGGCAATCTTTAAGAGTTATTGAGTGGTAGGGTTTTGGCCCATCGTTAACGATTGCCACGCCCGGCTGGAACGGTGTCAGGCTTTGTTTTAATTTTCGGAGTCAGGCATTCGATTCTAGACTTTCCCACTGAACCAGCACCGCGACACCGTCTCATCCCGCAGATTCGACGCAAATTGTTTAGATATCCATGCCAGATCCTAAGCGGCGTACCTTTGTAGGCGGAAAAGGATTTGAAGTTTTACCTTGGAGATCCTTAATGACAGGCCGTTTGTATTAATTTATCTGTACTGTCCTGAATGACTCTGTCGTTTTGAGGCACCTTTTCGATTTCCCGTGCTAATCGACAAGCCGTCGGTGTAGCATTCTTTGATCTAGACACAACAAGTCTAAAAACAGTCAGGGCGTAAGATAACTCAGTCGAGTACCACTCGGAATTTTCGAGCCAAAGATTGCGATATATTCCGACTGCTTCCTCGATATATTGTATTTCTTTTACTGTTGGACTTGACTGAGTTAGATCTACGAGGACTACGAAGTCCAAAAGCGTATTCGCAAGGATTGGCCGATACCTAATTGGGTCCGCCGCGACAAGCTCGCGGTATAAATCAATCGATTCTTGGAAATTCTTTATTCCGACCGTTTCCTCCATGGTGACAAGCTGCGCTCTTGCAAGAGAGTGTAACGTATCAGCGAGGAAAGGTTTATGAAGCGCTGGATAAACCGTAAATAAGTCGCGGTAGATATTTGAGGCTTCTTGATAGGCATTTTTGGATTCCGTCCTCTTCCAGGTCAGCGCGTATACAAGTCCTAGGTGCCCAAGCGTGTTCGCCAAGTCTAATCGGTAGGCAACTTGATTAGAGACAGTAAGCTCACGAATAATATTTACAGATTCCTCATAGATTGTTACTGCCTCCTCCCATCGTAAATAAGCCTCGTGCAGAGACGCGAGCATGTTTAGCGCAAGCGCTAAGTATCGATACATCGCAGGATTCGAGGATGCCAGATCACGCACGAGTGATATATATTGCTTCAGGACCTGTTCTGCTTCTGAATAATTCGCCGAACCTCTTCTAAACAAAACCGCCAGGTTGTCAATTAGCCTACCGATGGCAGGGGGGTAGATACTCGGATTGGACTTTAAGAATTCTTGCGTGATGACCATACCCTCTTTTGAAGCAATGATCGCATCTTTCGACCTTCCCGTCATTTGGTATAATGTACTCAGGTTACCTAGTGTCTGAACGAGATCCAACGAATAGGCCTTCGGGTCATTGCTTGCGAGTTCGCGCCGGATTCGCAATGCTTCGTTGTAACATTTTTCCGCATCCTGCAGCCTCTGAGTGGCTACATAAATAAGACCCAGATTATTTAGTACTCTCGCCATACGTGGTTGGTCGATACTTGGATTCACTGCAGCATAACGACGCAAAATAACTAGCTGCTCATTATAAATAACCTCCGCCTTTATAAAATCGTAATGGTACTGAAGAGTCCTAGCATATTCGAATGCATACTCGAAGATTTCTGGACGATATCGATAAGCCTTCTCGTAATGTGGCTGCGCCAATTGCGACTTGTTTTGTAGGTCATAAACTTGGCCTCGGCTGTAATGATTTGCCGCGATCTTATCGATGTCGCCTTCTTGTTGTATGAGTAACTGATCAAGGATGCCGCCCACTGTTACAAAGTCGCCATTCTTCAGAGCTTGGTTGACTTGACTAGAGAGTTCACTGATTTCGCCAGAACTTGAGAAACGCCTCTCCAGTTCATGATATTTTCCTGCCCATTCATTTGCTTCCTGAATTTTGTCGTCGAGATTTTTACGCGCTTCACCCAAGTCTCTATCTTTAAGCTCCAGCAGTTCGTTTAGGCGATTCAATGCTTTCGCGTCAATTCCTTCACAATGAATGACAATATCGCCTGTGACGTTCGCTACAGTAGGACTGCAATCACCTACGGTGCTTTGTGTGATCGTTGCGGCGTGCGTTGTTGAATAAAAGAAAATTAAAAGTGCGCTGACGAAACAAATCATTCGCTGCTTTGCGCTTTTTCTGGCTCTTTCATGACGATAGCCTAAGCCGTTGCGCGTCAGAGATATTTTATTTTGTATTCTTTCGCTGCTCAACATTTATGTTTACGTCACCTTCTACTCCCGCTACAGCCGGGCTGTTGTCACCTTTTGTTTGTTGCTGTATTGACGGCTGTCCACCTGGAGTTTTGAAATCCTCGCTGGCAATTGGAGCTTTGGATTCCGTCGTGGCAGCCTTTGGGTTCAGTATTTCAGAGCCATGCTGTTGCAAACTTCGCGCGGTCAGAAGAAGTGCAGCAAGTATCAAAGCCGTGAATACTATCCAGGCAGCCACAACCGCCTGCAGCCAAGCAGGATAGGCCTGAAGCCAGGGAATCACCCTCGTAATCACATCGAGCATTATCGAACGCTCCTTTCATGAATTCTATCGGTTCGCGTTACTTTAACATCGTTGGTCCGAGGAAGAAATGTTGGACCAAGGAAAAAAACGGGGACAGGCCCTCCGGCTCTATACCTCCGCAAGCTTTAGGGTTAGCCATAGGGGACGTTTTTGACTAAGTTGACTTACTTTCAGCAGTGTTAGGTTCGGGGGCTCCGGTTCGGGGTCAGACTTTTACGACTCGACTTTCTTCCTTTTAACGTAATTCACGACTCCTAGCGCACGCCATTTTCTCGCGAGACCTTAGGGTTTCCAGCCTGCTTGCGTCAGCTCGCTGTCCGCTTTCTTGGCAAAGCTGAAATCGTAGGCGCGCTCGATGGGAACGTCCTTCGATGAGTGTTTTCAGTGGCTTATACGGCCCTTTGATTACCTAGCAACCGTTGTTACCTGTTCCAGGTGCCGGAGCCGGGTGAAGCGAACCGATTACCACTAGACTCGTCTTCTAAGATATGATATGAATCAATCAAGACGAATATTGTAACAGATTAAAATAACTCATGTTTTTGGGATAAAATGCATGAAATTTTAATAAAGCTCTTGACGTTCATGTTGTGATGTATTATAAATACAGAGTTGAAGGAACATTAAAATGCACACGAACGCACTCGATCAGCTTAAGCGGCATCTTCGTCCTGGACGTGTCTATCGCAGGGAGGATCTTCAGCCCCTGTCGCATAGTGTTGATCGACACTTAAAGGGCCTCACGGACCAAGGAAAACTTAAGAAGCTCTGCACTGGTCTTTATTACTGCCCTCGAACATTTGAATTTGGAGAAGCCCCTGCGGACGAACGTGAACTTGTGAAAGCATTCTTGCGAACAGATCGGTTTCTGGTCACGTCGCCAAACGTCTACAATCAGTTAGGTCTTGGGACAACGCAGCTATACAACACACGTGTTGTCTACAATCAAAAACGGCATGGGACCTTTTCGCTCGGCGGTCGAATGGTCACTTTCAAGCACCGAGCGAACGTTCCGAAGCGGTTGACGCAGGAGTTTCTGCTGGTCGATCTCGTCAATGAGTTAAACCAGCTCGCAGAGGATCGCGAAGTTGTCCTCTCGCGCGTTCGCGAAAAAGCTAAAGAAATGAATCCAGAGAAGCTTTCGCGAGCAGCTTCTCGCTATGGCAAAGTTTCCACACAGAAGAAATTCCAGGAAATGTTACAACATGCCCCCTGAGTCGTTTCTGCACGAAAGAAACGATTTCAAAGAGCTTATCCAAGCAGTTGCACATAGCGAACAGATCCATGATCCAGCGCTGATCGAAAAGGACTACTGGATCATGCATGCTCTTTTTGGGCTGAAGCTCCTTGGCTTAACGTTTCAGCTCAAGGGCGGCACTTCCCTGTCCAAAGGTTTCGGCGTCATTGATCGTTTTTCAGAAGATATTGATATTCGCATCGAACCCTTTGATGGTCTAAGCTTTGATGAGAATCCGAACCACGATAAACCTCAACACATCGAGTCCAGATGCGAATTCTTCGACAAGCTTCAACAAAAAATCAAAATGCCCGGCATAACAGCAGTTGAGAGAGATACGACCTACGATACTAAAACCATGAGAAACGCGGGGCTTAGACTCCGGTATGAGAGCTTATTTGACCCCATACCGGGCCTCAAGGATGGAGTTCTCTTAGAAGTGGGGTCTGATCAAACTAATCCACACCGTGTCGTTACGATTTCTTCATGGGTCCTGCAATTCGAAGGCACGAAGAAGCTGAATTATACCGACAACCGAGCTGTGGAAATTCCTTGCTACAACCCTGAATACACCTTTGTGGAGAAGCTACAAACCGTAATCAACAAGTACCGCCAGTTCGAGAGAGAAGAAAAATTACCTTCGAACTTCCTTCGGCATTATTATGACATTTACCGCCTTTTAGATTTGCCCGAAGTGCAAAACTTTATCGGCACCCCCGAGTATTTGGAGCACAAAGAAAAACGCTTCAAATCCTTGGATCAGAATGTTGCGGAAAGCGCGGCCTTCTCCATGTCCAACGAAAAGATTCGAAAGCAATTTGAAACCGAATACAAAAAAACCGCCGCACTCTACTACCGTGGGCAAATTCCCTTGGATAAAATTCTCGCCCGAATTCAAAAAGATCTCCCACGATTATAATCCTCTAGTTAAGGGGACGTTGTTGACTAGGTTGACTTATTCCGCTGCACTTCGGGCCGCAAATCTTGGAATCTAGAGTTTGGAGAAGCTGCACGCTAGCATCGATTCACTTATCGCATAACCATCTGCCACGTCCGCGCCGCCAGTAAATATTTTTCTCATTCTTCTGCCAACGCCTTCCCGTCCGGAGCTGCTCTCTGCTGCTCATTAGTCCAGTGCGGGGCCGGTGCAGACTTGCGGAACTTGCGAAGATTACGAGTGCAAGCAGTGTACGCAACTAACGCGTGTCTGACACGATTTTCGCGAAGATCGACCAGCAAGCGATTGCCGATCAGCTCAGCCGGTTAGAGGCGGAAATACTCGCTAAGTACTAATCGGCGTTAGACTGCAGCCGTGAGTCGGCATGGATCCTTCAATGTCAGGCGACCAAGCGAGTCTTGAAGCGGCACGGGCAGCGGCCAAGAATTAATTCGATGAGCACGCCGAAGACCTAGTCAACAACGTCCCCTCAAGTGTCGAGTAGTGCATGCCAAGACGATCGGCGACCTCCTTCTAACTGTAACCCCATTTCTCTACCGCCTGTTTAACCTGTCGATCTCTGTCTGCTACGGCGAACGAATCCTACTCCGGCCTATCTTACTTCGGCAGGAAATCGTTTGTTGCGATGTCCGCGAACGTCGGGCGCTTTTTCAAGATCCCCGCCACCTCCATGACGTCGGCGGCGGCCTTCAACGCCTGCTCCGTGATCCGCCCGTCGCGACTGTAGGCCGGAACCGTTGCCTTGATCCCGGTCATGAGAGCGTCGCGCGGGGTCGCGCCCATCGAGGGCTGGAGCGCGTCGGCGATCTCCTCGGGCTTGGCGGCGAGGGCCCACTGGTTGGCGCGGACGAGCGCCCGCACCAGCTTCCGTACAAGCTCGGGATCCTTCTGGATCACGTCGGGCCGGGTGACAAAGACCTGCTGAAGGAACTCGGCGAGAGCCGGGTCCTCGCCCCGCGCGTTGTCGATCAACAGGATGGCGAAGCCGCGCGCCACCGCAGTGTCGGGCAGTGGCGGCGACATGAGCGCGACGTCTACCTTGCGTTGCTCGAGGGCCGCGAGCCACGTCAACCCGCTACCCACCGAAATGATCGTAGCGTCCTGCTGCGGCACCAGCCCAGCCTTGCGGAGGGTGTAGGCGGCGAGGTTGGCGGTCAGCGAGCCAGGCTGCGTGGCGCCGATCGTAAGGCCGCGGAGCGCCTTCAGCTTGTCAGCGAGCGGCGATTTCTCGGTGATGCCCTTGGCCAGCGCCACGTCTTTATGCATGGCCCAGTTGATCAGCGCGTGGGGGATCACGCCCATGACCATGACCAGCCGCTTACCCTCCTGCCAGGGAAGTATGACCTGATCGCTCGCCGTGTAGGTGAAGTCCACGTCGCCAGCGATCAGCGCCTTGATGTCGGGCCCGCCACCGCCGGTCACGGTCAGTTCCACGTTGAGGCCTTCCTGGGCAAAGTAGCCCTTGGCCTCGGCGAGATACGCGGGCGCCGTCGTCAGCGCCACCACCGGCAAGGTCATCTTCACCTTGCGGGGCGCCTGGGCGTGGGCAGGCGTGGCGATCAGCACGATGAGTGCAGCGAGCGGAATGAGCACGCGCGATCGCTTCTTAGAAGAAGGCGTCATAAAGGCATTCTCGGACTTTCACTCCATCCTTCCTCGGCAGCCGGATGCTACTGCGCGGATGAAGAACTTGTCAACTGAAATTCTAGGGCAGCGAAGCGATTCGCTCACGGATTAAAGGGGACAGTTATTAGCATCGTTATTAGGGTCAAATCTTGAAATTTAGAGTTCGAGAAGCCGGACCTCGGCATCGATTCACTTATCGCATAACCATCTAGCTAGCCACGTCCGCGCCGCCAGCAAATATTTTTCTCATTCTTCTACCAACGCCTTCCCGTCCGGAGCTGCTCGCTGCCGCTCATTAGTCCAATTGAAGGGGCGACGCGTTTTTTGGGGTCAGACTTCTACGACTCGACTTTCTTCCGTCTAATCTAATTCACTAACGCTAGGAGTGTGTCCGAGTAATCCAAAAATCGCCGGTTTAGGGGGTAGGAAAACCATTCCCGAACCGCCGTTCGTTGATCCTGGGGCATTCTACGAGGTCGAGTTTTGACGAAAGACATTACTCGGACAGGCTCCTAGCGCATGTATTTCTTGTAGTCGTCGATGACTTGATTGAGCCGATCGGCGATGGCGACGTCTTCGGAAATCACTTTCGTGCGGGCAAGCTCTTCCTGCGGAATATCGCTGCGCGAAATCACTCGCCCCAAATTCTTGATAAACAGTTGTCCTTCCTTGGAAAGCACGTAGTCGATGAAAACCTTTCCGGCGTTGGGATGAGGCGCTTGGGCGGCCAGGGCCAACGGATGAATATTCTTGGTGACGAACGGCATCGGCGCGACGTCGATGGGCGCGCCGCGATTCTTGAACCGCAGTATCTGCGTGTCGTAGGTAAAGCCGACATTGAACTCGCCCGCGGAAATCATTTGCGCGATCAAGACTTGCGCGCCGCGATAGTTGAGATCCTGCCGCGCCAACCCCGAGAAAAACTGTTTCCCTCTCTCTTCGCCCATGATTTTCAGCATGGTGGCGAACCAGGAATACTGTCCTTCGGGAAAGCCGATCTGCCCTTTCCATCCCGGCTCGAGCAGGTCCTCGTAGCGTTGGGGAATTTTTTCCTTCGGCACCAGTCTGGTGTTGTACCCGATCATCCGCAGATTCGAATACATGTCGACCCATCGCCCCGCCGGATCTTTCGCATCGGCCATGAATGAAGAAAACTCAGGCGTTGTATAGCGCGCCAGCAAGCCCATCTTGGCGAGCAAGTAAATTTCCATGCCGCTGTTGGAGACGGCGTCGAAGAGATGGCTGGCGGCGCGGCTCTCGGTGATGATTCGCTGCAAGAGTTTCTCGCTGCCCAGCCGGGTCATTTCGACGCGAATCGATGGATGCTTGGCTTGAAAAGCATCGACGAGCATCCTGCACTCATCCGCGCCCATCGTCGTGTAGAAGCCGACGCGGCCTTCTTTTTTGGCGAGCTCGAGCGTCTTGTCGTCGGCCGCGCCCACAGGCGTGGCGCAACGAGCGGCGCAACAAGTCAGGAAAACGATCAGGAATATTTTTCTCGCCGCGTTCACTTTAGCCGAGCCCAAAAATCAGCTTGATCGCAACAATGCCGTTCGTCACTGCAATGCTCGACAGTATCAATCCCATCACCCGGGAAATGACGCTTAGTCCGCCTTTTCCCAGCAACCTGTTGATAGGCTCGGCGGCGAAGTAGATCAACACGACCAGCACCAGAGAGATCGCGACTATACCTACGGTTTGTACCTGCTGGAGTAATGACCGGCTGTAATTCTCCGTGAGCAAGGTGACCGTCATCATCGATCCCGGCCCGGCGAGACCTGGAATCGCGAGCGGATAGATCGACCTCGAAACCAGGCCTTCGGCTGTATTGATATCAAATGAATCGTCCGCTTTGATTCGATCGAAGACCAAGTTCAACCCATAGATAAGCCAAACGATCGAACCGGCCAACTGAAAAGAGGCCAGTGGTATGTTCATTGCGTTGAGCAGCAACTCGAAGAACACAATGAAGAACAGCAGCACCAGGAAAGCCACGGTAGCGGCGATGATTGCAACCAGTCGTGTCTGAACGCGGGACAGTCCCGCCGCAGTCATAAGAAATACGGGTAGCGTTGCGGCCGGATCTATGACGACAAGCAGCGTTATAAATTGAGATATGGCTTCCTGAAACGACATGCTCTCCCCTGATTCTTACGAGCGCCGGCTCCTCGATCGCGGCCCCTTCGAATTATGACTTCTTTGCCGGGGCCGGCTCTTGTTGCTCGATGACCTTGACGACTTTGCCGGGATAGGATTGCTTGTCGAACTCCAAGACGAAATATTTCGCATTAACCGGATCGCCTTTGTTGTCGAATTCGATCGCGCCGGTGACTCCTTTGAAGCCTTTCAAGTTGCGCACGGCGGTGGATACGTCCGTACGCGTCGGTTTCTTTCCCGGGTGCGCCTTCAGCCATCCTTCCATAGCCTTGATGCCGACCAGGGCGGCGTCGTAGCCGTACATGCCGAAGGATTCAATGTCTTTACCGAAGCGCTGCTTAAACTTTTTCGCGAAAGCGGCGGTTTCCGGATACGCATCCGGCGGACCGGCTACGCTGGTGTAATAGCTGCCCACCACCGAGCGGCCTGCGATCTTGACCATCTCCGCCGAGTCCAAACTGTCCGGTCCCATGAATTTTGCTTTGGCTCCTTTTTCTCGCAACTGTCTCAACAGCAGACCGCCCTGGGGATAGGGGCCGGCGAAGTAAACCAATCCGGGGTTCTTGGCTTTGAGCGGTATGATCATAGGTGAAAAATTAACGCGCTCTTCGGTGCCTTCATAGCCCAACACGTTGAGGCCGAGCTTTTTAGCTTCATCGCGGAAGAATTCGGCGGCGCCTTGGCCGGCATGAGTCTTATCGTGAATGATGTAGACCGACTTGAGTTTCAAGTCCTGGGCCGCGAAGCGGGCGCCCACCGGACCTTGGACATCGTCACGGCCGCACACGCGGTTGACATTAGGATAGCGGCGGTCGGTGATTTCGGTCGCGGTGTTGGCCGGCGAGATCATCGCCAGCATGCTCTCTTTGTAGACTTCCGATGCCGGCAGCGCGACACCGGAATTATAATGGCCCACCAATAACAAGACATCCGGATCGGCGACTATATTGTGCGCGTTGGCAACGCCGACCGCCGGTTTCGCCTGGTCGTCATGAGGCACCAATACCAAATCGTAGCCCATCGCTTTGAAAGCTTTGACCGACTCTTCCACCGCGAGTTGCGCGCCGAGCTTGATATGTTCGCCAAACGCCGACTGCTCGCCGGAGAGCGGCCCCTGCACGGCAATCTTGATCTTGCCCTTCTGCGCCCACGAAGGCGCAGGCACGGCGGCGATCAACGCGGCCACAAAAACTAATGACAATCGTTTGATCATGATGAATGGTCTCCTTTTGAACGAGGCGCAAGACTCGGATGCCGCCGACCGGATTGAAATCTAGGGTTTCCAGCCCGCTTGGGTCAGCTCGCCGTCCGACTTGGAATCGGGATGTCGTAAAGTCGCGCAACGTTTTCCCGCACCAGTTTGGCGCGCAGCGGGGCGGGGAGGTCGCCTAGGTCGCGAGCGACAACCTGACGAGAATTGGGCCAGGTCGAGTTGCCGTGCGGGAAATCGTTGGACCACATGCAGTTGTCGGTCCCCCACCATGACAAGATATGACCGCCGACGGCGTCGTTGAAGAAAGTGGTGTAGATCTGGTTGTGGAAGTATTCGCTGGGGAGTTTTTTGATGGCCAGGCCCTCGCGCTTGGCTCCATGGCGTTTGAAGTAGTAGTCCCACTGTTCCAAGACAAACGGAATCCAGCCAAGCTCGTTCTCGACGAGGACAACCTTGAGCTTGGGGAAACGCTCGAGCACGCCGGAATAGATCAGTTCGTAGAGGCTGTTGACCGATTGGAACAGTTTCATGTTCACGCTGTTGGCCTCCAGGGTGAGGCCGGTTGCGGTATCTCCGAAGCCGAAGGAACGGCTTCGGCTGTAGCCGTGCCCGCTCAAGATGTGCAGGTTGACCGGCAGGCCGAGATCCTGAGAGGCGGCCCAGAACTTGTCGTAATGCGATGAGGAAAACGGTAGCTCTGCCGGCGGCACCTGCCAGATCACCGAGCCGCGCATGCCGGCTCTGCGGCAGCGCTCCAGTTCATTCACGGCGCCCTCGATGTCGTACATCGACAGCATGGCGATACCGATAAGCCGTTCGGGTGCGGCGCTGCAGTAGTCGATGAGCCAGTCGTTGTAGACCCGCGCGCAGACTGCCTCCAACTCGTGATCGTCGAGGCTCAAGCACTTCAAGCCATGGGTCGGATAGAGCACTTCGGCGCTGACGCCGTCGGCGGCCATCTCGGCGACGCGCTTGTTCTTGTCCATGGCGCCGCCGGGCGTGTCGTTGGGCCTTTGCCTGCCAAAATCGGGGGCGCGATCCTGAAAAGCCTTCGGCAGTTGTTTTTGCCAAAGACCCGCCGGCTCAATGACGTGTGAGTCCGACGAGATTAAAACTTCATCGATGACAGCATTGCTCTGTTTCCCGTAGGTTCGTTCAAGAAAGGCCATGGTTGTGTCTCCTTTGTGTTGTGAAAATTGCGCGGGTAGCGAGGACCGTTAACGATGCATTCGTCCACGAAGCTTCTAGGGTTTCCACCCCGCTTGCGTCAGCTCGCTGTCCGCTTTCTTGGCAAAGCTGAAATCGTAGGCGCGCTCGATGGGAATTTCCTTGGTGACGTTGAGAACCTCGCGCACGATGTCGAGATCGTTTTTCTGCGTTTCTTCGTCGACCACGCCGTTGGTCGTAAAAGTTCCGATCATGCCGTCGTAAGTGCGCGCCGCCAATTGCCTGTCCAACTCGGAAAATTTCATCATCGTATCCGTCGCCACCGCGCGGTTCTGCTTGACCAGGCGCAGGGCCTTGAGCAGGGCGCGCATGAATCCATGCATCAACTTGGGTTTCTCTTTGATGAATTGGTCGTTGGTCGCGATGGTGCCCCAGGAATTCTTCACTTCTTTGCCCAGATACAAGATCTCTTTCATGCCTAGATCGAGGGCGGCGAAGCGTTCCTCCGACGTCAATAGCCCCGCATCCACGACCCCCGCCTGCACCGCCGCGAGGCGCTGGCCCGGCGGCAGCGCGAGAAAGGTCAAATCCTTATTGCCGTCGAGGCCGTACTTGGGCGCGACCTTTTTCAACATGAACGTCGCCACCGCGGCGACGCCGGTCACGGCGATCTTTTTATTCTTGAGTTCTTTGAAAGCGCCGTACTGGGGCCGGGCGATAAGCCACTGCAGCACCTGATCGTTGACGGCCAGCACGGTTTTGAGCGGCGCGTTGCCCTGAGCGACGGCGACCAGGGCGCTGCTCCCGGAACCGGTGAAATCCATTTCTCCGGCTACGACGGCTTGGAGGCCGGTGGTGGAGGCCATGATGACGACGTTGAGATCGATCCCTTCCTCCTTCATATAACCCCGCTCCTTGGCGAGCGGAAAGATGATGAACTGAAACGACTTGGATGGCAGGGTGACGTTGATTTTATCGAGGGCGAATGCCGCTTTGCCGGGAAGCAATAACACGCCGATAAGCAGCGGCGAGATCATCGACAGGATGATTTTTTTCATTGGTTAGTCCCTCCTGGAACGGGCAGGTTTTTCGCGGTCAGACTTCGACGACTCAACTTTCTTGCGCTTAATCTAAGGCGCCACTCCATTCTCCTGCGAACGCGGTTCTGTCCGGAGCCATTACATGAAGCCTCCACGGGCTTGCGCCGTGGTATCCTTCATTTCTTCGGCGAAATCCGCCGAAGCACCCTCCTTCGCTCTCCTAGCTTCGGAGGGTCCGCCCCCGCATTCATCCACGGCCTTACGGCCGTGGTCTTCTGCGAAGGCGGATAAACTCAAGTAAAACGTCGCCGCGCTACTTTCCCTCCAACTCTTTCACCGCCTGGCGCGCGTGGGAAAAATCCCTGACTTCTTCCAAAGGCCTTTTCTTGTCGGCCAATCTTTCCATCTGAAATTCCATCTCCGCGTCGGTCATCTGGCCGTCCCTGGCGAGCGCCTTGAGTTCCACGTCGTAGGACCGCGCGGCCACCTCAAGCGGCTGCGCCACCGCCCGCGCCATGATGCGGATCGTCTCCTCCCGCTGCTCTTCGATGAAGCGATTCGCCTTGAGCATCGCCCTGATGGTCCGCCTGAGTATTTGCGGATTTTCTTTGATCAGCCGGTCTGCAACGAACAGCCCGGACGACGGCACGCCGATCTCCGGCGGGCCGGAAATCGCCTTCAGGCCCATCCGCTGCAACATCAGATCATGCGGCGGCGAGACGGAGACGGCTTGCACGACGTTGGCAAGAACCGCCTGCGCTCTCAGCGACGGTTCCCCTATGGCGATCGCCTGCATCATCGCCGGATCCAATCCCTTCATGCGCAAAAGTTCCCTGCCGACGATATGGTCGCCGCCGCCTACCGCCGTGACCCCGAGCTTCTTGCCCTTCAAGTCCTGCACGTCTTTGATGATCTCCGGACGCACCATGAGGAAATAGATGCCCTTCTTGAGCAGGATGAAAACGCTTTTCATCGGCAGCCCCTGAACGATGCCGCGAAAGGTGCTGACGAACGAGGTCGTGAACGTCACATCGCCGTTCAAGACCGCCAGCGCCCCGAGCCGCGGATTGACCTGGATGAACTCGACCTCCAGCCCCTCTTCCTTGAACATACCCTTGGCTTGGGCAACGTAGTAGGTCGTGTTCGTGTTGCTCCGGCTCGAAAGAGAAATGCGGATCTTTTGCACTTGCGCGGAAACGTCTCGCGCCGGTAACGGGCTTAAAAAGGCGACGATCGGCAGCCAAAGGAAAAATCGGAACTGGATGAGTCGTATCATGACGGCTCTTCATCGGGTTTGAGGCAACTAAAAATAGGCCGGCTGGTGAAAGGCGTCAAGAAAAATCTCGACGCGAGCGGCTTCATCGAAAAGGTGAAATCTTAGAGGGCACAATGGACGTTGTTGACTCTCGCCTCACACCTTCTTCTCTTGCTCAAGCGTATTTTGGCTTCCTATTGCCTATTGCCTGTTGCCTAATGCCTTCCCCCTATTTGAGCAATTTTTCGATCTCCGCAGTAACCCTTGTATCCTCCGGCTCGACGGCGCTTTCGAACGCGGCCACCGGCTGCCCCGCCCGGTCGAGGAGATATTTGTGAAAGTTCCAGCGCGGCGGCTTTCCGGTCTTCGCGGCGAGCTCACGAAAAAGCGGGTTGGCGTTCGCGCCGACGACGGAGGTCTTGGCGAACATCGGGAACGTGATGCCGTAATTTACCTGGCAGAACTGCGCGATCTCTTTGTTCGACCCCGGCTCCTGGGCGCCGAAATCGTTCGCCGGGAATCCCAAAATCGCAAACCCTTGGTCGCGATAGCGGCGGTATAATTTTTCCAGGCCCTCGTACTGCGGCGTGTAGCCGCACTCGCTCGCGGTGTTGACGATGAGCAACACTTTCCCGCTGAACCGGCAGAGCGACACCGGCTCATCGCGCAGATTCGAGAATTGGCGATCGAGAACGGCGGGACAAGGAGACTCCGCCGCGGCGCTTGGCGCTTGAGAGGCAAACACCGAGAGCGCAGCGACGATAAGTACGTGTATCCATGGGGCAAGCATACTTTTCCTCCTTCCTATCCCCTCTTTATCTACCACGACTCGAACAACTAGCGAAATCCGGCGGCAGGTTTATGGGCATGAAACAAAACGGAGTAGCCGAACGCCAAGATCCAAGATGTTTAATCTACTTGGGTAGTAATACTTGACATATGAGATGTTCCGCTTTAAAGGATTATTCACCCATCCACGAAAAGCTTCGAAATAGGTGCTCGCTTGGTACGCAATATTTGCCGGTGTAGTGGAGACAAAAGGTTGCCCGCACAGATCATAATCGCGAGAATTTTTTTGTCTGTCGGCCTGTTTTGGGTCCTGATATTCGCGCCCGCGGTCTACGGACAACAAAGCAAACCCGCCGGGTCGGCGGAATGGGATAAGTTGGTTGATGCCGCAAAGAAAGAAGGCAAGGTAACGGTATCGATCCCGGCCAGCGCCGAGTTGAGAAAACAGCTCGAGGATCAATTCAAAAAACGCTATGGCGTCGAAGTCGAAATTTTCACGGCGCGCGGCAGCGCGGCGGTGCGCCGCATGGCGGAAGAATTCAAAGCCGGCGTGCGCTATTTCGATTTGCACATCGGCGGTTCTTCTTCGATCATCTCCGGCATGCTGGACGAGGGCATTCTCGATCCGATTGAACCGTGGCTGGCGCTACCCGAAGTTAAAGATCCGAAACAGTGGTGGGGCGGTCATTTGTGGGTCGATAACGCAAAACGATTCATTTACATGTCTCAGGCGTATCTGCCGGAAATCATTTGGTACAACACCGATCTGGTCAAACCGAACGAGATCCGTTCGTTCGACGATTTTCTCAACCCGAAGTGGAAAGGCAAGATCGGCTATCTCGATCCGCGCACGCCGGGGGCCGGAGACTCCAACTGGTCGTTCATGTGGCATGTCAAAGGCGAAGAGTATCTCAAAAAACTCGCGGCACAGGATTTATATCTCGGCCGTGATCAACGCTTGCTTGCGGAAAGTTTGGCCAAAGGACGAGTCGCCGTCACAATCGGTCTCTCCTATTATTCCTATCTGCCGTTTCTGAAAGCGGGGTTGCCGATTAAGGCTCTTCCTACACTCAAAGAAGGAACTTACGGCACCGGCGGCAGCGGCAATCTGGCGGTCATCAAAGCGCCGGCGCACCCGAATAGCACCAAGGTTTTTGTCAATTGGCTGTTGGGTCGCGAGGGACAGGAGATCGTTTCCAGAGCGCTCGGTCAAGCGACCCGGCGCCTCGATGTCGATACCCGCTTTCTGAGAGAATCCGGCACGATGCCGGCTAAAGACCATATGTCGGTCAATGAGTTTTTGCAGATCGATAATCAGTCGGAAGAAAAAATCGATAAGGTGCGCGAACCCGCGCTCAAGGTTGCCCACGCCCTATTGAAGTAGCAACGACGGCGAGGGCGCCGCGAGGGAGCTGTAACCAAAATAAAACGTTACGAGCGAAAGGATCCGCGAAATGAGTAACAACTCGACGACGAACGAATCCAATCCCGAAGTGTTGGAATCGTATTTCAAAAAATACCCCGACGTTCCCAAGGAGACGATTCTCAAGCAACATCTGCTGAGCCTGGGTCATTGGTTTAGCGACGCCGCGCTCCGGGCCACGGCAGGCGCGCTGGTCAAGTCCTATCGCTTGTTCTCTTACGATCTCGTGCCGATGTCTGAGTTGAAGAGGGGCGAGCATCGGCGCGTTCCCGAGCACTTCGTCATCCTTAACGGGCCCTACGGGATGCGCCCCGTAGCGATTCAGACTTCGCTCTCCCCTCATTCTCCCTACCTGATCGATGTCGTCGATGGCCGGCTCGTCATGACCACGGCAGGGCGCGTGCTCGCCGAAGTCCGCTACCCGAAAACGCCCGATTACTATGCGAAGAGTTTGCCCGACGGCACGCCCTATCATGAGATCGTCGCCTTCGGCGCGTTCATTACGATCTTTCGCAATTGCCAATACTGGGGAGCGAAGGAAGAGTGCAAGTTCTGCGACATTAACGAGAACGCCCGTCAGATGAAGCTGTCGCGCGACTTCACGCTGACCGCCCCGGTAAAATCGGTGGCAGATGTCGTGCGAGTCTGCGAGCAGGTCGCGAGCGACGCGCGCAGGCTTGGCGTAAGCGCGCCCGGCTTCGTGCTCAGCGGCGGTTCGATCACCAAGACGCTGCACGGCAAGAGCGAGTTGGATTTCTACGAGGAGTACATCCGCGCCATCAAGGAGAGCTCGGCGAAGCCAAGAATCACCTTCGAGGTCAATGCCCGGCCGCGCGCAGAGGTGGAACGGTACAAAGCCGCCGGCGCCGACAATATTCACTTCAACATGGAGGTTTGGGATAAACGGCTCTTCGAATGGATCAATCCCGGCAAGGCCGAGCGCGTCGGCTGGGACAACTGGGTACGCTGGATGTGCGACGCGGTGGAAGTATTCGGTCCGGGGAGCGTGCAGCCGAGTTTTGTCTCAGGCGTTGAAATGGCGCGGCCGCACGGCTTTCAATCCGTCGCTGAAGCGGTCAATTCGACCAGCGGCGCTTTCGAATACCTGATGTCGCGCGGGATTCTACCGCGGCCGCAGCAGTGGCGCCGCGAGCCTTCAACGGCGCTGTGTAAGGAGACCGAGCAGCCGCCGGTGCCACTCGACTATTACGTGCTGCTCACGCGCAATTGGTACGAGTGTTACCAAAAATATCGCTCGCAGTTGCCCCAGTTTGGCAAGCGTAAGGCTGGGCTGCTTGCCGAACGTAACTTGCTGGGCCCGGTTCACGGCGCCTACGGTGACTATGTGATGCTGAGCGAAAATCTCTTTCCCGACGATATCGAAGAGCAGATCAATCGGCGCAGCGTGCCGTTCGAGAATCTCGAGGGAGGCCCGAGTGTTTCATGACATTTCGGCGAACATGCAGCAGGTGATGCGCCAACTAGAGGAACAGACGGCGCGCGATCAACGGTCGCTTCGCAGTGTTTCCGTGGACGTCGGGCGCTGCCTTTCGCTCCTGGCGCTGTCGGCGCCGCAGGGCGCATTTCTCGAGCTGGGTAGCAGCGGCGGCTACTCCAGTCTGTGGCTGTCGCTGGCCGCGCGCGCGCGAGGTGTGACGCTCACGACGGTTGATCTAAATGAAAAAAAGGTCGCCTTGGCGCGCGAGAACATCTCCCGCGCCGGAGCGGCGGGTTCGGTCCAAGTCTTTCATGGCGACGCTTTCGACTTCGCCACCCGTTTCGAGGAGATCGCGTTTTGCTTCTCCGATATCGAGCCCCCGGAGCTCAACGCCAAGGTCTACGAGAAGGTGATCCCGCGCCTCGTGTCCGGTGGATGGCTCGTCATCGATAACGTAACTTCGCCCCGCATCCAGACGGACCTCCTGAACCGTGCGGAAAATGATCCGCGAGTAGACTGCGTGCTCTTGCCGTTTCCAAAAGGAGATCTCATCTGCCGGAAGTGCTGAAACCGGGGGTAAGGGCGAAGTATGGAGTCAAGCTTTGATATCTTGACCTTCTGTCAGACAGTTGAGAATTAAAAGTCAGACCCCCGCTTGTGACCATGATGGTTGCGCATTTGCGCAATTGAGCAAGCGTGACAAGGATCAATCAGAATGAAAAATATCCCCGCTTCTGGTAAACATCTCAACTGGTTGACCTGTGGGTAAAATTAGTTCTAATTACGGCCGGGTCCGCTGGCGAAGTGAGAAGCGAGAGGCATGACGGAAACCAAGTCGGCGCTCAAAGTCGCCGAGCGGCTGGAAATCACAATTCTGGTCGATAACAGCATCGACACGTTTCTTCCCAGCGCGGAGGAGGTTCGACGGCCGCGACTTCCGACCGACCTGCCCTGGGGAGACCGCAAAGTTCTAGTCGCCGAGCACGGCTACGCGGCGCTGGTTACCGTTCAGTCGGCCGGCCGCTCAGCGACTCTCCTCTTTGACTCGGGCATCAGCACGAATGGGCTCATACACAACATGGACGTGCTGGCGATCGGCCTCAAGGATCTCCATAGCATTGTCTTGAGCCATGGCCATGTGGATCACACACAGGGCTTGATGGGCCTGGTCAAGCGGCTGGGGAAACGGCGCATGCCCATCCTTTTGCATCCCGACGCTTTCTTAAACCGGAAGGTTGTTTTTCCTGACGGATCGGAGCTGCACACGCCGGCTCCAAACCGGCGCCTTCTGGAGCAGGAAAACATCGACTTTATCGAAGAACGAAATCCTTCCTACTTGGTCGAAGGGATGGTGCTGGTAACGGGACAAATCCATCGCACCACGGATTTCGAGAAGGGATTTCCCATTCACTACTCCGAGATCGACGGCGTGTGGCAATCCGATCCGCTCATCCATGACGACCAGGCGCTGGTGGTGAACGTGCGGGACAAAGGACTCGTGGTGCTGACCGGCTGCGGCCACGCCGGCGCCATCAATTCGATTCGTTACGCTCAAAAACTTACCGGAGTCGATACGATTTATGCGCTGCTCGGAGGGCTGCACCTCACGGGAGCCATCTTCGAACCCATTATTCCCGCCACCGTCAGAGAGTTGAAGGCCATCGCTCCACGGCTCATCATGCCAGGCCACTGCACGGGTTGGAAAGCAACACATGCGTTCGCGCGAGAACTTCCGGAAGCATTTGTTCAGCCGAGCGTGGGCACCCGCCTGGTTATCGAGAGCGGTTCGGCGAGCTACAACTGAAATTTATCGCAGGCGCGGATAAGGACCGCAAAGTGATCGTTTACTGCTATCACGCTAACAGCAGCTTGGGGGCCGTCGCTTACTTTCTGGAGAACGGATTCAAAAACGTCTCCAGCCTGGGTGCCGGCTTCGAAGCCTGACGGCAGGTTTATGAGCATGAAGCGGGATAGTATCGCTCCGAGCTTCTGCGCCTTCTTTGATTTCCTCTCGCCTCATGCCTCGCGCCTCATGCCTATTCCTGTTGCCTCTCGCCTTATTTGAATAGCAGTTTCTCAATCTCCACAGTAACCCTTGTATCCTCGGGCTCGACGGCGCTTTCGTACGCGGCTACCGGCTGAGCCGCGCGGTCGATGAGATATTTGTGAAAGTTCCAGCGCGGCGGCTTCCCGGTCTTCGCGGCGAGCTCACGAAAGAGCGGGTTGGCGTTCGCGCCGACGACCGAGGTCTTCGCGAACATCGGGAATGTGATGCCGTAATTCACCTGGCAGAACTGCGCGATCTCCTTGTTCGACCCCGGCTCCTGGGCGCCGAAATCGTTCGCCGGAAATCCCAAAATAGCGAATCCTTTGTCGCGATAGCGGCGGTATAATTTTTCCAGGCCCTCGTACTGCGGCGTGTAGCCGCACTCGTCTACGGGGTCAGACTTCTACGACTCGACTTTCTTCGCGATTTATTGATCTCCCCTCGATTCTTTCGTAATCTTCGCGCTCGGTGTTGCCGGTGCGCAGCTCCGGCCGGAACGCGTGAGCCGGTTTGTTTCTTCTTCACGCCGGCGTTGATTCACTGATCGCATGATCATCTGGCTCTTGTTTCGTCAGAAAATTATTATCAGATAACTGCTTTCCGAAAACTTGGGTTCGACTCCCCTCTTGGCGCTACTTGCGTAGTTGCGCAATTGCGCAACACGCTGATCGGCTGATTTTTTTCGTTACACACGGCGGTAATTTTTCTCTTCATCGATCTTGACAGCGCGCCTCGCCGCGAATAAGGGATTCGCATGAATCCTTCCATGAATCCCGCAGTCTGGTCCCATTTTATCTTCAACTTATTGCTCCAGCTATTAGATGGAGTATTAACGTATCAGGTGGTGTTGATTGGCATTCCCGAGGCAAATCCGCTCGTGCGGCAAGCGATTATTGAATGGGGCGCGGCCTGGGGCCTACTTTACTGGAAGCTGCTCGCCTGTGTTTTGCTCGCGTTAATATTTGCGCTCACGTACGGACGACAAGGCCTGACGATTAAGGCTTTCACGGTAACCGGCGCCGTTTACGGTTCCGTCTGTCTTGTCGGCCTCTTCGCCCTCTTGTTGGTGGAATTCATCAGATAGCCCTATCGTGTCCGGTTGCTCACAGCCCGAACGAGGCGCTTAACGACCCTTCTGAATCGACCCCGTCAAAGGAACAAAACGCACGTCCCCAAGTT
>CAZNES010000020.1:0-59493 GCA_964572145.1 uncultured Syntrophobacteraceae bacterium
GTCCGCGCGACCCGGCCGCGGTCCGCGCCGAGCCGCGCTACGCGGAGATGCGAAACCACATCTGGGAGGAGCTAAGACCCTCGGTGATGATGTAACGCCCCCTCACCTTAATCCTCTCCCCCATCGCGGGGGAGAGGGGAGGGTGAGGGGGAATTTTCTACTGGTTGTGCAAACCTAGTCAGATGAGCATCAGCAAAGCAGATAATAGAATCGCAGCCGGGACTGTCGTCGCCGCGGACCGAGAGCTGGCTCAAGAACAAGAGGCGGCGCGGGAGCGGGCGCAGGCGGCCCAGCGGCGCGCCGCGGCGATCCGCGTCGCGATTCGCATCGTCTCGTTCGCCGTCGTTCTCGGCGGCTGGGAATATTTCGGCAGACAGACCAATCCGGTTTTGTTCACCTATCCGACGGCGGTGGCCAACGCCGCGGTCAAGATGATCGCCAGCGGCGAGCTGTGGAAGTATTTGTCTCAAAGTCTCATCGTTCTTTTTGCCGGACTCGGTCTCGCCTCGGTTTTCGGAATCGCGCTGGGCCTCATCATGGCCCGCTTCTGGGTGGTCGATCTCGCGCTCGATACCTACATCACGGCGCTCTATTCCATTCCTTCAGTCGCGCTGGTGCCGGTGCTGGTGCTCTGGTTCGGCTTCGAGATGACGGCCAAGACCGCCGTCGTCTTTCTCTTCACTTTCTTCCCCATCGTGATCAACACCTATCAGGGCGTCAAAAACGTCGATGACCGTCTCATCGAAGTCGGGCGGGCGTTTCGCTGCCGCGAGCGGGAGCTCTGGCGCCACATCGTACTGCCCGCGGCGGTGCCCTTCATCGTGGCGGGCTTGCGGCTCGCGATCGGCAGAGGCATGATCGGCATGGTGCTGGCGGATCTCTACACGGCGATCACAGGCATCGGCTATCTCATCTCGCGCTATGCCAGCATTTACCGCACCGACGCGATGTTCGTGCCGATCGTGACTCTGGGCCTTCTGGGAATTACGTTGACCGGGATTTTGCGCTTCGTCGAGCGGCGCGTCGCGCCGTGGATGCATCAGCCCGGACGAGAATGACGGAACAGGTTGCTGAAAAAGCCTCATATGCTTCGTTGCGCTCAATCGCCTCGCTCGACGTACTAAAAAAAGTACGCCTGCGCTCGTCGATTCTTCGCGCGCCTCGCCTCTGAGAGCTTTTTGAGCAACCTGAAGACAAGTTGCTAGGAGGTGCATTATGATTAATAAACATCGCCGCTCTACCCTTTATGTGTGCTCGGCAACAGCCATACTGCTGGCGAGCTGCCACTTCGCTTTTGCCGCCGAGCCGGCCAAAGCGCCGTGCAAAGAGATGCGCAAGGTGAAGCTCGGCATCTCCGTCTCGCCGCCCAACGTAGTGCACACGCCGATCTACGTGGCGCGCGCGCTCGGAATTTTTGCGCGCCATTGCATCGACGCGGAGATCGTCGAGTTCGAAGGCGGCGCTTCAGCGGCCAATCTGGCCGCAGTGGTGCAGGGCCAGGCCGTGGCCACGATCAATGCGACCGCCATCGCGCAGGGTCTCAAGGCGAAGCAATTCTGGGGCATGGCGCCCCGTCTGCCGCAGGCCTATATGGTGAGCGAAGAAATCAAGACGGCTGCGGATTTAAAAGGCAAACGCCTCAGCGCGACCGGCGGCGGCGTTGGAGGATTCAACTGGGTGATGGGCCGCGAAGTGCTGAAGACCGCTGGTCTTACGGTCGACGATGCCCAGTTCGTTTCCTCGGCGACTGCAGGAAGGCTTCCCGGTCTCATCGCCGGGCAGGTTAGTGGCGTGGCTCTCCATCCGGAAGATGTTTACCTGGCGCAAAAAGAGAAGCCGGGGCTGCACGTGCTGGTGGATCTGGCCAAGCTGATGCCGAAATATTTCTTCAACGCCTACGGCGCGGCGGAGAGCCTGCTGACCAAAGACCGGGCGATGGTGCGCGACGTGGCGATCTCGCTCATCGAGGCGAACCGCGCGATCTACACGCAGAAGGAGAAGGTCATTCCGATCATGGTGGACGCGACCAAGAAACCAGTGGAGGCGGTCAGCTTCTCTTACGACTACCTGCTCAAAAATTGCGTCTGGAGCGTCAACACCGGCTTTTCCAAAGAGCGGACCGAGTGGTCGATCCAGAACGGCATCGAGAACGGCGACATCCAGGCGGACAAAAAGCCCTCGTACGAGCAGGTCGTCGACCTCAAGCTCGGCGAGGAAGCGTTGAAAGCGGCGGGCGGAGCGACCAAGATAGGCGGCTGCGGAGACTAAATGCCGTGCTCGTGCCTCGTGCTCGGAGGGGTGGGGACCAACACGAACACGAATCACGAACACGAGCACGGGTGAGTAAGTAGGAAAGTTCAAAGTAAGGAGACACTGCCATGCTTGCCAAACACCCGGACCTGACCGTCGACCACGTTCTACAAACCTGGGCGCCACGGATGATCGTTCAGGGAATCGACTACAACGATCTGGTGACGACTAGCGCGCGCATCCGCGTGTGGGGCGATTGGTGCCGCGAGTGGTGTGCGACCGCGGCCGGGCACGAAGAGTTCGCGCGCGAGAACGAGGCGAAGGGCAACCGCGAGAGCGCGACCGAGGCGTATCTTCTCGCGGCCATGGCCTATCATTTCGCCTGTAACAATTCTCCCGAGGACCCGATCCAATACACTGCGGCGCACAATAAACGAGTGGAATGCTACGCCAAGGCCGCGCCCTATCTCGATCCGCCGGCCGAGCGCCACGAAGTGTCGTTCGACCATTTTCGCCTGCCGGCTTACCTCCGCGTGCCAAAGAACGTAAAGAAGCCGCCGGTCGTGATGATCATCTCCGGCTTAGAATCGACCAAAGAAGAAGCGCGCACGATGGAAGATGTTTTTATTCGGCGGGGTCTGGCGACGTTTACCTTCGACGGTCCGGGTCAGGGCGAGAGCTGGTTTCAGGGCGGTATCATCGTCGAATTCGAGCGCGCGACCTCGGCGGTGATCGACTACTTGGAAAAACTACCGCAGGTGGACGCGCAGCGGCTGGGCGTGTTCGGTCCGAGCATGGGCGGTTACCTCGGACCGCGCTCGGCCGCGTGCGACGAGCGGATCAAGGCCTGCACGCTCTCGGGCGGCATGTACGACCGCACGCGCTCGCTCAATCGCTTCGACGACCCGTTCGAGTTCGCCCGCATCGCACACATCTGGAAGATCTACGACAAAAAGCAACTCGCGGACTTGCACCGGCGCTGCACGCTCGAAGGGCTGGCGCCGAAGATTCGCTGCCCGCTTTTGATCGTTCACGGGACGAAAGATTTCGTCCCGATGGACCAGCCCAGGCGGATCTACGCCGAGGCCTCGGGCCCGAAGGAGATGGTCGTGCTCGAGGGCGGCAATCATGTTTGCAACAACATGCCGTTCCGCTATCGGCCGCTGATTGCCGACTTCCTGGCGCATAATCTCGGCGCGCGCGCGGCATAAAAATTTTTCGTAGGAGTTGTAACCATGGCTAAGCTCAGACATTTGGCGCTGTATACTCCCGATCCTGAAGCGACCGCCGCTTTTTACAAAAAGGCTTTTGACATGACCGAGGTGGGCCGGACCAAGTCGTCGGTCGCCGACGGCATTTTTTTGAGCGACGGCACGCTCAACGTGGCTTGCCTTCGCTACAAATCGCCCGAGACGGCGGCTGAGTATGGCAGCTCCTCTAGATTCGGTATGAGTCATTTCGGATTCTGGGTCGAAGACATCGAGGGAACGAGGCGGCGTCTGCGCGAATTGGGCGCGGAGTTCGTCGATACGCGGGATCCCGTCGCGGCGCCGATGGGCTTCTTCGAGGAAAAATGGAAAGGACCGGACGGCACGGTCATCGACATCACCGATCAGGGTTGGGTCGGCGCTGAGCCGCCCAAAGAGAAATAGGCAATGTCCTGCGTCGATTGGGAAGTTTTGTGAAGAACTCTTGGCTCCGATGGCCGCTGCTGGTCGGGGTTACGGTCACCGTGTTGGCTTTTCTTCCATCGATAAGCCCCGCGGCGGTGCCGGCCAAAGTCACCATCCACATCCCTTCGAAGAGTCTCGCGCTCATGCCGTTCTATTTCGGCAAGGATAAAGGTTTTTTTCCCAAGGAAGCTATCGAAATCCAGTTGGTCGCGATGGCACCGCCGACGGCGATCGTCGCTCTCGTCGCCGGTGAGCTGGATTTCTCCACGACGCTCGGCGCCGCGACTTCGGCCATCATGCAGGGACATCCGCTCCGGCGGCTCTTCTACGTGCAGCACGAGCCGGCTCATGTTCTCATCGGACAACCCGAGCTGAAAAGCGTCCAGGAGTTGGCCGGCAAGGTCGTTAGCGTGAATGCGATCACCGACGCCACCGGCATGGCGGCAAAAATAATTTTGAAGGCGAACGGCGTCGATCCCGCGCGCGTCACGCTGCTCTCCACGGGCGTCACGGAGAACGCCTACAAGTCATTGACGACGGGAAAAGTCGCGGCGACGATGCTGGCGCCGCCGTTTGCGCAGGAGCTTGAAGCCAAAGGTTACAGCCGTCTCGCCGAAGCCAAGACTTACGCGCCGCTCAGTTTCATCGGCCTGGTCGCTTCGACCGCGACGTTGGCGAAAAATTCCGCCAAGGCCCAGGCGCTGATCGCCGGCCTGCTGAAGACGATGGCTTACCTGCACAATCCCGCGCACTACAACGAGCTGGTTCAATACGTCGCCGCCTTTCACAAAATCGAGCCAGCGCTGGCCGAAAAAGCGTTCACCGCGATACTGCCGAGCTACAGCAAGGACGGAACGAAGCCGCGGAAGGCGGTAGAGGCGGAGATCGAGATTTATCGCGAGACTCTGAAGATCGCCAAGCTGTTTACTCCCGACGATCTCGAAGACCTGAGCTTGCTCAAAAAGATCCGCGACGCTCAGGCGGGGCAAGTTCACTAATGATGGTTAAAACTTTATTCCGGCAGAGCATCTGCCTTTGCCTGCTCCTGTTCGCCGTGCACGCGGCGCCCGCCGGCTCTCAAGAGCGGCGCAGGATTAGAATCTCCAACGCCAATTTCAGCTTCACCGCGCTGCCGCTGATCGCCGCACGCGACTGGAAATTTTTCGCCGGCGAGGGACTGGAAGTCGAGATCATTCTCATGCGCTCGTCGGCCGCGGCCGCGGCGCTGGTTTCCGGAGACCTCGATTATCAATCGGGCATCGGGCCGGCCTCGGTCGGCGCCAGCTTGAGCGGGCTCGAATCGCGGGCGCTCTGGTCGTCCACCAATCGCATCGCCTATTGGCTGATGGCGCGTCCGGAATTCAAGACCCTGCAAGATTTGAAACAGAAGCGCATCGGCGTGACCGGTCTCGGCGGAACCAGCCACGTCGCGTTGACGTTCGCGCTCGAGAAGCAAGGATTCAACCCCAAAGATTTCATCATCATGTCCGTGCCGCCGATGCAGCTCGTGTTGTCGTTGGAATCGAAGTTCCTCGACGCCGCTTCACTCAATCCGCCGTTTATGTTCTTCGCCCAGCGCCAGGGCTTTCGTAAACTCCTCGACGTGGGCGCGCTGGTCGAGATGCCCTCGGGCGGCCTGACCGCGATGCTTCGAACCATCAGAAGCCGCCCCGACGAGGTCAAGCGATTGATTCGCGCGCTGCAGCTCGCCAAAAAAGAGATGCTCAAGTCGAGAGAAAAAACTCTCGACCTGATCGTCCGCGTCCTCAACATGGACCGGGAAACCGCCGCGGAAACCTACAGTCTCGTGCAAAGCAACTTCAACGACACCGGCATTCCGACCGAAGAAGGAATGAACAACATCATCAAAATGGTCCAGTCGCAGCTCAAGCCCTCCGCCAAGACCGTATCCTTCCAAGACGTCGCCGAGCCCCGGTTCGCCATCGAAGTGGCGCGCGAGCTCGGCTATAAAATCGACTGACGCTTGATCTCCGCCTGTCCCCGCGCGGCAAATTGAGTTTTCTAAAACACTTTGGCGGGATAACCGGCGAGGTCGATGCACAACGTCAGGATTGACAACGGGGTTGAAACTCTACTAAATGGCGTGAAAAGAAATCAGCTCGGCATCGTCCGTCAAGAAGGAGGCAAAACTTGGCGACAGCGGTCATTGCGCCCATGGTGGGAAAAGTTCTGAAGATCGAGAAGAAAGCCGGCGAGCGCGTCGAGGAAGACGACGTGGTCGTGGTTCTCGAAGCGATGAAAATGGAGATCCCGGTCGTGGCGCCGGTTTCCGGGACTGTGAAAGAGATCAAAGTCGCACCCGGCCAGGCGGTCGAGGCCGAGCAAATTCTCGCCGAGATCGAATAGAAAGGAGAATGGAGTGTTGGAGTAATGACCTCCGATTCCCCACCCAGTACTCCATGACTCCAGTACTCCAATACTCCAATTGAGTTTTTTATGGACACCTGGACCTTCGGTTGGACCGTGGCGTTGATCGGCATGGGGGGAACCATGCTGGTCTTATGGTGTTTGAGCTTGGTTATCCTATTACTCAAGAAAATTTTCCCTTACCGGCCCGAGGATTCGGCGTCTTAAAAAGGTTAACCGGCCCTTATGGAAGCTGCAATTATAAACGGCCTGCAAGGCCTCTTTGAGGGCGTCGCAAATCTCGGCCCGGGTCATGTAATCATGATTCTGGTTGGGTCTGGGCTGCTCTACCTCGGCATCAGCAAAGGCTACGAGCCGCTGCTGTTGGTGCCGATCGGCTTTGGCGCGCTTCTGGTCAACATTCCGTTGGCCGGTTTGATGGAGAGCGACGGGTTCCTCAGATTTTTCTATGACAACGGCGTGCTTACGGAAATATTTCCGCTGCTGATTTTTGTCGGCATCGGCGCCATGACCGATTTTCAGCCGCTCATGGAAAATCCCAAGATCATTCTTTTAGGCGCCGCCGGCCAGTTCGGCATTTTTCTTACCTTGCTGCTCGCGCTGGCCATCGGCTTCGATAAGCTGGACGCCGTCGCGGTCGCCGTCATCGGCGCGTGCGACGGGCCGACGGCGATCTACGTCAGCTCGAAATTCGCCCCGCACCTGCTGGGCGCGGTTTCTATCGCGGCGTACTCCTATATGTCGTTGGTGCCGCTGATCCAGCCGCCGATCATGCGTTGGCTGACGACGGACAAAGAGCGAAAGATCGTGATGGGCATCGTCAAACAGCCGGTTTCGAAAAAGATCAAAATTATTTTTCCCGTCGTCGTTACCGTCGCGGCTTCCATCCTCGCGCCGAAGGGCACGCCGTTGATCGGCACGCTCATGTTGGGTAACCTACTGAGAGAGTCGGGCGTCGTGGAGCGTCTGAAAAACGCCTCGGAGAACGAAATCGCCAACATCGTCACGCTGCTGCTGGGTCTTTCCATCGGCGCCACCATGGAGGCCGACAAGTTTCTCAAAGGCCAGACACTCCTGGTCCTAGCGCTGGGCCTCATCGCCATCGGTTTGGACACAGCGGTGGGCGTCTTGTTCGGCAAGCTCATGTGCCTGCTGACCGGCGGCAAGATCAACCCGCTGATCGGCGCAGCCGGGATTTCGGCCTTTCCCATGGCCGCCCGCGTCGTTCAGGTGGAAGGACAAAAGTACAACAAGAAGAATTATCTGCTCATGCACGCGATGAGCGCGAACGCGGCGGGCCAGATCGGCTCGGTCATCGCCGCCGCCGTCATGCTCTCCGTGCTCCAGGGCATGGGCATCATCGGCGGATGATCGAACAAGTTTATGGCGAAATCGAGAGCAGAGCTTGACAAAAAACTTGCCGAGATCGAGAAGCGGGCCACCGAGGGCGAATCTAAAACCGTCGAGAAGCAGCATGCCGAAGGCAAGCTCACCGCGCGGGAGCGGATCGAAAAGCTCCTCGACCGCGGGAGTTTCGTCGAGGAGTTCATGCTGGCCGAGACGCAGGTCACCGACTTCAGCATGGCCGAGAAACGCCAGCCGGGCGACGGCGTCGTCACCGGCTACGGCAAGATCGACGGTCGGCCGGTTTACCTCTTCGCCCAGGACCGCTCGGTTCTCGCCGGCACCGTCGGCAGCGCCCACGCCGAAAAAATCGCCTACGTGATTCAAACCGCGCGGCGGCTCGGCATTCCCCTCATCGGTCTTTACGACTCCCCCGGCGCGCGCATTCAGGAAGGCCTCACGGTCACCGCGGCGATCGGAAAAATTTTCTTCGAGAATAGCATCACATCGGGCGCGATCCCGCAGATCTCGGCGATCATGGGGCCGTGCATCGGCGTGGCCTCCTATTCGCCCGCGCTTACTGATTTCATCGTCATGGTCCAGGGGTCGAGCCAGATGTTCATCACCGGGCCGGCCGTGATCAAAGAAGTCCTCGGCGAAGAAGTGACGATGGAGCAGCTCGGCGGGGCGAAGCTGCACTCGGAAGTTTCCGGCGTCGCCGACCTAGCCGTGAAAAACGACGAGGAATGCCTGGCGGCGATCCGGCGCCTGGTGAGCTTTCTGCCGCTTAATTTCGAGTCCGCGCCGCCGCGCAAAAAACCCGCGGACGATCCGCAGCGCCTGCTGAGCGATATTCAGAAGATCGTCCCGGAGGAGATGCGCAAGGCGTACAACGTGGTTCAGGTCATCAAATCGATCGCAGACGACGGCGATTTTCTCGAGCTCAAGGGAAAGTTCGCGCGCAACCTCGTCATCGGTCTGGGACGGCTCGACGGCCACCCCACGGGCTTTGTCGCCAACCAGCCGATGTTTTTGGCCGGCAGCCTCGACGTGGACGCTTCGGACAAGGGCGCGCGCTTCATCCGCTTCTGCGACGCTTTTAATATTCCGATCGTCACATTGATGGACGTGCCGGGCTTTTTTCCCGGCAAACAGCAGGAAGAGAAAGGCATCATCCGTCACGGAGCGAAGCTGCTTTACGCTTACGCCGAGGCGACCGTGCCCAAAATCACGCTTGTGCTGCGCAAAGGCTACGGCGGCGCGAAGCAGGCGATGTGCACGCGCGAGATGGGCGCCGACCAGGTGCTGGTCTGGCCCGGCGTGGAGCTGGCGGTGATGGGCGGCGGCGGCGCGGTGAACGTGCTCTATAAAAAAGAAATCGAGCAATCGGCCGATCCGGAAAAGACCCGCCGGGAAAAATTGGCGGAATACGGCGAGCGGTTCAGCGGCCCTTTCGAGGCGCTGGCGAAACAGTTCGCTCACGCCGTGATCCCACCGGCTGAAACGCGCAGGCGCTTGATTAAAGCTCTGGAGATTTTACGGCCAAAGAAAGAAGAGCGGCCGAGAAAGAAGCACGATGTGATGCCGGTCTAGGCCGGCCTCGCACGCGATCAGACCTCAAGCGCTAGCCGCTACGGGCGAGGTCAATAGTTCTCTGCCTCGAGGACCGCTCGCGCCTGCCCCCCAATAGGGCTAACTTCATCGGCCAAGGCCTACCGTGTCACGGCACATCCCTGTAACCTCGCCCTTCGACCTCGCACTCTCGGGCTTCTTGCCTCAACGCGGGCACGGTTTCGAAGGGGCGAGAATAAAAGCCGCAGGCAAGCCCTTCGGGAGCCGGCGTTAACAAAATTCCATGCGGAGGTTGACACGTTCACTTCATGACCACTGAACCCAACAAAGTTATCTATTCGATGGTCGGCGTTAGTAAATTCTACGACAAGAAGGCCGTTCTCAAAGACATCTATCTCTCCTATTTCTACGGCGCCAAAATCGGCGTGATCGGTCTCAACGGATCGGGGAAATCGTCGCTGTTGCGCATCCTGGCGGGCGTGGACAAGGAGTTTGGCGGCGAGGCCGCCGTCTCGCCGGGCTACACGGTCGGCTATCTGGAGCAGGAACCGTTGATCGACGATGCGCGAACCGTGCGCGAGGTCGTGGAAGAAGCCGTGCAAGAGACCGTCGCTCTGCTGAAAGAGTTTGAAGCGATCAACGCCAAGTTCGGCGCAACGATGTCCGACGACCAAATGAACGCGCTGCTCGAACGGCAGGGCGAAGTGCAGGAGAAGCTCGACCATCAAGATGCCTGGGATCTCGACGCGCGGCTGGAGATGGCCATGGACGCGCTGCGCTGTCCGCCGCCGGAGACGCCGGTGAAGGTGTTGTCCGGCGGCGAACGGCGCCGGGTCGCGCTCTGCCGGTTGTTGCTCAAGAAGCCCGACATCCTTCTGCTCGACGAGCCGACGAATCACCTCGATGCGGAGTCGGTTGCGTGGCTCGAACATCACCTCAAGAGTTATCCGGGAACGATTATCGCGGTGACCCACGATCGATATTTCCTCGACAACGTCGCCGGCTGGATTCTGGAGCTCGACCACGGCCAGGGCATTCCCTACAAAGGGAATTACACCTCGTGGCTGGAACAGAAGCAGGAGCGTCTGCGCCGCCAGGAAAAGTCTGAAAGCGGAAGGCAGAAGACACTCGAACGCGAGCTCGAATGGATTCGCATGTCGCCCAAAGCGCGGCGCGCGAAGGGCAAGGCGCGCATCACTGCGTATGAGGCGTTGCTCGGCGAGGAGTCGCAGCAGCGCAGGGAAGACTTGGAGATTCACATTCCACTGGGGCCGCGCCTGGGCCACGTCGTGATCGAAGCGAAAGGGATCGGCAAGGCCTACGGCGATCGCCTGCTGGTGGACGACATGACGTTCGCGCTGCCTCCCGGCGGCATCGTCGGCGTGATCGGTCCCAACGGCGCCGGCAAGACGACCTTGTTTCGCATGATCACAGGGCAGGAAAAACCCGACAGCGGAACGATTCGCATCGGTGAAACGGTCGCGCTGGGTTACGTCGATCAGAGCCGCGTGCTCGATCCAAAGAAATCGATCTGGGAAGAAATCACCGGCGGCGCGGATTTATTGAAGTTGGGTAACCGCGAGGTGAACTCGCGCGCTTACGTGGCACGATTCAATTTTGGCGGCACGGATCAACAAAAAAAAGTCGGCCAGTTGTCGGGCGGCGAGCGCAATCGCGTCCATCTGGCGAAGATGTTGAAAGAGGGCGCGAACGTTTTATTGCTCGACGAGCCGACGAACGATTTGGATATAAACACGCTGCGCGCGCTCGAAGAGGCGCTGGAGAATTTTGCCGGCTGCGCGGTGGTGATCTCCCACGATCGCTGGTTTCTGGACCGCATCGCGACGCACATCCTCGCGTTCGAGGGCGACAGCAAGGTGGTTTGGTTCGACGGCAATTATTCCGAGTATGAAGCCGATCGAAAAGCCAGGCTTGGGGCAGCCGCCGAGCGCCCGCACCGGATCAAGTATCGCCAGTTGACGCGAGGGTGACGGCGAAGAGCCAATATTTTTCTCGAAACACGGACCTAAACGTGTCTACCTTGGACTTCACATCTCGCGGCGGGGAGTTTGCTGTTGCCCCCTAGCATTTTAAACTAGACTCGCATATAAAGTGCGGAACGTGTTCGCCAAACAAACTTCGCAAGACTCAGGTAAGTGATGGCTGCATTGAGTTTAAAGAGAATCGGTTTTTTGACCCCGCTGGGTGTGCTGCTGATTATTTTTGCTTTGGTCAACGTGCTGTTGACCCTCGGCAACCAGTCTCTCCGCGTGCAGCTTGCCCAGCGCCAACAGCTCATCAATCAAAGTATTCAAATGGAAGCGATCCATCGAGAAATCGTAACAGGCATAGCGACGATCGCCGTGAAAACCAACGACGCAGAGCTCAAGAATCTGCTCGCCTCTCAGGGCGTTAACCTCGGCGGCGATCCTAAGTCGGCGGGCATCGGAAAGTAGCTTTTATGGCGGACGAGCTCGAGACAAAAGAGACCCATCAAGAAAACGACGCGGCCAAACCCGAGCCCGCCGAAAGACGCGCCTCGATTCTTCCCCTCACTCTCACCATAGTGTCCCTGCTTATCTGGTTTGGTTTTCAAACCGTGGCGCTGGTATTCGAGCGGAATCAACTGATCTCGTTCAAGAGCAACTACGACGCGGCGATGCAAGAGGCGCAAAAGATGCAAGCGCAGCTGGAGGCGCTCATAACCAAAACCGCCGAGCTCGCGAGCAAAGGCAATGCTAGCGCCAAGGTTGCAATCGAAGAGCTTCAAAAAAGAGGCATTCCGGTCCAACCCGCCACACCGCCTGTAAAATAGCCTCAGCGCCGAGCCTCATTGCAGGTCAGTGGAAACGATCTCGTTCAGGAATCCGCCGATGGGAGCGGACGCTCGAGACCGGGGCGCTCATTTTCTCGCCCGTCCGAAGGATCATCCGCGCGAAGAATCTTGTTGTCCCGCGCCGCCCCTCCGTTGCTCCCGGTAGGTATCGCTTTCGTAAACGTCGATCCCTTGCCCACTTCGCTGGTCACGCGGATTACTCCTCCCAGCACTTCGGTGAATTTTTTGACGATGTAAAGACCGAGTCCCACTCCTCCGGAGGATCGGGTTCGGCCGCCTTTGACTTGGGAAAACATTTCGAAGATATGCGGCAGTTCCTCCTGGGGTATGCCGATTCCGGTATCGGCGACCTCGAACTCGACTTGGCCGGCCTCGGGAAGATGGCGCGCGCTCATAGCGATGCTTCCCTGCTTGGTATATTTAATCGCGTTGCCAACGACGTTCAGCAGGATATGCTTGAGTTTCTCTCCGTCGGTCTTAATCGCCGGCAAGTCGGCCGGACAGTGCCAGTCGAGGCGAATCGCCTTGTTCAAGGGAACCCGGTGAAAAGCCGCGGTGTGCCGACAGGGTGACCTCGCCCGTAAGGGGATCTTTGAGCCTGACACTTCCCCGCTCGCGCCGAGTGACTTCCAGAGCCTTGCACAGAGCGTTCTGGAGCATCTCATGGATTTCAAGGGATCGGCTCGCCGCCATCGCCACCGCGCTGAGAGCCGCCTGCTCTTCGCTCCGCTTGTTGGTCTCTTCGAGAAGCTCGCGGTTCTCCATCGCCACGCCCATCTGGCGCGCAATCGCCATGAGGTGTTCCGTCTTATCCGCGTTGAAGTGACCGATCTCGCGGCTGGCGAGATGGAGGATGCCGCGGATATCTCCGGATACTTTGAATGGCAAAAAAGCGCAGGAGCGGAAGCCGGCCTCGAGTTGCTTCTTGCCCTTCAGCCCAGCATCGTTGGAAATATCCTCCGAGATGATCGGCTCGCCGGACATGATGGCCGCGTGAACCGCGGAGCCTTCGTCGAGTTTCTTCGTGGCTTCCAGATAGTCCGAGGTAAATCCTACCTGCGCGGGAGTGAGGAAAGACTGTTTCTCTTTGTCGATGTTGCGAATGAGAGCCGCGTCGGCGCCGGTTGCCTCTTTAAGCCGTTCCACGATCTGTTGGAGCAGTTGGGTGGAATCCACCGAGGCTAAGGGAGCCAGCACCGCATAAAGGGCCGAGAGATCCCGGGTTCGCTCGGTAATTTTTTTTCTCCAAGCCTTGATAGGATTCTTTTAAGGCTTCGGCCATGCGGTCGGATATGGGCACTTCTATTAACCTCTCAGCCGCACCTTGCTACGGCTTTTCGGCTCCACCAAGAGCCGCCGGATTTCTTTTAATTAAAACCAAAAACTGGGTGATCCTTAGTTATTTTTTCATGCATCTATTCGAATGCCGACATCAAACTCTCTTTTTCCTCCGCCCATCTTTTAAGTTGGCTCTCGCGAAGCCGCCATTGACCCCCGACCTTCAACGCCGGGACATCTTTCTTTTGGATCATCCGCAGAATGGTCCGCTTCGACACCTGTAGAATCGTTGCCGCCTCGGCCAGGGTTAAAAACTTGAGTTCGGTTTGCTCGCCGTTCATGTCTGCGCACCTCCAGGAAGGTGACAAGTGAGCAAGCTACATGCCAGGAAAGGTCAAATGTCTAACCGTCTGTTTTTACAGTCGTCCCGTGAGGACAGAGAACGAGGTTCGAAGTATCTGCGGACAATCCATGGCAAAAGCACTGACAAAAGTTGCTATAGCAGCCCAGTGGGGACAGGTATGGATAGGGGCTGACAGAAAGGGCGAAGGAGACCGAGCGGATGAAATATTACGGGAAGGATTAAGCGAATCTGACCGCCGCACGGTTTAGGAGAGGTAGCCTCGCCAGGCCGGTTGCGGCAACCGTTTAGAGCCGCTGGGGATCGATGATCACCTTGATGGAGTCCCGAGCGCTCGCCACCAGTTCGAAGCCTAGCTTCGCCTCGTTCAGCCCCAGCCGGTGAGTGATCATCTCGCGCACCCGCACGCGGCGGCTGCGGATGAGCTCGATCGCTTCGGTGATATCCCGAGGACTGGCCGCGTAGGAAGTCGTGATGGTAACCTCGTCGCGCCACAGTTCGAAAAGCGGAACCGGCACCTTCACTCCCGCCGCCGTCGGCGCAAAGAAAAGAATCGTCCCGCCTCTTTCCACCGATCTAAAAGCCTGCTCGACTGCCGGCATCGCTCCCGCGCAGACGATGACCACATCGACCAATCGCCCGTCGTTCACTTCGCGCAATCGATGGGGAACGTCTTCGGCGGCCTGAAAGACCGCGTCGGCGCCCAACTCGCGCGCCGCCTTCAGGCGAAAATCATTGACATCGGTAGCGACGATGAAAGCCGCATCGCGCGCGCGCGCCAACTGCACGTGGAGCAGGCCGGAGATGCCGCTGCCGATTACGAGGACGCTTTGGCCGGAGCCTACCCGGGCGAATCGCTGCGCCCGCGCGACGCAACCCACGGGCTCGATGAAAGAGCCGTCTTCGAAAGAGATCTCCTCGGGAAGAAGAAACGTTCCGAGCTCGACGTTGATCTTCGGCACTCGGATGTATTCGGCAAAGCCGCCCGGATCGAAATGGGTTGTGCGCAAGGTATCGCACACCGAATGATGGCCGCCGAGACAGTAGCGGCATTTCATGCAGGGGACGTGATGCGAAACGAAGACGCGATCGCCGACGCGATAACCGCCCGCTCCTTCTCCGACGGCCGCAATCTCACCGGCGATCTCGTGACCCAAAACCAAAGGCGCCTTCTGAATCCGGTACCACTCCATCACATCCGTGCCACAGATGCCGCTCGCCCTCACGCGCACCAGCAGCTCGCCAGCGCCGATAGACGGGACCGCCATCTCCTCGAGGCGGACGTCCCGGTTGTTGTAGTACATCGCGACTCGCATGGTGTGTTTGGGGAGTTCCGGGTTTCGAGTTTCGAGTTTGAAGATGCCATGGAACCAAGCGGCGAACAGCGCAGCTATAACGACCTGAATTTCGATCCTTTCATGTTTGATTTGCGCAAATAATTCATCAGAGCGCCTATCCTCCGACCAGTTTCAGTCGCCAGGGCGATTAAACGATCAAATTCCTCGCGTGTGATATACCCCTGATCACTAGCGACGTAAAGTTGAGCAATGACCTCTCCTACAGAACCTTTTGCCACTGCAAGAAACTGTACAAATTCGGCAGTACCGTTTCTCTCAAACCCTTCCGCTATATTGGACATGACGGACACCACGGCTCGCCGAATTTGATCGCGGAGTCCAAAGTCCTTAGAGAAGGAGCCTTGATTTGAAACTCTATAAACCACGCGAGTAAGCTCACGCGCTTTTTGCCATGCTTCGATTTCGGTGAGGCTTTGGAATGTAGCCACGTTTATGTTCGTTACCGGTTGGGTTGGGAACCCGGAACCCGGAACCCGAAACTTATTTAGCCGGCGGCGCGCCTGGCTTTGACGCCTTTGGAAGACTCATAAATTTTATAGGCGTCTTTCACCGAGGCTTTTTCGTGCACGATGGCGCGCACGGCCCGGATCATTCCGACGGGGTTATCGGATTGAAAGATGTTGCGCCCCATGTCCACCCCCACCGCGCCTCCCTGAACGGAGTTGTGTGCGAGCTCCAACGCTTCCATCTCGGGAGTCTTCTTGCCGCCGGCGACGATCACGGGGACCGGGCAGCTCTCGACCAGCTTTTCGAACTCGTCGCAGTAATAGGTCTTTACGATATGGGCGCCCAGCTCGGCCGCGATGCGGCATGCCAGACCGAGATAGCGAACGTCGCGCGCCATGTCTTTGCCCACGGCGGTCACCGCCAAAACCGGAATGCCGTACCTGTGCCCTTCGTCGACGAGCTTCGCCAGGCTCACCAGCGTCTGCTTTTCGAATTCCGATCCGACGAAAATAGAGAGCGCCATCGCGGAGACGTTCAGACGAACGGCATCTTCGATGGAAACCGTAATGTCTTCGTTGGAAAGCTCTTTCAAAATACTCGTCCCGCCAGAAACCCTGAGCACCACGGGAACGTTCGCGTTCGGATCGACGGAAGTTCGCAGCACGCCGCGCGTGAGCATGATGGAGTCCGCATAAGGAAGCAGCGGCTCGATCGTTTTTCGCGGCTCTTCGAGCCCGCTCGTCGGTCCTAAAAAATATCCGTGGTCAACGGCGAGCATCACCGCCCGGCCGTCCTGCGGCTTGATGATCCTTGCCAGCCTGTTTTTCATTCCCCAGTCCATCTTACATGCGCCTCCTTTTGGTGACGGTGTGGTTGACTGGAAGAACCTATCATAAATTTTCGGCAAAAGTGAAACGGCCCCGTGCAACTATGGTACCCGTCCGCCTGGGGGTTTCTTGAAGGGCCGATGCGTGGGACGAGGAGAATCAAGCGTACCGGGAGATACTCTCGGCAATTTTGTCGGGCGTATACCGGACGTATCGCATCGGCCCGGAGAGAGACTCCCAGGTGGACGGATGGTCAATGAGACTTTTTGAGCGGCCTGAAGATTGACACCCCTTGGGGAAGGTTGCTACGTTGGCGACATCAAGCTCAAAGGAGAGACTATGCCGATCGAAATCATCGACACCTTAAAGCTCGCGCACGAGCTCAAGAAAAGAAAAATGGTGCTCAGCACGCCGCGGATGCACGCCTGGGTGCATTACTATCCCAACCCCGGAGACAGGGACGATATGCATTGCCACAACGCCGATCAGACATTTTACGTGATCGAAGGCGAATGCACGATGCATTTTCCCAACGGCGGCAAGGCCGTGATGAAGCCAGGAATGGCGGCGCTCATCACCGGCGGGTCCTTTTATCAATTGGAAAACAGCGGCCCGGGCCCCATGGTGATGATGGGCAATCGCTCCGGGCCGCACGAGGCGCTGCAGCACATCAATTACGAGCTGCGCAAGGACATCAAGCAGCTCTCGCCCGAAGAGACCGAAAGGATCCGTCACGGCGGCGCAATCCGGTAACAACAGCTACCAGCGCTCCGCCTTCAGCTTTCAGCTAAGGTCGGCGGAGATGGGAATTCTCATCGAGAAACTGAGCCGGGGTTTGGATGCGGACCTGCCGGTAACGGCCGATAGACAATAGGTCTTTATCTCCGGAGATGATGACCCGCGCCTTTCCTGCAACCGCGCATTCAAGAAACTTGTCGTCCGACGGGTCGCGCTCGACAACGCGCAGCCGTCTCCTTGGATTGACCACTTCCACATAGGGGAGAAGCTCTTCTTCGATCAAGCCTTTGATCTCCGCCTCGGAGAGCTGGAATTTCGGGTAGCCGAAAACGCGCAGATATTCTTCCAAGATGTCGCGAGAAAGCAGGACCGTAATCGCGTTTCCCCGCCAGAGTGAAACAAGCTCAGAAGAGATGCCCGTGAAAAGGAGAGCCGATACCAGGACGTTGGTATCCAAGACGACGCGCACTAACGATTCCTGGCCCAACGGATAGCCGCGCCGACATCTTTTTCCGTCAGCCCAAGGGCTTTCATCTTGCTCCGCACCCTTGCCAGTCTTGTGTCTTTGGCCTCGATCACCACCGGCTCCAGTACAATTTGCTCGCCGCGGAGACTGACCTCAAAGTAGTCGGTCTTGGGAAGTTTCTCGACGATCGCCTTCGGTAGCGTGATTTGGTTTTTGACTGTCTTTTTCGCAAGCATGTCGTGATTCCGTGAAGTAAGGATATCTTACTTCCTGCCTTTGTCAATCCGCGAGGGATACAAACGGGTCGCCTTATCGCTCCCTAACGAGCTGCCACACGTAGCGGCCCGCCAGGCTGAGCAAGATAATCCCGCCACCGACGAACGTCGTTGCCGACGGCACTTCGCCCGACACCAGGCCAACCCAGATGGGATTCAGCACCGGCTCGATCAACACGATCAGAGACGCTTCCTGGAGAGAGATCGTCTCCAACCCCTTCGAGAAGAAAAAGTACGGCAGCCCCAGTTGCACTACGCCCATAATGGCGAGCGCCACGGCCTGTTCCGAAGTCAGAGCGAACGAGGGCGCGAGCGGCAGGAGCGCGAGCCAGCAAACCAGATTATTGACCCAGGTGAGATAGCCGGCATGAACGCCGGTTAAAAAGCGCAGGTTGGTCATGAAGACCGCAAAAAGCAGCCCGCTCACGACCGCCGCCGCGACTCCCGGAGCGTCCGGCTCTCCGGCGCTGCCGATAAAAATCACCACGACGCCCGCCATCCCGGCGAGCAGCGTCGCCAGGTTCGCCTTCAGGATCGGCTCTTTGAACAGCAGCCGGACGAAAAGATAGACGAAGATCGGCGCGGTGTATTGCAGGATGATCGCATTGGCCGCGGTGGTAAGCTTGTTGGCCGAGACAAAGAAGCTGATGGCCGCCGTGTAGCTTGCCGCGGAGACGAGCAGTGAAGGGCTGAACGTCCAGCGCGCGGGGCGCGCGAAGAGGGCAAAGAAGAGCGAGGCGAACAGGCTACGGTAGAAGACGATCGTCAGCGGATGCAGCTCCAGCGATTTGATGAAAACGCCGGCCAGGCTCCATAGCACGCCGGAGAGCAAAATCATCCATCTCCCTTTAGCCTCTTCTCTCATTGACCTTCCGCCGGCTCCAGCCTAAAAGTAATCAGCTAACATGCCCGGCGAAAAAGAAAAAGAACTGTTGCCGCAAACAGCCGCCGTCCCGGAAGGCTACTTCCTGATGGGAGACGACCGTGGCCAGGACAACGAGAAACCGGTTCACCGCGTTTGGGTGGACCGCTTCCTGTTCGGCAGATTTCCGGTGACGAATAGAGAGTACGCGCTCTTCGTCGAGGAGAGCGGCGCGCCCGAGCCGCCGTTTTGGCTCGAAGCGATGTTCTCTCATCCCGATAAGCCCGTCGTCGGCGTCAGTTGGCACGATGCGGTTTCTTACTGCGACTGGTTAACCGATCGAATCGGGAAACCGTTCCGTCTACCCACGGAAGCGGAGTGGGAGCGCGCGGCGCGCGGGGGAAAAGAAGGCGAGAAATATCCCTGGGGCGACGAGCTGCCTTCAGAGAAAATTTATTCCGGCTATGATGTCGAAACGGGTGGTCCAGAGCGCGTCGGACTTAACGAGCCCAATGGCTTCGGCCTGTACGATATGAGCGCAAGCGTTCACGAATGGTGCGGCGATTTCTACGATTCGAACTATTATGAAAAATCGCTGGAGAAAAATCCCCTCGGGCCATCATCGGGGCTCAGAAAAGTTTCGCGCGGCGGCTCCTGGCGGCATCGAATCAAATTCAGCCGCTCGGCCGCGCGCAGTTCGCTGAATCCTGTTTTTAAGTACGCGGACTACGGGTTTCGCGTGGCGATGAGCTTGGAGTAAGGCTTTCGGACTTATAACTGCGGCGAAAGTCCACTGTCCGAGATCTTATTTCGCCGCCTGGGAAACCACGGAAACTTTTATGTTGGCCGTCACGTCGGAGGTAAATCGGACCGGCACCTCGTAGTCGCCGAGAACTTTGATCGGCTGAGTGAGCTGAATCTTGCGCCGGTCGACGTCGAACCCCTTGGCCTTCAGCGCTTTTTCGATGTCGATGTTGGTCACCGAACCGAAAAGCTTTCCCTCTTCGCCGGCCTTGACCGGTATCGTAAGAGAGATTTGCGCAAGCTTGTCCGCCAAGATTTGGGCCTGTTTCACGACCCGGTCCTTCTGCGATTCGACCACCCGCTTCTGGTGCTCAAAAGTCTTCAAAGTCTTTTTATCGGCGATGAGGACGAGTCCGCGGGGCAGCAAATAGTTACGCGCGTAGCCGTCCCGGACCCGCACCACCTCGCCCATCTTGCCAAGATTGAGAATGTCTTCTTTTAAAATAACTTCCATGATTCCTCCTTCAGGATATCTCGCCGGGACTGAGGCCCTTTTTTTTCAAGCGGCGAAAATCGCCCCACAGGTCGAAGAGACCGAGCGCAACCACAAAAAGCGTGCAGACCTGCTCCAACACGATCAAGACGTAAGCCAGACTGCGAAAGAAATAGGGCACGTGCTTGTGATGAAAATAGTATGAGAGAATCGACAGTCCTTGAAAGAAATAAAAAAGCGCGATCACGAGGAAGAGATTCAAGGCCGCCGTCTTCACGATCGCCGAGCCCGGAATAAACAGGCCGAAGCCCGACAGGAGAAAACACCAGATGAGAAACTCCGGCGCGCGCCACTCCCGCAAATCCGCGCTCGCGCCCAGGAAGAAGGAACGGCGCTCGGGGAAACGGCGCAGAAGAAAAAATAGGTTGATCAGGACAAGGATCGCAAATCCCGCAAATGCCAGCGCCGGCAGGATTCTCAGCACCATCTCGATCATTTGCGGGGCGCTCTCCCTCAACAGTTCCACGCCCTGAGCGGAAAAACCCATCGTGTCGTAAAGATCGAGCGAGGCATCCAGATTCTCATGGAGAGCCGCGCGTACGGCATTTTGAATGCCCGAGAGCGAGCCAAAAACCAGCAAAAGAACGGTCGCGAGAGCGGCGAGCATTCCCCCCGCGGCGCTCGCCACCACACGCTCGACCGGCCCATCGCGGCCGAGGCGGAGGAAAAGCAGGACAACCATGAGAGCCAGGATAGAGTAGGCGATGCCCAGCTCGCTCCCTCCCAGATAAGTTACGATCGCCGTTGCCGGCAAAAGAAGGCCGGCCGCTTTGGCCTTTCCATGCCGCAGTCCGAAAGCCAGCACGGGCTGTGGCACGAGCGGAATCAACAGCATGCCGGCCACCGGAATCGAAGCTCCGAACAGGGCGAGCAAAACCGTGGAGGCTAAAGCCAGTAAAAAACTTTTGGCGAATGGCAGCCAACTCATAACGAGCCGCAGGGTAAAACCCTTTAGTTTTTGACGGTGGTGAAAGGCAGGAGAGCGACGCTGCGCGCTCTCTTGATCGCGACCGTGAGCAGCCGCTGGTGACGCGCGCACGTGCCGGTGATCCGGCTGGGAGTGACCTTTCCTCTCTCGGTGACGAATTGCGTCAAAACCCTGATGTCTTTGTAATCGATCTTGATCTCTTTATCGGCGCAAAATCGGCAAACTTTGCGCCGCATCATGGGCCGGCGGCGTCCGCTGGGACCCTTGTCTTCATCGCTACGCTCGCGCATCGGTCTCGAATAAGGAGCTGACTGGGCCATTGTCTAATTCCACCTCGTTTTGTTAAATCGGGAGATTTTGCGCGCTTAACTTTGCGGCTCGGCCTTGGGCGCATCCGCTTCGCTCTTAGCGGCTTCTCCAGAGGGCTGCTTTTGCGCCTCCGGCGCCGGCAGAGCGCTTTCGTCTACCCGCACCGTAAGATAGCGCAGCACGCCGTCGGTCAGTCTCAACGTCCGCTCCAGCTCTTCCACGGCGCGCGCCGTGGAGCGGTACTGGAGCAACGTGTAGTAACCTTTCATCTGCTTGTGGATCCGATAGGCGAGATCCCTCAGCCCCCATTCTTCCAGGTGGGCAATGGTTCCGCCCTGCTCTTCCACGACCTTCTTGAATCTCTCGATATATTCTTTTACCGCTCCGCCCCGGTCAGGGTAGAGAATGAACATCGTTTCGTAAAGTGTCACTGTCGGCTTGATCTCCATAAAATAGACCTTTGAGTTTATCACACGGCTCTAGGCAATACAATTGAGCCGCGATTCATTCCGCGCGGTTGAACTTTTCCATCGCCCGATGCGCGCCCTCCTGCAGCAAACATTCGACTGCCTCGGTCGCCCGGCCGATCACCTCGTTCAGCCGGTCGGCTTCGTCGGGAGAAAATCTTTGCAAGACGAAGTCGGCGGGCTCGACGGCCGGGGGCGGGCGCCCGATGCCTATCCGCAGGCGGGAAAAACCCTGCTCGCCCAATACTCCCGTCGCGGAAATCATACCGCGGTGTCCTCCGGGACTGCCCTGCTGGCGGATACGAATGCGGCCGAACGGAAGGTCAAGATCGTCGTGAATCACGACGAGATCTTCGTTCTCGACAGGAAGATAACGAAGCAAGCTCTGGAGCGTCTCGCCGCTTCGGTTCATGTAGGTCTGCGGTTTGACCAGCAGGACCTTTTCGCCGTCCCTATTCCATTCCCCTACGAGAGCTTCGTACTTCTTTCGCGTGACGGCGACGCCGTTCTTCTTGGCCAGCCGATCCAAGACTAAAAAACCCAGGTTGTGCCGGGTCCGTTCGTATTTCTTTCCCGGATTTCCTAGCCCGACGATGACCTTCACTGAATACAACGAGGTAGGGGCGTTTCGCGAACCGCCCCTACAGGGTCGAGACCGCGCCTACGAGTTGACAAACACCAATCACGACTTGGCCTTCTCGCCTTCTTCCTCTTTCTTTTCCCCCTCCGGGACGGCGGCAGGCGCTTCCGCTCCCTCCACCGCAACCACCGGGGCCTCGACCGGCGTCGGCGCCTCTTCGATGCTGGGCGGCACTACGGTCACGAGCGTCAGGTCGGACTCGGATGCGGCGACAACGCCTTCCGGCATAGCGAGCCCGGTGACGTGAAGCGAATCGCCGATGTCGAGCTCGGAGACCTCTACGTTGAAGAACTCGGGAATATCCATCGGCAGACATTCGACCTCGACTTCGCGCACGATCGGCTGCAGAATGCCTCCGCGCACGACGCCCACGGCTTTGCCGACGAAGTGAAGCGGGACCTTGACGCGAATCTTGGCGCTGAGATCGACTTCATAAAAATCGGCATGGAGGACCTCGCCGGTCACGGGATGAAACTGCATCTCCTTGACCAGGGCGACTTTATCGGCGAGGAGCGGCGATCCCGACTTGATGCGAATCAGATGCGACCCCTCCAGGTCGGCGACGCGGCTCATAAAATCCTTCCTGTCGACCTCCAGCGGAACGGTTTGCGCCTTGGGGCCGTAAAAGATGCCCGGAAGTTTGCCGTCGCGGCGCAGACGCTTCGTCTTGCCTTTGGTCCCGGTCTCGCGCGGTTCGATTTGTATCTCAACGGTTTCCACTAAAACTAACCTCCTGTGCCAATGGTGAGCCGGCCGCTCAGTCGAATAGCGAGCTGATCGACCGCTCTTCGTGGGTGCGGCGAATGGCTTCGCCGATCAGATGGGCCACGGAAAGAACTTTGATCTTATTGCAACTCGCCGATTGAGGACTCAGCGGAACGGAATTCGTCGCGATCAACTCTTCCAAGGGGGACTCGTTGATCTTCTGAATCGCCGGCCCCGACAACACCGCATGGGTGCAGCAAGCGAGAATTCTTCTGGCCCCTTCGCGCTTGAGCGCGCCGGCGGCCATCGTCAACGTTCCCGCCGTGTCCACCATGTCGTCGAGAAGCACCGCGATCTGCCCCTTGACCTCGCCGATGATGTTCATCTCGGCGACGACGTTGGGACCCGACCTGCGCTTATCGATGATGGCGAGCGAGGCGTCGAGCCGCGTCGCAAAATCGCGCGCCCGCTCCACGCCGCCGGCGTCCGGCGAGACGATCGTCACCTCGCTGTGGTTCAGCCGCTGTTTGAGGTACTGGAGCAGCACCGGCGTCGCGTAAAGATTGTCCACGGGGATATTGAAAAAGCCCTGGATCTGTCCCGAGTGCAAGTCCATGGTGAGAATGCGCGATGCTCCGGCGGTCGTGATCAGATCGGCCACCAATTTCGCGCTGATCGGCACGCGCGGCGCCACTTTACGATCTTGCCGGGCGTAGCCGTAGTACGGAATCACCGCGGTGATTCTTTTCGCCGAGGCGCGCTTGAAGGCGTCCAACATCAGCAACAGCTCCATCAAATTGTTGTTGCCCGGCGCGCAGGTGGATTGGATCACGAACACGTCGCCGCCGCGCACATTCTCTTGGACCTCCACCCTGCTTTCACCGTCGCTGAAGCTTTCCACCGTCGCCTGGCCGAGAGACATCTTCAGATGCTGGCAGATCTCCCGCGCGAGCGGCAGATTCGAATTGCCGGCGAAAATTTTAAGCTCGTCTTGATGTTGGCTCATGGTATATCGTGAACTCGTTAAAATAGAACAGCCGGAGCGTCAAAGCAACTCCGGCATCTCGATCATCCTTAGAAAAACTGGCTGGGCGGGAAGGATTCGAACCTTCGATACCGGATCCAAAGCCCGGTGCCTTACCACTTGGCGACCGCCCATCCCCGAACTCCTCGAAGAAGCTCACGCGCTCTTCGAGGGCTCTCGTCATTGACCGCCTAGCGCTCTCTCCCCTCCGCCTTCGGCGACCACTTTGTTATATTCGGCGATGATCTTTTCCTCGATCATCCTGCGGGTCTCGTTGTTGATCGGATGGGCGATATCCCGATAAGTGCCGTCTTTGCGTTTTTTGCTGGGCATTGAGACGAACAGGCCGGTTGTACCCTGGATGATCTTGAGATCCCTGACGACGAAGCACTGGTCGAATGTGATCGTAACGTAAGCCCTGAGCTTTTCCTCGTTGACAGGAAAGACCCTAACTTCCGTAATCTCCATAGGGACCCCCTTTGCGTCAAGCCTGCCAGGGTGCTCAGCGAGTTGTATGTAAGGCTTTATGTCTCAGCTCAATGATCGCACGAGATACGCTTGAATCCCATCCTCCTTGCGCAAACGGAGAAAAGCTTTTCTGGCTTTATCTCCGGCAAAAAAAATTCCAAAGACCGACGAACCGCTTCCGGACATCAGAGCCCCCGCGGCGCCTTCCTGAACCAGCCTCTTTTTGAGAAAGGCAACTTGAGGGTAGCGGCGAAAGACAACTTTTTCCAGGTCATTGACCAACGACCTTGTAAGCTCTTCGCGAGCGAGCGCCAAAAAATTAAGGCTAGTATTTTCAATACCTTTTGTCAACTTGAAAGACAGTCTCCGGTACACCCACCCGCTCGATACGGGAAAGCCGGGGTAAAGGATAACGACCCAGAGCCGGCGCATGGAACGGAGCGGCGCGAGCTTCTCGCCAATGCCGCGCGCCCGCGCCGGATGTGCGCGGATAAAAAACGGCACATCCGCGCCCAGCGTGGCCGCGAGCGAAATCAACTGTCGCGTATTTTTTTTGAGGCGAAAGAGACTGTTGACCGCGCGCAAAGTCGCGGCGGCATCGCTGCTGCTGCCGCCGAGCCCAGCGCCGACAGGGATGTTTTTTCGAATATGAATATGGAGCGGCTCCTGCTTGGCTCGCTCACCGAGCAAAAGCGCGGCCGCTCGATACGCGAGATTCTGTTTTCCGGACGGGACGAGCGGGTGATCGCACGTTACCGTGAGGCCTTTCTTTGTGTACCGGCGAGTCCTCGGCCGGGTGATCTCGATTTCGTCGTACAATCCGACGGGAACCATGATCGTGTCCAAGAGATGGTAACCGTCGCGCCTCTTCCCCACCACGCGCAAGGATAAATTTATTTTCCCCGGCGCTCGAATCCTCATGATTCTTTAGGTAGCATAGGGCATTCTTCATTGCCAGATTACAGGGATACAGAGGAGCCATGGAAAAATTTCTTTCCGTCGCGTGGCGGGCAGCCAGACTAGCAGGTGGCGTCGAACGGCTTGATTCACGCCGAGATGCTGGGCGCGCTAAAAGAACAGCGGAAGCAGCTGGTAAATACGCGGTGGTGAGCCGAGGAGGCGCGAGCGATAAGGGACTTCAAACGATATCCCTTATCTGAGATTTGAGATTTGTCATTTGAGATTCCTCGCGGAGCGAGGACGCGTTGACGGATCGGATGTCGGTTGATAGAACAATCTGCGCGCGCCCGTAGTGAAAAGGATATCACGAAGGCCTCCGAAGCCTTAAGTCCGAGTTCGAGTCTCGGCGGGCGCACCAGTTGACTCTAAGCGAACTCTTTCGATTACTTCCTACCCAATTCCTTCAAGGCCCGGTCGATAAACCGGCGGTCGAAAAACTTGTCGTAAGGCAGCGGGTCGGTCATGTTGCCGACCTTCACGAGAAAATCGCTCGTAAATTTGTAGGAAGCCTCCGAAATATCTCCGTTGGCGCCCCACAGGCGCGGATCGGCCTGATCGTAAGCCTTGTTGAGAACTTCGGCCGTTTCGTCCGGGATAATTTTTGCAGCGATCTGCACCGTGCCCGCTTTGTTGCCGGCGATCCAACGATTCGCCTCGATCATCGCCTTGGCGAGCCGGTACATGGTCTCGGGTTCCTTCTGGATAAAATCTTCCCGCGCCATGGCGAACGTGAAAGGAATCTCCGGCACGACCTTGGCGGCCGTGGCGAGATCGATAAGGTCCGGGTAAGCGGAGAGTTTCGCGGCCTCTATGGTGCTGATCACGGTCGCATCCACTTTTCCCGAGATCACCGCCTTGAAGCGATCCGCGTTCGAACCCGCGACGACGTACTTGACCTTTTCGGGATCCAGGCCGTTCCGCTCCATGATCATTCGGGGAATGTGATAGGAGATCGCGCCGATGCCGGAAACCGCCATGGTCTTTCCCGCCAGTGCTTGGATCGTAGCGGCGGCCTGCTTTCGGACGATCAAGTGGTAAGGAGTAACGGGTTGGGGAACCATCCAGAGACGGAGCTTGGCGCCTTTGGAGGCGCTCACCATTGCGGACGTCGCGCCGACGTTCGAACAGACCTGAATATCGCCCGCCACCATCGCGGTCGTAAGCACATTGTCACCGCGAAACTCCATCATCTCCACGTCCAATCCGTACTTCTTGAATATGCCCGCTTCGACTGCGACGTACGGCGTTATCGAGTCCAGGATTGGCGGGCTTGAGCCGTTCGCCATCTTGATCTTTGCGGATTGAGCCGTGGCGGAATCGATCTGCAGCAAAAGGATCGGGCTCAGGACGAAAACAGCGGTTGCAGCGAGAAGTGAGAACTTGCGGTTCATCTGTACGCATCCTTTATCGAAGGATCAGATTTCGCACGTCTAGGGGTCCGGCGCAAACCATCCCACCCCGGGGAAGAACTGTCAAGCAAAGATTTCTCCGCGATCCGCTACAGCTTATTTTAAGTATCCTCTGTCCCGGTAGAACCGCTCCGCGCCCGGATGCAAAGGAACTCCGTGCGGTGCCTCCTCGTCGTCGGCGCAAAGCTGCGCGATGTCGAGCGGCTTGTAATTGTCCGTCGGGATCAGATCCTTCCGCGCCTCGATCGCCTCGCAGAGCGCGTAAGCCACCTCGTCCGGCATGTCTTTATGGACGACCATGGGCCAGCCGCTGAAATCGACAGTTTTCACGTCGGCGTCCATGCCGCGAAATCTGGACTTGGGCACGGCCGACTGGCGATAGCCCATCGCGGTCAGCCGATCGAGGATCTCACCCTCAACGGGTAAATAACGGAACCCGTGGTCGACGGCGGTCTGCCCCCAGCTCTTGATGCCTTCGTCAAACACCGCGTCGATCCCGCCGTTCTCTATTGCGGCGCGCCGGTCGGGGTGGCTCGGCCGTGTCACCGCCTGGATCTTGCCGCCCCATTTCTTGATGTCCGCCAGCGTAAAGCCGGCGGCTTTCATAACGGACGTGACCGTAAACATCGTCGGATGATGTGCGAGCGCGCGCTTCGTGGTTTGCCCGGTCGAGAGGCGGAGCGGAATTTTTTTCTGTTTGATCTCGGCAAGCGAAGAGATTCCGGTCGAGGCACGGACGGCGAAGCCGACCACATCGTACGAGGGAAAGACAGCGATCGCCCTGATCGGCACCGGTCGGGTAAACGGCCCCTTTCCCCTGAACGCGAGCGCCGCGGCCACCGAGGGATTGATCCAGGCGAGCGAGATTTTTCCTTCCGCTACCGCCCGGATCTCGCGAAAGCCGTCGGCGGCAAACGAGAGCGAGACGCCGTTCTCGTGTTGCGCGCGCGTCGTGGTCAGCGAAAGCTTGAGCGAATAACCGACGCGCGAATCGGTCTGCAGAACTTGCTCGGCCGCGCGCGTGGTTTGGAATGAAAGCGAAGTGTTATACATACCGGCCGCCAGCTCCAACAATCCCTTCGCCCGCTGTATCTCAGCGCTGTACCTGGTCTTCATGGTTGTCATGCACGGGATCCTTCCAGCGAGAATTTGTCCACGCTATACGACGGCGGCAAAAGAAAGACAACCCGTGAGAGGTTCGACGGCGAAAAAGTGGCGGCGGCGCGCGGGTAATGCAATGAAAAGGATATTACGAGGGTCTCCGGAACCTTAAGTCCGAGTTCGATTCTCGGCGGGCGCACCACGCTGATTTCAAAGAAAAATCTTGCAATTTCCTCGGTTGGCTAAATGGCAGGGTTGCCCATAAGGTTGCCCAAATGATTGCCTCCGCTTTTGTCGTTACGAGCCCCTGTCTCGTGAGGGTTCGACTCTCTCCCTTCTCCGCCACGAAAACGGCGATAAATCGAAGGCTCATAAACTACCCTTCAGCGCCGTAGCCCATCGGGCCCAAAAATCGTCGCGTTTTGTACTCAAAGTCACAACAATTTTCACCACCGTCTCCACGAATCAGAATGTTCAAACGCTTGTCGCTTTTTCCTCTTGAGTATGGCGGAGAACTCCTAAGGGCTCAGAGCCTGTGAAAAAATTGTTTGCAAGGGATCGCCAAGCGATCGTTATAAGGGTGAGCAGAAGAAGCCCGAGTTTCTCAAACTCAACCCGTATGGAAAAGTGCCGGTGATTGTCGACGAAGGCACAGTGCTTTTTGAGTCTTGCATTATCAACGAGTACCTGGACGAAAAGTATCCTACCGCGCCGTTAATGCCGAAGGAGCCGGCTCAAAGAGGAAAGGCGCGCGTTCTGATCGACTACGGCTTGAACTACATTCACCCGCAATACTGGACGATTCGAGGCGAGTTCATAAAGCCTGCCGCCGAGCGCAACGCCATGGTCATTGAACAAACTAGAGAAAAGTTGAGGGACCTTCTCCAATATCTTGAACGCGCGATTGGCGACAATCGCTATTTTGTGGGAGACTTCTCGCTGGCGGACGTCGCTTTGGTGCCCCGGTTCCTAAAAATGGAGTCGTTTGGTGTCCTCCCGACCTCTTCTCTGCCACGGCTGAGCGCCTGGCTGCAAAGAATGATAGACCGACCGTTTCGGTCAAGGCTATTCTCTACGCCGGCCTGAAGCGCTCTCCACGCTGCTTCTTTAGTCACCGTTTTCCCACGATTTGCTCCGCCGCTCTTCTCTATCCCTTGCGCTGATCGATAAATACTCTTGACAGCCAATCGCAAAGATACTACGTAAAGACAGCATTCGCGGAAATGCGTTCCGATTATCGGAACGACAATGATACGTCGTGAATAAAAATCTCCTGAACAGTCTCGACCACGCGCTGACAATTTTAGAGAACCTGGGTGAAGGCTCGGCCGGCTTGGGCATCTCTGAAATCAGCCGCAAGACAGGATATCCCAAGAGCAAAGTGCATCGAGTCCTGTTGACCCTGGCGAGACGCGGCTACGTTCGCAAGGAACCTCAGACGAATCGGTACCAGCTCAGCCTGAAGTTTTTTGCGCTCGGCAGCATTGCCGTCAACAAGCTGGAGATCAAGCAAGTCGTGACGCCGTTCCTGGAGAAACTACGAGACGCGTCGGGAGAAACCGCTCACCTGGCCGTCATGGACGAAAGCGGCGTGTTTTATGTCGATAAAATCGAGTCTGCCCAGAGCATTCGAATGTACTCCTACATCGGCCGCCGTGCGCCGGTGCACTGCACCGCGGTGGGAAAAGTGCTGCTGGCATACCAACCCGAGCAGCAGCTCGAGGCGTTTCTCTCTCCCGGGCTGAAGCGCTACACCGATCACACGATTACCGACGGAAAAAGATTGAAAGAAGAGCTAGCCAAGGTCAGACGACACGGATATGCCGTTGACAACGAGGAGCTCGAGCTCGGGCTTTTTTGCATTGCGGCGCCGATCAAGAACCACCTGGGCCAGACCATCGCGGCTGTAAGCACCTCAGGCCCCGGAGTTCGCGTGACGAAATCGAAAATTAGAGAGTTTATTCCTCTGGTCATCAGAATCGCATCGGAAATTTCGTACACGCTCGGCTATTCGGAACACGAAAAAGTAATCCGGGTGCAAGGCCTGTGAGCCGCAGAGGAGCGCGATGGATTTAGGACTGAAGGGGAAGAAAGCTATTGTGACCGCGGCCAGCAAAGGCCTGGGTCGGGCCATAGCCTTGCGCTTGGCCGAAGAAGGCGTCGAGGTTGCGATCTGCGCGCGCGGGGCGGAGGGCTTGGAGCGAACTAAAGACGATATTCAGAAGGCGGGCGGACGGGTTTTCTCCGCGACCACCGATCTGAATGATGAAAAGCAGATTAAAGATTTTATCGCTGCCTCCGCGAGCCAACTGGGAGGCATCGATATCCTGGTCAATAACGCCGGCGGACCCAAGCCCGGAAAATTCGGCGATCTTTCCGAAGCCGACTGGGTGAGCGCTTTCAATTTGACCTTTATGAGCGTCGTAAGGCTCTGTAATGAAGTTGTTCCGCACATGCGGAAACGAGGCAGCGGTAGAATCATTAATCTGTCGTCGCTGTCAGTGAAGCAACCACTGGAGGGACTCATCTCCTCAAATTCGGTTCGGCTTGCCGTTGCCGGTTTAGCCAAAACCCTGGCGGATGAACTGGCCGCCGAAAACATCACGGTAAATACCGTCTGTCCCGGATTCACTTTGACAGATCGTCTTAAGGAATACATGGCAACTATCGCAAAGAGAGAAAACAGATCTATCGATGAGGTCATGAAGAGTTTTGCTGCCAAGTCCCCGATGCGGCGTTTGGCAGAACCCGAAAATATCGCGGACGTGGTGGTTTTCTTAGCGTCGGATAGAGCGAGTTATTTAACTGGTTTATGTATCCCTGTGGATGGGGGCGCCAGTAGGGCTTACTGATACTCGAGTGGAGCATGTAATTGCGGGCGCGGTAGTTAGATCCAGGGTAAAATCGTATTCCATGGAGGAAAAGACTCATGGCAAAGAACTCCAACCCAATTGACGGAAGCGACGGGACTCAACAGGATTTAACTTTGAGAACATTTATTGCTCGGGTAGAGGCCGCTCAAGAACTGAAACAAATCTCCGGGGCAAACTGGGACCTTGAGATAGGAGCCATCACGGAGGTTTCGGCATCCCTCAGCCAGTCCAGCGCTCTGCTCTTTGACGACATCGTCGGCTATCCTCGAGGCTTCAGGGTGATTACCAATGCATTGGCCTCCCAAAAAAGGAGCGCTTTAGCTTTGGGTATCGATCCGAAGTTTAGCGGTCTCAAATTAGTCAGGGCATTTAAGGAAAAAATCGAGCATCTCCAGTTGCTGCCGCCGAAAAATGTCGCCAACGGTCCCGTATGTCAAAATGTTGATTCCGGCAACAAGGTTAATATTTTGAAGTTTCCGGCTCCGAGGTGGCACCGTGAGGATGGGGGAAGATACATCGGCACCATGGACGCTATCATTACAAAGGACCCTGATACCGGCTGGGTCAACATCGGGACCTATAGAACCCAGGTCCACGATGAAAAAACGTTGGGCGTGTACATGTCGCCGGGTAAGCATGGGAAAATCATACTTCAGAAATACTGGAGCCAAGGCAAAAAAGCCCCCATCGCTGTGAGTTGCGGCATCGATCCTATCATGTTTGCTGTCGCGAGCACTGCCAGTATGGCGCCATCGGGTCTCTCTGAATATGAGGTTGCAGGGGGACTCGCAAACCGGCCGGTGGAGGTCATCGACAACGAGCTTACACTTTTGCCAATTCCCGCGCAGGCGGAAATGGTGTTCGTGGGGGAAGCGCCCCCGCCCGATGTAGAATCGAGGAAAGAAGGGCCGTTCGCCGAATGGACAGGCTATTACGCTTCGGGTTCACGCGACGAAATGGTCGTCAATGTCAAACACGTCTTCTACAGAAATGATCCGATTATCACCGGTTTTCCCCATTTCAAGCCGTTCTACTCGACCCTGGTTTATCCCTCTCTTTTCATAGCCGCGTCGATATGGAATACGATCGAGAAGGCGGGAGTTCCCGAGGTCCAGGGAGTCTGGCTTCTCGAATCCGGCTACCATAATTTCATCGTGGTATCCATTCGACAGAAGTATGCGGGCCATAGCCGCCAGGCTGCGCACGCAGTGCTGGGAAGCAGGTCCGGGGGATATCACGGCAGATTTATCGTCTTGGTGGATGATGATGTGGACCCGTCGAACGTGAGCGACGTCTTGTGGGCGATCGGTACCAGATGTGATCCTGCGACATCCCTGGAAGTGGCCCACTCCTGTTGGAGCAGCCCATTGGACCCAAGGATCACGCCAGAGGAGAGACAAAAGGCAAACTTCTCAAGCTCCAGGGGGATCATTGATGCCTGTAAACCCTTTCACTGGATCAAAGATTATCCTCGGACAAGCACAATTAGCGCTCAAGACTTTGAAGAGACAATGCGGAGGTGGGGCAAGATTCTCCTCCCCCATGACTGAGGTGCATATGATTAAAAAAGCCTTTCTCACTCTTCAGACCTTCGCCTTTTTCTCTTCTCTGGGGTTGGCGGCCAGTGAAGTTGGGGGCAGGCCAGAAAAGACCGAGATTATTATCGCCGTTGCCCAGCCCAGCGGGGGTTTTACCCCCATATGGGTGGCCTATGAAGCCGGTTTCTTTAAGAAATATGGACTCGACGCCAAACTCCAGTTCCTCAGTCCCCAGGTATCGGCTCAAGCTGTGGTCTCCGGGGAGGCCGACTTCGCTTTGGTCGCGCCAGATCTTATAAACGCCCGCCTGCGCGGGGCAGCCACCAAACTTTTCGGCGGCACGCTACAGCAGTTTGTGTTTCAGATGTACGGGGCAAAACAGATCACGGACATCCAGGACCTTAAGGGGAAGACAGTTGCTGTCAGCACCCCACGGTCCGCAATAGATATCTCCAGCCGAGAGGCGCTGAAGAAAAGCGGTCTCACTCCAGATAAGGACGTCAAGTTCCTTTACGTTCAAACCGTCCCTGCCATCCTTACCTCGCTTATCACAGGCAAGACATCTGCGGGCACCCTATCCGCCCCTAATACCCTTAAGGCGCGGGATGCCGGCCTAAACCTTCTGGTGGATATCGGGAAGTTGAATATCCCAGGTTTTCAAGTCGCTTACGGGACAACCGAAAGGTATCTCAAGACCAACCCCAACACCATTTATGCTTTCCTTAAGGCAATGGCGGAGGGAGTGGTCTTATCAAAGAAGGACCCAGGAGTAGCAAAAAGAGCTATTGCCAAATATGCACAGATCGATGATCCGAAGATGCTTGACGACACGTACGACGCGTTCGCTCCCTATTGGGAAATGGGTCTCGCCGTTCGAGCGGAAACGGTTCAGGCCCAGTTTGGTTATTCCGACGAAAAGGAATTCCCGCAGGCCAAAAATGCGGACGCAAGAGAGTTTTTCGATAACTCTTTTGTCAATAACCTTGAAAGGTCAGGCTTCTTCAAGCAGGTCGGGCTGGAGAGACAAAAATAAGCCACGACGGTTTCCCTGTTTGAAGCTCTAGCCAATCAGTTTCAACAATCGGAGGTTGTTAAGTTATGGATCCGCGGAAACAGTACGAAGGCAAATTAGAAGATTACCCGCTCACGAATTATCCTGACTATGAGCCTGGCCATCCTCCACGAAGCGAACGCCTAGAAAAGATAGGATTTCTAGATGAGGTCGAAAAGATTTGGGGCAGCAGGTGGGGAGGGAGCGCGGGAATCGGCCGCTTGCGCGAAGTTGCCCTGATCAAACCGACAGACCACGAAGTGGACCCTTTGTGGGAAAAGGACAGAAACTTCTTTCTTCTGCGACGGGTTCGAGTTGACGTCGATAGGCTAAAAAAAGCCTTCGAAGATTATGCCCAGGTTCTAGAATCTCTAGGTGTGCGAGTGCGCTGGATGGATGCCCCACAGAGTTGGGGCGCGTATGGACCCATGCGTAAGCTTTTCATGGGAGCTTTTCCGCTGGTGATCAAGGGAGGGGCGATAGTTTCGCGGCAAGGGCAAGCCTCTTTTATGCGAGGGGTAGAAGTCAACTTTACCAAATTTTTTGCCAGCATCAATTGTCCCATCCTGCATACCATTCACGGGCACGGGATCTGCGAGGTCGGAGTTTTTGTGCCGATCGCCGAAGACGTAATTATGGGATTCAAATCGTGCGCTTCCAATGATGACGGCTTGGAGCAGGTTCTCTCGGTGTTCAAGCGCAGCGAGGTCAAGGAGATGCCAGTCGCGCATTCAACGACGATCATCGATGATTTCGAAGCAGGGGGAGAATTCCACGTCGATATGGTTCTTGGCGTTGTCGATATCAGAAAAGTCGTCGTGTATCCGGGTTACCTCGACTACAACATTTATCGCTGGTTTAAGGAGCGAAAGTTCCAGATCATCGAAGTTCCCAAAGAGGAGCATCATAAGTTCTACCCGGCTAATTTAGTGCTGATCGAGCCGGGCAAGGTCATCATGGCCAAAGGAGCTACGGAAACTATCCGGCGAGTCAGAGCAGCCGGGGTAGAAGTCATAGAACTGGACACGACAGGGCTTATGGCCGGGACCAACGGAATCCGCTGTGTGACCCTGCCGTTGGTGAGGGATCCGGGTCCCGGATTGGATTGAGCAGTGAAACTATTATTAGACGATCAGCAGCGCTGATGAACAAAATCGAACTCACTCTCGCATGCGAACAATATGATCGCACCGATGCCCTTCGGGAAGGAAAAATAGAGCCCGAGGGCGTTCATCTCATATACCTCGCGCTGTCGCCCCAGGAAACATTCTGGCGGATGATGAGGCACTTGGATTTCGATGTGGCCGAGACGTCTTTTGCGGCGTACGTCATCGCCAAATCAAGAGGAGAGAAACGGCTTACCGCGATCCCGGTTTTCCCGTCCCGGGAATTTCGCCATTCAGCCATCTATATCAATGTCAACTCGAAGATTTCGCAACCCAGTGATCTGAAGGGAAAAAAAGTCGGAGTGCCGGAATATCAACTAACCGCCGTGGTATGGGCCAGGGGAGTTATTCAAAACGAATACGGCGTGGATCCTAAGGAGATGCGCTGGTTCACCGGGGGGCAAGAGGAGGCGGGCCGAGAAGAAAGAATCGAGCTGAGAAAACCTCCCGGGGTCAGCATCGAAGCGATCCCTAAAGGCCGCACCCTGAGCGGCATGTTGGACGAAGGGGAACTGGATGCCGTCATGACGCCTCTTTTGCCGTCGGTATTTGCGCGCCGGTCGCCGCGTGTGCGCCGGCTCTTCGAGAACTTCCGCGAAGTAGAAAAAGACTTTTACAAACGGACCGGCGTCTTCCCGATCATGCACACGCTCGCGATGAAAACCAGTTTGTACGAAAAGTATCCGTGGGTGTCACAGAGCCTTTACAAAGCCTTCAGCAAGTCGAAAGAAGAGGCGATCAAAAAATTGTATGACACCAACGCGCTGCGCATCACGTTGCCGTGGGTGGTCGCGGAAGTAGAAGAAGAGGCAAAATTTTTAGGCGACGACATCTGGCCTTTCGGAGTCGAGCCTAACCGGAAAACGATCCAAACGTTTATCAGGTATCTCGATCAGCAGGGCCTGTTGGAGCGTCCGGTCACGATCGAAGAGCTTTTCGCCCCGAATACTTTCGACATGTACAAGACCTAGAACGGAGATGAGCATGAGCGGCAATACACTAGCCATAACCAATATCGGGACGATTGTCTCGGGAGACATCGAAAAGCCTTTACTCGAGGGCGATTCGATACTGACCGAGGCGGGTAAAATTAAGGCGATCGGCAGGCGCAAGGATCTCAATCTCGATCAGGCCGCCACGTCAATCGACGCCGATGGAATGACCGTAATCCCAGGATTGATCGACCCGCATGTCCATCCGATGTTGGGGGACTGGAACCCGCGGCAATCCGTGATGGGTTGGATGGAAGGCGCGCTCCAGGGAGGCGTCACTTCGATGCTCTCGCAGGGGATCGTGCATTTGGAAGGCCGGCCCACCGACGCGTTCGGCACCAAAGCCATGGCCATTCTTACCTCGACGGTCTATCGCAAGTACCGGCCCGGCGGCGGTCTCAAGATGCTGAGCGGCGCGGTGATCCTCGAGGAAGGATTGACCGAGCAAGACTTTAAAGAAATGTCTGAAGCCGGAGTCAAATTAGTCGCCGAGATCGGCGGCTGTGGAATCTACAAATTCGAAGAAGTGAAGCCGATGATGGGTTGGGCACGCAAATACGGGATGAAGGTTCCCATGCATTTCGGCGCGCCTTCATATCCGGGTTCGGTTCGATTTTGGGCGGACGAAGTTATTCAGTATCAACCCGATGTGGTTGTCCACCTTAACGGCGGCCCCGTTACCGCGCCTCTCAAGGAAATAGATAAAGTCATAGAAAAAACGGACGCTGTCGTCGAGATCATTCATTGTGGAAACATCAATGCCTCAAGACACATCGCCGGTCACCTACGCGAAGCGAAAAATCTGAAACGCTTGATTCTCGGTTCGGACACGCCCGTCGGCCATGGCGCCATTCCGCTCGCGATCTTGAAGACGATCGTTCAAGTTTGCCCGCTGGCCGGGATCAGCGGAGCCGAAGGGATTGCCTTGGCGACAGGAAATTCGGCCCGGGCCTACGGGTTGAACAATATGGGAACGATCAAGCCGGGCAATATAGCGGATCTTCTGATTGTGGATTGTCCACGGGATTCCGCGGGTAAGGATTTTCTTTCGGCGGTGGAATTCGGGGATGTGCCCGCGATAGGCCCCATCGTCATCGACGGGAGAATCGTGGCGATGAGAGGCAGAAATACCCCCTTTTCCTACCGCGCCGCGAAAATCCGCACGGAAGCAGGAGCAGTACTTGAGCAAGATTTCAACGTCATGCCGGCAATGTTCCGATAGAAATCCTAACAGAAAGACAGGATCATGCTTGACAAAGTCAAAGTTGCGGCAGCACAGATCGTTCCCGCTTTCATGAAAAAAGAGGAGACCCTGCAAAGGGTGTGCGGTGCCATTCACAAAGCCGCGGCGCAGGGGGCGCAGCTCATTGTTTTCCCCGAGACCCTGATCCCCGGCTATCCCTACTGGCGCAGTCTGCAGCCCGTCTCGCGCTGGAGTCAACTCATGGTGGAGTACCAAAAAAATGCCCTCATGATACCCAGCGACGATACCACGCGAATTTGTGAAGCAGCCAAGAAAGCAAACATCATCTGTGCGGTCGGTTGCACCGAAATCAGTGACCGTGCGGGAAGCCTGACCCTCTATAATACGATCCTATTCGTCGATAATTACGGCAAGATCATGGGAAGGCATCGGAAGCTCATGCCGACCCATGCCGAGCGGACGGTGTGGGGAATGGGAGACGCCAGCGATCTCAAAGTATTCGACACCGATATTGGCAGGATCGGCGGCCTCGTTTGTTTCGAACACCACATTACCTTGTTAAAGGCCGCCCTCGCCTTCAAAGGAGAAGAGATTCATTGCGCGGTCTGGCCCGGATGGTGGGTACAAGAGAAACACCCGGGAATAAAGCGGAGATGGCGGGATGGTGATTCCAAAGAGTCGTGCGATCAAGCCCACGCTATTCGCGAATATGCTTTTGAGACGCAGTGCTTTGTCGTAAGCGCGAGCTTATTCATACCCTCGGAGCAACTGCCTGACGAGTCCAGGGGGTTCGATATCGCCGCTGGAGGGAGCGCGATCGTGAACCCCGCGGGCTTGTACTTGGCCGAACCGGTCCTGAATCGCGAGGAGATCATCTACGCAACTCTCGAAGCTGACGAGCGGAGGGCCATGAAGGCCTATTTCGACGCTGTCGGCCATTATTCCAGATGGGACGTGGTGTCTTTGTCAGTCAGAGAAGAGGCTTGGGAGCCGGTGACTCCGGCAAAATCGTTTAAGGAAGGAGATCGTCATGGGTGAGCTATTGAAGGCCTATTTTGTCCCTAACGGTTCTTACCTGATGCAGGAGGATGAAGACGGAATTCCCGATCCGAGCGTGGATGCGTTGCGGAATATTGGGAGGGAAATTCGAGAAGAATTAAGGGCCGAGGTCATGATTGTTGCCTCGCCTCACTGGCAGACCAAAAGTGGGTTCTACGTTGATCCGGGCCAACATCACACCTCCTTCACCGATTATCCCTTGCTCCCGGCGAAATGGGGAAGGAGGTCTTTCTCTTATGAAGCAGAAGGAGACCCCGATTTAGCCCTCGCGATCGTCAAATCCGCCAAGGCGATGGGTCTGAACGCCGGGACAAAGACTTACGGGCTGGACCATGGGGCCTTCTGCCCGGTGAAGGTCATGCATGTTAATTGCAAAATTGTCCCTGTGACCATCACGCAGCGGCCTTTCCAGGAGTGCCTGCTTTGGGGGCGGGCCATTAGGGAATCCGTGGAGAGAAGCTCCCGTAGAGCGGTCCTGGTAGCGCCAGGGAATCTGACGCATCGCTTGGACCTCCGTCACGATGATGAAAGCGAAGTTTTCTTTGATAAGGGCAAGCGATTCGATGAGCTGGTCATTGATTTGGTAACGGCTGGCAAATTCGGCGAAATCGAAAGAATTGATCCCGCCCTGTTCAAGATCGCCGCTCCGGAAGCTGGACTCCGGCCGCTGATTCTGATCCAGGGCGCAACCGGAGGACGGCCTGGAAGGCTGCGCTGCTATCATGGCATGAAATATTCGGTGGGTGACGCGACTTTCGAGTTTGCCGTCGGAGCGTGATCAAATAGGAGGATGATTATGGCAGCGCCAGAACAGTTTGGTGCCTCTTTCATTTACGACGCGGCGCAAAAAAAGGCGATTCTTTGGGGAAAAACGGAGACCGGTCTCGATGCGCAGTTGGAACTGATTCGCCGAAATGACGACGATTCCCATGATGCTATCCTGATGGTTGACAACAAGGAGAAGGCCAGGTTTGTCTTGCGCGAAGACGAGGTCGAGTATCTCAAGGGTGCGATTCGGCTTAAGCAACCGTCGGTTACAATAGTCGTGGACAACGTCTCCACAGCAAAATTTCGCGGCTTCACAAAAGGAAATGTACCGACGCCGGACATCCCCAGCGATTCCCTGCCTTAAAATACAACTCAGACGGCTGTAAGGAGGATTCAAATTGGGAGTGACAGAAAAACTAAAAGAGCTAGGGGTCGTTCTCCCGGAACCTCTGCCTGCGATGGGGTCCTATATCCCTGCGGTCCTCGCAGGGGATTTGCTATTTGTTGCGGGTCACCCGCCGGCGGAGAACGGGAAGATCAAATACAAGGGAAAGGTCGGGAAGGATCTGACTTTGGAAGAAGGCCGCCGTGCGGCTGAACTTTGCATCATCAATTGCTTAGCGGCAGCGCGTGGAGCACTCGGCGACCTCGACCGGATCGAAAGAGTAGTCAAGGTTACGGGTTACGTGAATTGCCTCGGTGATTTCGAGAAGCAACCGGATGTCATCAACGGGGCCTCCGACCTGCTTGAAAAGATCTGGGGAGAAAGAGGGAAGCACGCGCGCGCTGCCGTAGGGGCTATTTCGCTTCCGGCCAACATCGCCGTGGAAGTGGAAGCCATTTTTAAGGTGAAGAGCTAAGGGCGGGGAGTTACCGCAGCAGCAGGCTTCCTCACAGTGCCTTTGAGCAAACCATGAAAGACCCCGATTTCGAGGCCGAAAAGGAGAAAAACAGTGCCACGCAATAGTATTTTGGTCACAGGGGGTAGCGGTTTAGTTGGCGCTTACACGGTCCGGAGGCTTCTAGAACGAGGAGAACGGCCAGTCATCTTTGATGTTGCCATCAACGAAAGGCTTCTCGACGTGGTAGGTGTCGATCGAATCTCCATAGGCGTCGTGCGCGGTGACATCTTGGACATCCCGGGTTTAATCTCGGCGATCCGCGATAACGGCGTCGGTCGCATCATTCACCTCGCAGCCTTCCTCGGCGAAGAAGTTCAGCGGCGACCCTATAGCGGCGTCAGATTGAATTTACTGGGGACCGTCAACATCCTCGAAGCGGCTCGGCTCGAAGGAGTCTCTCGCGTTGTCTTCCCGAGTTCCGGCGTTGTCTACTTCGGGTCATTGCAGGGGGCCAAAGTCAAAAAAGTAGACGAAACGATTCCTCTTAATCCTACTTCAATCTATGCCGCAACCAAAGCCGCGTCGGAATTTATCGGACGAACCTATGCTCAGCACTTCGGTTTTGAATTTATCATGGTTCGCTTCGCGTCTCTCTACGGACCTTCTCCGACCGGATTGAAAGCCACCAGGGAGCAGGCCATCCAGTTAATGGTTCGAGCCGCGCTCAGAGGCGAGGCCGTGAAGATCAATTGGCCTTACGGCCCCGGCGAGATTCTTTATGGAAGAGATGCGGCCAAGAGCGCTGTCCTGGCATGTCTTACGGAGAATCTAAGGGATGATGTCTTCAACATCGGGAGCGACGAAGGAGTAACCGGCGAGGACATTGTAGCCGGATTGAAGAAGTATTTTCCGAGAGTTGACATCACGCTGCTCAAGGGGAAAAACCCGATGCCTTACCCCACGGAACCGATCCCGCGAGACAGCTCGCGGGCCCGCGAGCAACTCGGTTATGAGCCCGACTATCCCCTGGAAAAGGCCCTGGAAGATTACGCGATGACCCTAGCGAAACTGGAAGGTATCGAAATACCTTAAGGCCAACCACAAGGAGAAACCAACCATGCAAATTATCGATGCCGACGGACATGTCAATGATGGCGCCTGTGGAGAAGAAATCGCTAAGTATATGCCCAAGGGAAATACGTCGACGAATGTCTTCCCAGCGCTTGATCATCTTCACTTTCACTACTTAGGGCAAAAAGGAGACCCTCACTCCCTAGCCAACCCGGGTCCAAAGGAATGGGTGGCTTTCATGGACGAGACTGAGATTGAGTGGTCTGTCGTGTACCCCGGTCTGGCCCTGTCTTACGGTCGACTCGCATCCGAGGAGTGGGCGATCGCTGCTTGCCGGGCTTACAATAATTGGCTTTATGAGAAATTCATAAATAAGGCGCCAAGAATCAAAGGCATGGCCTTAATCCCCATCCAGGACGTCCAAGCGGCCGTGGAAGAGTTGCATCGCGCGGTTAAAGAACTCGGTATGCTGGGTGCCATGCTTCCCTCAAATGGAGAGGGAATGAAAAGCCACCTGGGATCCAAAATTTATTGGCCTATCTATGAAGAGGCCGAAAAACTCGGCTGTTCCATAGCGGTGCATGGTGGTTCGCATCATCATTTCGGCATGGACAACTTCAGCACCTACTATCCGATTCACGCCCTGGGACACCCTTTTGGAATCATGGTCCAGGCGGCCGCCATGGTTTGCCATGGACTGTTCGACCGCTTTCCTAATCTTCGAGTTGGTTTTCTCGAAGGAGGAGCGACCTGGGTCCCTTTCTTCATGGACAGGCTCGACAGGTCTTTTAACCCGGGGCACGTACAATTGGATCTTGAGGGAAAGCCGATTATGGGTCCTAAGCCCGGGACCAAGGCAAGCGAGTATTTCAAGAAGCAGGTTAAAGAGGGGAGGATCTTCGTCGGTTTTGACTGCGACGATGCGGGCCTCGGATTTGCCGTCCAGAGGGCTGGCGGCGAGCCTTTCCTGTTCGCCAGCGACTTCCCACATGAAACTTTCGATGCCAAGAGTTGCTTGAAGGAAATCAACGAACTCCTAAGTCGTGAAGATCTGTCCCAGCAAAACAAGGAATCCGTGCTGGCCGGCAATGCACGGAGATTCTACCGTCTTGCTAATTGAACCAACGATTATGGCTGAAATGAGACGAGGCTTTGTGCGGTGCACGGTGACTATGCCTTTGACAGAGAAAGCAAGAAATATTTCCACGAAAAGAGCATTGGATATGGTCTCCTATGTTAAAGCAACTAAGAGCGCTCTCCTTCTGGCGTTGGGATTATTGATTGTCAGCAGTTCTCCGGCAACCGCCGCCGAGCTTAAAAAAGTGCCTATGGGATTACCCAGCTTTACCATGGAGCAGTTACCTTATCAGCTGGCTGAAAAGAAGGGATATTTCAAGGAAGAGGGCCTGACCCCTGAATTCGTTCTCATGAAATCTACGACGATCACACAGGCAATGGCCAGCCAAACTCTCCCCTACTCGATGGCGGCGACATCAGGCATTGCCGCCGCAGTGAGCGGTATCGAAGCAAAGGTTCTCTGGGTAGCATCCGCCAAGACTCTGATGTTTCTCATGGTAAAGCCCGAAATTAAGCAACTTTCTGATCTTAGGGGCAAGCGCGTTGGCGTGTCAGGGGTCGGCGGTTCTTCGGACATTGGCTTGCGCGCCATGCTCAGCGCAAACGGAGTAAATCCCCGAGACGTAACAATCATAGCTGTCGGAGCTACCAACGACCGCCTTATAGCCCTAAAAACGGGCGCTATTGACGCTTCCCCTCTTTCCCTGCCGGTCAATTACCAGGCTGAGTCTCTCGGTTTTAGGAGCTTGGGGTTTGTGGGCGATTATATGCCCAATGCGTTTGGCGGCTTTTCCATCCACAGCGTTGCTTTGGATCGAGACCCCAACGTAGTTTACGCATTGGTTCGTATCGGTCTTAAGGGCTTAAAGGTAATGAAACAAGAGAAAAACTTCACGGTAAAAATATTGCAAAGCTTTACCAAGATCCAAGACAGTGAACTGGCAGCGCGGATCTACGATGGGAACATTGGCTACTTTACCGAGGACGGAATTATCTCAGAGAAAGACCAGCGAGCTATTCTGGAAGAATCAAAGAAAGAATTAAAGGTCGATAAGCCTATTCCCTTGAGTATTTTTGACTTCAGCTTTGCTCAGAAGGTCAAAAAAGAACTTTCAGGCTGGAAGTCGTAGCAATCCTGATATGAGGCAGAGGCAGCGATGAATCCGGTCAATTTTTATAAGGAGTGGGCCTCTTCGCAGGGCATTCCTGTCCTTGAAGGCTATTTCGTTGAAGATGTCTACACTCCTCGGCTTGAGCCGTGGGAACAGAAAGGTGGAAAAGGTGCTCTGATTAATCTTTTAGGGTCAGGCGAGAGCAATGACGCCTACCTTTGCGAGATTGCACCGGGGAAGAGCCTGAAGCCGGAGCGGCACATGTACGAGGAGATGATCTTCATTCTGAAGGGTCGAGGAGCGACCACAGTGTGGGTGGAGGGTGCTCCTAAGCAGACCTTTGAATGGCAGGAGGGGAGTCTGTTTGCGCCTCCCCTCAACACCTGGCACGAGCTACACAATGGTCAGGGCGATCAGCCGGCCCGTTTTTTGGCTGTAACTTCCGCTCCGCTGGTGATGAATCTCTATCACAATCTGGATTTTGTCTTTAACAACCCTTTCGTATTTAAGGATCGGTATCAGCCCATCGCCGATTATTTCAGCGCCAAAGGAAAGATGCACTTTGATCCTATCACGAACGTTACCAACATATGGGAAAGCAACTTCATAGCAGACGTAAACACCCTCGAGTTAGTCGACTGGAAAGAACGCGGCGGAGGTGCAAGCGCAACAAGGTTTGAACTTTCCGGGAACACGATGGCCTCTCACACCTCGCGCTTCGCTGTTGGGGTGTACAAGAAAGGCCACCGTCACGGGCCCGGTGCGCACGTCCTTATTTTGGAAGGCAAGGGCTACTCTCTGATGTGGCCTGACGGCGGTGAAAAGCTCCGCTTCGACTGGAAGCCGGGCAGCATCGTGGTTCCGCCGGAAATGTGGTGGCACCAGCACTTCAATGCCGGAAAAGTTCCCGCTCGGTACTTAGCCCTGAGATGGGGCAGTCGCAAACACCATTTCTATCTAGCCCAAAATGAGGAGATGATGACGGACTCTGCCGACGGAGGCCATCAGATCGAATATAAGAATGAAGATCCCGAAGTCAGGCGATGGTTTGAGGACGCCCTGGCGGTGGAAGGTGTACAGAGTCAGATGGACCGATATTTTAAGCAAAATTAAACAAATTATAAACACAAAGGGAGGAAGTACTATGCGTCAAGGTTTGCGAGATTTTGTCGAGGAAATGAAAAAAAGACGACCCAATGAAGTCGTCCACGTTCGCGATGAGGTTGATCCCAAATACGAGGTCACTGGGATCATGTTGGAAGCCGAGCGTCATGGTCATTATCCGTTATTTCTTTTTGATCGTATCAAAGGCTCCAACATTCCGCTCGTTACGGGAGTTATTTCGCACCGGAAGAGATTTGCCGATGCCCTAGAGGTTCCGCTGGAGCAGGCTACCCAAAAATACATTGAGCGGAGCACAAAGAAGATCGCTCCGCGTGACATCGGCAAGGCTCCTTTCCATGCCAATGTTCAAACGGGTTCCCAAGTCGATCTAACCAAGCTTCCACTTCTGACCTATTTTCCGGTTGACCCGGGCCCGTACATTACTGCCGCTATGGTTGTGACCCGTGATCCCGTTACGGGCACGGATACTTTGGGCTACCATCGTTGCATGCTTAAGGGAAAGAACAAGCTTGGTATCAGCCTTCACAGTCGGCGCCGCGTGTGGGAATACCAGCAACGCGCAGAAGAGCTCAAACAAGATTTGCCCGCTGCCATTTGTATCGGGTTACACCCTATTCACTCCTTAGCCTCGATGGCGCTCTTGCAATACGACGAGAGCAAGTTTGAGCTGATAGGCGGTCTCTTCGGAGAAGCCATGGAGATGGCGAAGTGCAGCACAATCGACCTTATGGTTCCTGCGCAGACCGAAATTGTGTTGGAGGGCAGAATCCTGTCTGGAGTCCGCGAGCCGGAAGGACCGTTTAGTGAGTTCACAGGTTTTTCATCTGCCCGGAGTACGCAGCACGTTTTCGTTGTCGATGCGGTCTCATTTCGAGACAATCCTATCTATCAGAGTGTGTGCTCGGGTTTTGCCGGAGACCACAATACTGTCATGGGATTTACGCGTGAGTTTGACATCTATGAAACGGTGCGGCGCACGGTTCCCAACGTTAAGGCGGTTCATGTTCCGATCTCAGGATGTGGGATTTTCCACTGTTACATATCGATAAAAAAGACCGCTGAGGGTCAGCCCCAGCAGGCGATTTACGCCACCTTTGGAATTGACCATGGGTGCAAGTTTGTCATTGTGGTGGATGACGACGTCGATGTATTCAACGAAAAAGACGTTCTATGGGCTTTGTCCACTCGGATGCAAGGTGATCGCAGTATTATGATATTGCCCCGATCCATGGGCGTTATTTTGGATCCTTCGGCCACAGAAAAAGGTGTCACAGCGAAAGTAGGAATTGATGCAACTCAGCCATCAGGCCCCTATGCTCAGCGCTTGGACCTCGATGCTGATACGAAGTCTAAAGCCGCCAGGGTATGGGAGCAATTACGACTTCAGATGGCAGGATAAAGATCCGTCAAGGTCCTCTTAATTTGCTTTCGACTGACGTTGTGGTATGGCTGAGATTCGGTAAGTTTAAAGACGTTGGAACAACCCAATAAATCGAATGGAGGGATCAAAATGATCATTGATTTCCATACTCATATTTACGCTGAAGAGGAGCCAGCTTGGAGTTTTGCTGTTTGTCCGGCGGAAACACTTATTAAGTCCATGGATGGGACGTATCTACAGGATGGTGAGCCGATTAAAGTAGCCAAGTCGGTCGTCCAGCCCACGCCCGGAATTACCATTATTCCTCACCTTAGCTTCCGTGAGCAGCACCAGTACGTGATCGACAGTGTCCGGGCCCACCCCGATCGCCTCATAGGGGCCATGATGTTCAACCCGCACAAGGGTGTTGCCACCGGCTGTGACGAGCTGCGCTATTTAGTGAAAGAGCACGGATTCAAGATGGTGAAGTTGCATCCCAACTTCCACACCTATTTTCCGAACAAGGCTAAAAACCTGAGCTATCCCATCTTGGAAGAGGCGCAGAAGCTCGGGATCTCTGTCATGATCCATACGGGCGATACTCCGTTTTCATTGCCCTCATTAATGGCTCCCCTGGCTCGTGATTTTCCTCAGGTTCCAATCCTGTTGGGACATATGGGTGTGCAGAAGCTGGCTCTCTCGGATGACGCCATCAACGTAGCAACGCAGTATGATAACGTCTTTTTAGAGATGAGTTGGGGGCCTTTAAATCGGGTAAAGGAAGCCGTTGAATTTCTAGGCACCGATAAGCTCGTATTTGGCACAGACAGCCCATTTAACGATGTGGGTGTTCATACGCGTATCATCGATGTGTTGGGTCAACCTCCACCATGGGGAATGAACCTTTCACGGGCGGACCGGGACAAGATTCTATATAAGAATGCTGAGCATCTTCTTGGCATCAAGTTAAAGTAGATACCCACGGGCTTACGCCCGTGGCACTTGAAATACGAAACCCAGATCAAAACCCTCCCACCCTTCGGAGGCTTTCACCCCTGGGTTAACGCCCGGGGTCCCCAGCCGGAGATTTGATAGAGCTAGGAGGCTCTCAGACTTGACAGAAAGGGTAGCCCCAATGAGAATTTACGATCGATCGAATATCGTGCTCATAGCTTTTACTTTTTTTTTACTTTGTTCCGACTCAAGTTTCGCCCTCACAAAGCTACGTGTTGGGCTCGCTGGCTTAAGTGGTGAGTATATTGCCGCTTATGTAGGCAAGGAATTGGGACGGTTTAAAGAGCAGGGTCTCGATACCGAGATCATCATGTTTTCTGGTGGAAGCTCGATGCTCCAAGCAATGCTGGCGGGGGAATTGAACATCATAGTGGTAGGCGGAACCTTTGTCCAAGCAACACTTCGGGGAGCGGATCTCGTGGCTGTTGCCACCCCTGTGGACACCTTCCCATACGCGTTGGTAGTTAAATCCTCTATAGAAAAACCAGAACAACTGAAGGGAACGAAGCTGGGGATCAGTAGATTCGGCACCGCAAGCGAGCTTGGGTTACGGGCGGCCCTCAAAAAGGTTGGGGTAGATCCGGAAACATCGAAGATCACCATTATGCAGGTAGGTGACCAGGCTAACCGGTTCGCAGCTCTTCAATCAGGGAACATCGACGGCACAGTCTTGGTCCCTCCGTCAACATGGGTTGCAGAGAAGTTAGGTTTTAGGGTCCTTCTGGACATGGTCCAACTTAAGCTCCCTTTCCCCCAGCAGAACGTGGTTACAAGGAGAGGTTTTATCGACAAGAGTCCGGAAGTAGTGGAAGCCTTTTTGAAAGGCTTTGTGGCAGCTATCCGAGATGCCAAAATCGAAAAGGAAAAGACCGTGAACATTATGGCCAAGTATCTGAGAGTCGATATCGCAAAAGATCGTGATCTTTTAGAGGCCGCGCAAAGGGAAGTAGCTGTTAAACTAATTCGTCAGAAACCTTATCCGGCGCTTGAAGCGATAAGGGTTGTTCTCGGTCAATACTCGAAGGAGCCCAAGGATCCGAAAGATTTTGTAGATGAACGTTTTATGAGAAGAATTGACCAGAGCGGCTTCATCGATGCCCTCTATCGGTAAGGGGACAATTCCGCGTCAATCTCGCATCGTCTGCAAGCTTTTATGAAATCTCCCGCTTTCGATTATCGCGACCCCCATACCTTAGACGAAGCCCTTTCTATTCTTTTCGAACACGGCGAGGACGCTAAAGTTCTCGCCGGCGGGCAAAGTCTGGTTCCCATAATGAACCTTCGGCTCGCCAGACCCGCCGTCGTTGTGGATATCAACCGTATACGGGAACTATCATACGTTTCAGACAATGAAGAGGAGATCCGCATCGGAGCGATGACGCGTCAAGCGGATTTAGAAACCGATGAAGGGCTCAAACGGAACTATCCGCTTTTGCCCGGTGCAATCGGCTACATTGCCCATCAGGCTATCCGTAACCGGGGTACCATAGGGGGGAGCCTCGCGCACGCAGATCCCGCAGCGGAGCTAGCGGCGGTGGCTCTCTGTGCTGACGCGGAGATTAAAATCCGCAGCCGAGATCGGGTACGCTGGGTTCCGTCACGAGAGTTCTTTCAAGGTCCCTACATGACGTGTCTCGAGCCAGTGGAAATCCTGGAGGAAATCAGATTTCTCAGACTTTCCGCGACGGCAAGGACTGTTTTCTTGGAGTTCTCCCGGCGTGAGGGTGATTTCGCGCTAGCCGGCGTAGCTGCAATGCTAGAAACTGATGAGGAAGGATGCTGTCGCCAGGCGAGAATTGCCTTGTGCGGCGCGGGGTCGGTTCCCTATCGCGCCGCTTCCGTCGAAAAGATTCTTGTGGGCGAGCGATTGACACCGAAAATCGTAAACGAAGCCGTTGCCGTCGTAACAGAAGGCTTGGAGTCCTACAGCGATGTTCACGGCTCCTCCGAGTATCGTGAACACCTCGCGCGTGTCCTGACCTACAGAGCTTTAGAGATGCTGATCGGACGTATCAAAAAACAGACACGTCCTGAAAACAACTGAGCTGGGCAAAGTGGGCAATCCTTTTATAGGCCAACCGGTGAAAAGAAAGGAGGACTTGCGCCTCCTTACCGGGAAAGGGAACTTCGTGGACGATTTGAAGCTTCCTGGCATGGCCCACATGGCTGTTCTGCGCTCGATCCAGGCACACGCCAAGATCTTGAAGATCCACGTTGGCAAAGCGCGCCGTGCGCGCGGAGTCCTCGCCGCTTTCACATCTGACGATCTAGGGAATTGTAACCGTTCGTTCCCGCTTCTTGTTCCGCACCCTTCCCTTCAGGCGGCTACTCCTAGGCCATTGGCGGAAGGAAAAGTACGTTATGTGGGCGAGCCTGTGGCAGTCGTAGTCGCTACGACGCGAGCCGTCGCCGAGGATGCTATCGATATGATCGAGGTTGACTACGAGCCCCTGCCCGCGGTCGTGTGTTCTGAAAAGAGCCTCGAACCGGACGGTCCGATCGTTCATGAGAGCCTGGCCAAGAATCTGGCCGCGCATCTCACACAGAGTTCGGGCAATGTCGACGAAGCCATGAAACAGTCCGATCTCGTCATACGAAAGCGGTTCTTCCTCAAACGTGGAACCGGTCAGTCAATCGAGGGGCGCGCGATTATAGCCCATTACGAAGCCCGCATGGGAATCTTCACCGTATGGGCTGCGACACAAGCACCCCACCTCCACCGGCGAATACTTGCAGAGCTGTTTTCCTGTTCGGAGGACAAGGTCCGTGTCATTGCCCCCGACGTCGGAGGCGGCTTTGGACCCAAAGGAATCTTTTACCCGGAAGATTTTCTCGTCGCCTATCTCTCCTATCGCCTGTCTCGCCCCGTAAAGTGGATCGAAGACCGAAGAGAGCACTTTCTCAGCTCCGTTCATGAAAGGGAGCAAATTCATGACGTAGAACTGGCCTTGCGTAAAGACGGAACGTTTTTGGCTTTTCGAGATCACTTTATCGTCGACATGGGAGCCTATGTTCCCTGGGGCATTATTGTGCCTTCGGTAACTCTGAGCTCGCTTCTTGGCCCGTATCGGATCCCCAACTTCCACCTTGAAGCGAAGGCCGTGTACTCCAATAAGGTTCCCATCGGCCAGTTGAGAGGCGCAGGCAGGCCCCAAGCAGTATTCGTCACCGAGCGCATGGTGGATATTGCCGCCGCCAAACTTGGAATTGACAGGGTCGAGATTCGCCTTAAGAACCTCATCCAGCCCGGAGAGCTGCCCTATACGCCCGGCCTGGTTTATCGCGACGGAAGCCTGATGACCTATGACAGCGGAGACTATCCGAGGTGTCTCAGGCGCGCGCTCTCGCTTTCCGGTCATGCAGGATTTCGCACGGAGCAAGAGAAGGGCCGGGAAGAGGGACATTTTCTCGGATTGGGTATGTCTTGCTTTGTCGAGGCGTCGGGGCTCGGTCCCTTGGAAGGCGCCTCGGTGAGAGTCGAGCGCAGCGGGCGCGTCGCCCTCGCGGTTGGCTCGCCGCCTCAGGGACAAGGACATGAAACCACACTCGCGCAAATCTGCGCGGACGAGCTGGGGATCGGGGTAGAAAGCATCGATGTCACATTGGGAGATACCGAACGGCTCTCTTATGGCACCGGAACCTTTGCCAGCCGCACGGCCGTTGTAGGAGGTAATGCCGTGAGTCTGGCGGCGCGGGCAGTCAGAGAGAAAGCGCTACGAGCAGCGTCGAAAACTTTGGAACTGCCAGTCGGCGACCTCGAGCTTTCCGACGGCAAAGTCTCGAGCCGAGAAATGCCGGCCAAGTCTATTCGGTTGGGCGAAATTGCCGCGATCGCATCCGGCGGCGTTCCCGGAAGCTCATTTCCCGATGGCCTCCAGCCTGGCCTCGAGGCCACGTGCTACTTCACACCTCCGCAGCCCACCTACGCCAACGGCGCCCATGTCGCGGTGGTGCGGATCGATCCCCAGACGGGTTTCGTGAAAGTCCTGCGCTACGCTGTGGCGCATGATTGCGGCAGGGTCATTAACCCGATGATCGTGGACGGCCAAATTCACGGCGGCGTGGCGCACGGCATCGGCGACGCGCTATTTGAAAACCTCCAATATGATGAAGACGGACAACTCCAAACGACGTCCTATCTGACTTATCTGATACCGACATCGTTTGACGTTCCTTCTATCGATACGGAGCACATAGAGATTCCCTCCCGATTCAACGCTCTTGGGGTGAAAGGGGCAGGGGAAGCCGGCGCTATCGGCGCTCCTGCGGCCATCGCGAACGCGATCGCAGACGCGCTCTCGCCGTTAGGCGTATCGATTGGAGAATTTCCCTTGATCCCTAGTCGGATCTGGCAATTGATCAATAAAAAGGATTTTTCGACGGATGCAGTCCAAAGATAGGTTTAAGTTCATATCGAAAAGCCAGAAGAAATGCTTCCAATTTCTTACGAAAGGTAATCCATGAAGGTTCTGATACTTAATTATGAACAGGTAGAAGAGATTATCATGACGGAGACGGGACTCCGGAATTGCCTGGAGGCCCTTGAAGAGATTTATCGAGATTATGGACTTGGAAAAACGGTGAACCGCACGCGCTCACATACCTATGTCCCCTTGCTGGACCGGAAATCGCCTGAGGGGGGCCGTTTCTTTTATCACCTAAAGACCTTGGTAGGTTTGACGAGCGCGCTTGGAAGCAAATACATGGCGCGGGTGGATGCACAAAGCGTTGGTCTATTCGGTGCCGGATGGCAGGCGAAGGCTCAACTCCTTGCTCACCGATTAGTGCGACCGATTCGCCACGTTAAAGTTTACAGTGTCCGCTCAGAGATCCGAGAACGTTTTGCCAGCGAGATGGAACCGTTAATGGGAATTAACGTCAAGGCAGTGAGTGATCCGAAGCAAGTTATGGATGGCGTCGATTTGGTTCTGGCTGCTACCACATCCTATGAGCCCGTCTTCAAGGCCGAATGGCTGACTGCCGGGATGCACTTCACGTATATCGCATCAGGAGAAGTGGACATGGCAGCTGTAAGGCGAGCCGATCGTATTGCCATCCATACTCACCTAGGCGCAAAGAATTACTGGACCGATGCAGGAGATAACCCGGCTAAACGCTTTGCAGAGCGGTATGTAGAGGACGATATCAGCCGATACCCGGAACTTTCAGATTTGATTCTGGACCGCTACAAGGGTCGGACATCTCCCGATGAGGTCACGTGCTTTGTCAACAACCAAGGAACCGGTATCCAATTTGCTGCCGTGGCCGGGTATGTGTACGAGACAGCAAAGAAAAGAGGGATAGGATGTCTGGAGGTTTGGGATCATCTATTGCAGCCTACACACCCTTAGCTTTGCAACCCGTTAAGTCGAAGGACATTGTGAAGGCATCATCGATACGATAACTCCATCTCACAGAGGAAGGGAAATGCTATGTTCACTCGATGTAGGATCATCGTCTTGATGTTGGCCATCGCGGCAACTGGTTGCTTCCGACTGGCACAAGGCGCTGAAATCAAAAAGGTAAGGATCGCGTTTACAAGTTACACTATAGAACAGCTTCCTTATCAGCTGGCCGAAAAGAAAGGGTATTTCAAGGAAGAGGGGTTAAGCCCGGAATTCATTTACATGAGATCAACAACCATCACCATGGCTTTAGCCAGTCAGAGTCTGCTTTACTCCAGCGGTGCCTCTTCCGGAATTCAAGCTGCGGTAACTGGAATCGATGCCAAAGTCTTATGGGTGGCCTCGTCTAAGACTCTTATGTTTCTGATGGCAAAACCGGAGATCAAGCACATCTCCGATCTAAAAGGCAAGCGCATTGGGGTTTCAGGAATTGGTGGAGCCTCTGATGTTGGAACGCGTGCGATGCTCGGAGCAACCGGAGTTAACCCTCGAGAAGTAACCATTATTGCTATCGGGCCAACCGAAGCCCGTCTTCTGGCTTTGAAGGCCGGCGCCATAGATGCAACCCCTCTCATCTCGCCGCGTAACTTCCAAGCCGAAACGCTAGGGTTTCGAAACTTGGGGTTTATGGGGGATTTCATGCCTAATGCGTTTGGGGGTTTCTCGATCAACAACATTGCCTTGAGCCAAGAGCCGAAAGTCGTGGAATCCTTGGTCCGTATTGGACTGAAGGGGTTAAGGGTCATGAAACAAGACAGGACGTTCACAATGGATATCTTGCAAAAGTTCACCAACATGGATGACAAGGAACTCGCTCAACGCACCTATGACGCGAACATCAAGTACTTCACTGATGATGGCATCATTCCTGAAACGGAGCAACGAGACATTCTGGAAGAATCGAAGAAGCAGCTAAAGGTAGACAAGGCTATACCATTGAGCATCTTTGATTTCGCACTAGCTCAGAAAGTAAAAAAAGAACTGGGAAACTGGAGACCTTAAAATTGAGTCCAGTTGAAGAATAAGGAGGATCATAGGAGATGGGTTATCGTGACCTGCGTGATTATCTAAAGAAGCTTGATGAGTCCGGTAAGCTGCACCACGTAACTTGTGAAGTGGACAAGGACTGGGAGATCGCCGCGGTAACGCGGGGCGTTTTTCAAGACATTCCCGAGTCTCAAAGGCCTGCGCTAATTTTTGAACGGATCAGTGGCCATAACATGCCATTGGTTGTTGGAATCCTTGGGGCTTCCCTTGACATTTATGCCCTTGCCCTCCAGACAACCGTAGACGGAATCGAAGACCGCTGGAAAAAGGCATATACGAACCCAATTCCGCCCGTGAAGGTGAACACGGGCCCGTGCAAAGAGGTCATACAGAAAGGTAAGGATGTCGATGCCCTGGCCTTTCCTATTCCGGTCTGGACGGTCGGCCAGGACCCAAGCCCTTATCTTACCGCTCCTCAGGTGTTCTCCGTGGATCCGCAGACCGGCGTGGGGAACGTCGGGACTTACCGTATCCAGATGCGCGAGAAAGCGCGTTTGGGTCTCATGGTAAATTTGCGCCAGCATCTGCGAAAACAAATCGGCCTTTATGAAGAAAAAGGAGCGCCCACTCCTATTGCCATTGTGCTCGGTTCCGAGCCCGCGGTTCCTCTCACGTCGGTCAGCAAGATACCCTATGACATGGACGAGGTCGCGGTGGCGGGCGGTTTACGCGGCGAGCCCGTCGAGGTGGTGCGATGCGAGACCAACGACTTGCTGGTGCCGGCCAACGCAGAACTGGTCATCGAGGGTTTTATCCCGGCAGGAGTTAGAGAACACGAAGGCCCATTCGGCGAGTTCACGGGATACATGGGAGTCTCCGGTGATTCCTATGTTGTGGAAGTCACGGCGATTACACGTCGGAAGAATCCCATCATTCACGCCTTCTTAAGCCAGATGCCGCCGAGCGAAAGCAGCACCATCAAGGCATATGGGCGCGAGCGCGCCATCCTTCGGTATCTGCGGGATCAGCGAGGGATTCGCGTGCGCGATGTGCACCTCACCACCGCCGGGAGCGCTACCGCATTTCTGGCAATAAGTATGACCGCGGAGTTTCCGGGACAAGCCATACAGGCCATGTGGGGAGCCTGGAGCATCGATCCGGCCTTGGGAAAATTTACCGTCGTCGTCGATTCGGACATTGACGTGCGCGATCCCTTCGAGCTTCAGTGGGCGATGTGCTTTCACGTTCAGCCCCAGAAAGACGTCTATGTATTTCGCGACACGCCGGCGATGCAGCTCGATCCATCGGTTGCTCCCGCTGACGTTCAGCAGCACATACGCGAACAGCTTACCGGTTCCAAGGTCGGGATCGATGCGATGCGAAAGTTTCTCTTCCCGGCCGTTGCGATTCCACCGAAGGAGCACATGACCAAGGTGCGGAGTCAATGGGAACGCTACGGATTTGCCAAATAGTACGCCGCTCGGGCGAGGAGAGGTTGATGCTGCTCCGATTACGATATCCAACTAAGGCTTTGGTTGTTTTCTGTTCAGTTCTGTCGATTTTGGGTCTTGGACTCTCTGTGCCCGCGCAGGAAACGGCGGATCCTAAGATCATCGAAGCCGCCAAGAAAGAAGGACAAGTCGTCTGGTATACGATCATGACCCTGGAGCAGGGCAAACAGGTCACGGATCGGTTTCAGGAAAAGTATCCGTTCATCAAGCCCGTGCTCTTTCGCACGGGAGGCGGCCCGCTGTTGAACAAGATCCTGACGGAAGCCCAGGCCGGGCGGCACGTCTGGGATGTGGCCCTGGGAAGAGCAGAAATCCTCCTCCCCCTCATGCAGAAAAAACTTCTCACCGCGTATCGATCACCGGAAACAAAGATGATCGACGACGATCTGATGGATAAGCAGGGTTTCTGGACGGCTTATTACGTGAATACCTACGTTTTGGGCTTCAACACGCATCTCGTAAAGAAGGAAGCCGTGCCCAAAACTTATGAAGCTCTGCTGGATCCAAAGTGGAAAGGCGGAAAAATTTCGATCGACACGGAAGCGTACGGCATGTTTCAGGGGCTCATCGCGGCATGGGGAAAGAAAAAGGCGGTCGATTACTTCAGGGCCTTGGCGGCGCAAGATCCCGTCGCAAGAAGGGGCCATAGTATGAGAGTTAATTTGACCGCTGCAGGAGAGTATCCGCTTGCCATCGCCTACAACTCAGTCATCCAAAGGATGACTTCCAATCGGGCTCCGATGGATTGGATTCCTCTCGAGCCTGCCGTCGTTCAGATTTATCCGGTGATGCTGGCGGAAAAGGCTCCCCACCGCAATGCTGCCAAACTCTTCATCGACTTTCTTTTATCTAAAGAGGGGCAGGAGATGTTCAGGCGATTCCAGAGTGTTCCGGTGCGCAGGGACGTCGAGCCGGACCCGCCGCGCCTCTTCAGGGGTTATAAGCGGATCACGGAAACCCCCGAGAGCTATGAGAACTTTGACGAGACGGTGAAACTCTACTTGGAGATTTTCAAGCTGCGTTGACTTGTTGGTGAAATGCTATTGTTGAACAACACCGACGTTGAAAAGCTCCTCGATATGAAGACCTGCCTCGAGGCCCTCGAGGTCGGCTACAAGGATCTGGTCGCCGGCAACGCTGTCCACCGTCCAAGAATTGATGTTTGGGCGCCCTGCGACCGACAGGACGGCTATTTCCGCTGGGGAAGTATGGAAGGCGCATGCCGGACCTACGGGGTTTTCGCGACTCGGATGAAGTCCGATATCGTTTGTTGGCCTGAGGGGGAGAACGAGATCAAGTACTGCATCCAGCCGGGCACTTTTTGCGGCCTGATCATGCTTTTCAGCACCAAAAACGGGGAGCCTCTGGCCATCATCAACGACGGCGTCCTTCAACACATGAGGGTCGGCGCCTGCGCCGGGTTGGGAGTAAAATATCTTGCCCGCGACGACGCGAAGGTCGTCGGAATCATCGGTTCCGGAGGCATGGCGCGTGCGTATCTCAGGGCCTTTGCTGAAGTTCGGCCCCTGAAGCGCGTGAAGGTTTACAGTCGCTCGGCTGAACGGCGCGAGAAGTATGCCGCGGAAATGGGTAGCCTTCTCGGAATTCCGGTTGAGCCTTTCAGTGCTCTCGAGCCTGTGGTTCGAGGATCGGATATTGTAGCTACCTGCACGGATTCTATAGTTCCTGTTCTCTCGAGGCCGGAGTGGATCGAGCCCGGGATGCACCTCACGAGCCTCGACATCAGAGAATTTGCGACGGATGAGGTGTACGAGCGCTGCGATGTAGTCATACGCTTGGGAGATTTCACTCTGCCCTCTATTCAGCAAGAGGCGGCTTTCCGGCCCTTTCACTTCGCCGGGTATGCCGCCGGTCAGCCTGAAGAGTTGTCGCGGATTCCCAAGTCTAAAGTGAAGATCAACACCGAAAAATACCCCACTCTGTTGGATCTGTTGACCGGTAAGGTGACAGGACGAACTTCACCAAACCAGATTACATCGTTTATAAATAGTGGAACTCAAGGGCTGCAATTCGTTTCTGTCGCCGGCATGGTTTACCGGCTGGCCAGACAGCGCGGAATGGGGCGGGAGTTGCCGACCGAGTGGTTTGTGCAGGATATTCGTGACTGATCATTCCGATCGGGGATTTCGTTAACCCATGCCTAGCAAAAAGAAAATATCAATTACGGTTAATGGAAAGGATTACCATAGAAATGTCGAAGTCCGTCAGAACCTTTGTGATTTTTTGCGAGAAGAGCTCGATCTCACCGGGACTCATGTCGGGTGCGAACATGGCGCGTGCGGCGCGTGTACGGTCCTCTTTAACGGAGAGTCGACCCGATCTTGCCTGATGTTTGCCGTTCAGGCTGACGGTGCCGAAATTACAACCGTCGAAGGTCTCAGTCAGGGTGAGCGGCTTCATCCCCTGCAGGAAAGTTTTCGGGAATGGCATGCGCTGCAGTGCGGCTACTGCACGCCTGGATTTCTTCTGACGTTGGTGCCCTTTCTCCGGGACCATAGCGACCCGAGCGAAGATGAGATTCGGAAGGCGCTCTCGGGCAATCTCTGCCGCTGCACCGGCTACCAAAACATAGTCCTGGCTGTAAGGAAATTCCTGGAGAAAACAAATAAATCAAATCAAACGGCCGCGAAGGAGTAAACGATGGAAATAGAGCAAGGTCCCGAATTAGTCGAAAAAAGCGTGTACACCAAGTGGGTGGAATCGCAGGGAGTCCCGGTCTTTAGGGGATTCTACGTCGAGGATATCAGAACGGCGAAGCTGGAGCCCTGGGAGCGAATGGGAGGTCTGGGAGCTTTCATCAACCTGTTCGGGGATTACGCGACCAACGATGCGTATCTCTGCGAGATTCCCCCGGGAAAGACTCTCAAGCCGCAAAAACATCTGTTTGAAGAAATCGTGTTCGTTGTCGGCGGCGCCGGTAAGACCCTGCTCCGCGACAGCGCCGGAAGAGAGCACTCTTTCGAGTGGAAGCAGGGCTCTCTTTTCTCTCCGCCGCTCAATCACTCGTACCAGCACATGAACACGAGCGCGAGCGAGCCCGCGAGATACCTCTCCGTGACGACGGCTCCGCTGACTTTCAACCTGCTGCACGATTTGGATTTTGTTTTAAACAACAGCTACGAATTCAAAGACCGCTTCTTCGGGCCCGAGTTCTACGGGAAGAAAGCGCTCCTGCGTCCGACCAAAAGAATTTCAGAAGCCAATCGACCCGTCGTCGAAGCGGGGCTGATCCCGGACGTCCGGAATTTCCAACTGGGAGAGTGGAAGGAGCGGGGCGGCGGCAGCTTAAACATGGAGTTCGAGCTCGCCAACAACACTCTGACGGCCCACGTCTCCGAGGTCCCCGTGGGTACCTACAAGAAAGCCCACCGCCACGACCCCGGGGCCCACATCATCCACCTCACCGGAAACGGCTACTCTCTTCTGTGGGCCGAGAAGCGCCAGCGGGTAAAAGTGGATTGGCGTCCGTATACGCTTTACGTGCCGCCGAACTACTGGTGGCACCAGCACTTCAATGCCAGCGACTCGCCGGCGCGGTATCTGGCGATCCGGTGGAACAGCAAGAAATACCCCATTTGGGGCGAGATCCCTCTCGACAAGGACGCCAGGAAGGGCGGAGACCAGATCGAATACGAGGACGAAGATCCCGAGATCAAGAGGATGTTCAACGAGGCAATGGCGAAACAAAAGTAGCGTTTCTAAGTAAGACGTTCCGACGAGGAGGTGTCGCAATGAGGTTTTGGATCCGTTCTGTCATCACGTTGGCCATGCTTTTCATTTTCTCCTATCGAGCATACCCGGCGCAAACAGCGGAGTATGCCATACCCGGACCGCGAGATCAGATAGCGGTGAGCTATTCCGCCGTGAGTCCGAGCTTCTCGGCGCTATGGGTTGCGAAGGAGGCGGGCTTTTTTGATCGTAATGGCCTCGATGTTCGATTGATTTTTGTTCAAAGCAGCCCTACGAACATTCAAGCTCTTATCAATAATGACGTCCAGATATCGGTTGCGGGCTCGGCCGGAGTTGTTAGCAGCGCGCTAGCAGGTCTTGATCTGATTTTTATTGGCGGAATGTACCAGTCGATGCTGTTCCATCTTATTGTAGACAGTTCTACCAAGACGCCGAAAGACCTAATAGGAAAGAAAATTGGTATCAGTAGATTTGGAGGTTCCTCCCATTTTGCCGTCGAGGCAGTGCTCGAAAAATTCGGCATCGACCCAAAAAAAGAAGTCACTATTCTTCAGATCGGAAGCGAGAACGTGCGCGCGACCGCTGTTGTCAAGGGAGCCATTCAAGCTACGGTCATCACCCCGCCTCTCAATCCAGCTTATAAGAAGCTCGGCCTGCACACTCTCATCAGCCTCAAGGAAGCAGGGATTTCTTATCTGTCGGATGCTATGATCGTCAGGAGAAGTTACTACAATGCGAACCCACGGCCGGTAAAAAGATTTCTCCGCTCGATGGTCGAGGCTTTTGCCTTTTATAAGAAGCCAGAGAACAAACCTGCCGTTATGAAGGTCATCGCAAAATATCAGGGGCTCGACCCCCAAAAGGATAAGGAACTGCTCAGCGAAACCCGCGACGTCTTCGCAAACGAATTTTACAGCAGGACCCCGCATGTGACTCGAGAGGGCCTGACCGCTGTGATTAAGGAAATCGGAAAAAGGACGCCGGAAATCTTAAAGCTCGACCCCGAAAAGATGATCGATGATAGCTACCTCGTAGAGTTGGAAAAGAGCGGGTTCGTGGACAGTCTGTACAAATAGGAGCGAAGCGTTGGCTATCCGGAGGATCCTGGGCCGGTCAACGACTCAAAGGGCTTATAGCTTAGTCCCTCCCCGTGCCTTTCCAGCAAGAGCCGTGTGCGGTCCGTCATCTTAATGGCAGGCAGGCCGGTCGCCTGCCAGTTTTCATAGACCTCCATCATAAATCTTTTAGCCGGTAACGAAACTTCCGGATAGGTTCCTTTCATCGTAGCGTCAATAACAATTTTGGATCCCGGCGCTACCCCGAGGACGCTTTCGGCCTGCCCGACGGCGGGATCGAGAATGTGGAAAAAGGAATGGGGAAGAATCTGGACGTCGCGAACCGGGTCGACCCGAAACGACAGCGCCCACTCCACCGAAAAGGGGTCCCGGATATCGATGTCGTCATCAACGATGTAGACGAATTTGCCGAGGCTAGAGGCTAAAAGATTTGCCGCAACTAATCCAACCTTTCGCGCATGGCCGGGGTACATAGGCTTGACCTGGACAATAAGCACCATTTCGCTCCCGCCTGCCTCAGTGAAGTGGACGTCTTTGACGGAAGGCTCCTTGAGGTCATAAACAAGGT